>CACZPK010000063.1 GCA_902783035.1 Oscillospiraceae bacterium
AGCCCGAGCCCCAAAAAGCAGAAACAAAGAAGACAGGCGAAACAAAGCCTGCCAGGAAGCCTGCGGCAAAGAAGGCGGCCTCGACCGTAAAGGCGAAAACCGGGCCGAAGGTGACAAAGGACGCTAAGCCAAAGAAAGCCGAAGATGTAGCAAAGCCGGCTGTCGAGAAAAAGGCTGCTGCACCCAAGACGGCAAAGAAAACGCCTGCTGCGAAAGCTGAACCCGCCAAAAAGCCCGGACGCAAACCGATGACAGCTGCGGAGAAGGCGGCAAACGCCAGGGCGCGTGCGGAAGAAAAGAAAAAAGCCGATGCCATGACGCCGACGCTGACGATGCAGTACGGCGGCAGGGACATCGACGTCAAAGCACTGGTTCAGGCTGCGAAGGACGATTTCAAGGCAAACCACAAGAGAACGCTGCTGACGGAGCTGAACCTGTACCTCAAGCCGGAGGACAGCACCTTGTACTATGTGGCGAACGGTTCAACCGAGGGCAAGATCAAGTTTTGAGACGTCAGCCTACTGATTATCATCAAAACCGTCGAAATAGTTTGGAGAGTTTTTGAAACTGGGGTAAATTTTTAACGCAACGCACCGGGTTCTAAATTGTCTCCCTTAGCCATTTTGAATTGTCCGTAATTATTGCAATTACGGACAATTCTGCTTTTTATTAGCCGTATTAGTATCGACACAATTGCAAAAAATACATTTCAAAAAATCGCCAAAAATGAGTTTTCCCTTATTTTTTCCCTTACGAGAATTTTTTGTGCCCCTTTGTAGCGTTTGCTAACAGCCTTGAAACCCTTTGTTTATGCGGGTATTGCATTGTCCCTTTTGGGAAAAAGTTTTCCCTTATAAGAATTCTTCATCCCGGTAGAACACGCTTGATGTATTCATTCATTCGATCAGCGCTCGCCTGTTTCATCTGATCAGTAACGATTCATAAATTGCAGGACGAAGTATCCGGCGGGATACTTCTTACCGCCGAGATAGACGCAGCCGTCGCGGTAATCCGCTGTGAAGATGCCCTCCGAGAACATCATTGCCATGTGCCCAGCCTCCATTCTCTCAAATCCATTGTACCATAATCCGGACTGTAAAGAAATTTTGAAAAATTTGCGTGATTTTTCGATGCGATATTGATTATCAAACCTAACTATATCATAGAAGCGCCTTATTATCAACGATTTCTCGTTGTTGCGCTTTTTGATTTAACCATGTTGCGCGATTCCATTGAAAATCGTGATTTCGACGTATTAAGAGAGTAGAAGGCAGTGAAAAGCCGCCGGGTGACATACCCAGCGGCTCTTTTGCTGCCCAAAATCACGAAGGGAGGCCTGCCTATGAGATGGAAGATCAAACCGGAGCAGGTGGAACCCATCCGACAGCTCGTGCGAAGCGGCTGCTGCAACTGCGTGGACGGGAACTGCCTGCTGCTGGACGACGACTACTATCTCCTGACGCTCGCCGCCATCGCCTGTGAGCTGGCAGACGCAAATCTGACGGAGGCAAACGTCTTCCTCGCCGTCGGTCTGCCGCTGACATGGACATCCGGGCAAAGGGACGAATTCACCAAGTACCTCAGCCGGAATGAAGAAGTCCGCTTCACCTATCGGAAAGTGGACTACCACATCCACGTCGCCGGCGTGAAAGTCTACCCGCAGGGATACGCCGCCGTCGCGCCCTTTGCAACGAAGCTCAAAGGTCTGAATCTCGTCGTGGACATTGGCAACGGAACGATGAACGTGCTGTACCTTGTGAACGGCAAACCGCAGTCCGGGAAGATGTTCACAGAGAAGTTCGGCGTCCACCAGTGTACGCTCGCCGTGCGCGAGGCGTTCATGCGCCGGACGCAGCGTGAGCTGAACGACGCCATCATCGAAGAGGTGTTCCGCACCGGCACGGCAAACATCCGGAAAAACGATCTTGCCATCATCCGTGATGCCGCTACCGAATATGTGGAAGAAATCTTCCATCGACTGCGCGATCATGGCTACGATGCCGATACCATGCCGCTCACCATCACAGGCGGGGGCAGGCGCCTTGTAAAGCACTTCTACAGCTACGACCCCGAGCGTGTGAAGTTTGTGGACGACATCTGCGCCGCCGCCAAGGGTTACGAATATATGGCGGAGATTCAGATTCAGGCAGGCAAGGTGTGATGAGCGACTACCGATTCAATGTTCGCTTTGATGAACGCAGCGAAGCGGAGCGGCAGGCCGCCTCATTCCTGCAAAGCATGAAGCGCGGCTCCCGAAACCGCTTTGTCATTGAGGCGATCATCGAGCATATGAACGGCAGCTCGCAGGCTGAATTGCTCCGGCAGATTATCCGCGAGGAGCTGAGCCACGTTGCACTTGACGTTTCTCAGCTGGAGAAGTCGAGCGCCGGCGATCTGACCGAGCTGACGCCGGAGGAACAGGAGACGAACCGGGCGGAGGCGCTTGCCGCGCTCGACGAATTCTTCTGATGGCACCGCCACGGTGCCTTTCTCCGGCTCCGCTCCCGCTGATGGCACCGTGCCGGTGCCATCAGAAAGAAGAACGCTCTGAAGAATCCTACTGCACAGGAATTGCCCAGACCGACGCTATACGACCCATCCCCCCATCCGGATACAGTCGTGTCTTATGGAATAACCAGCAGGGAGCTTGTATAGTACAAGCTCCGTTCAGAGCCGCCGTAAGGCGGCTTTCTTTGGGGGCTGCGCCCTCAATCCCCCGCATGAAAAAAAGGTGATATTTATAATGAAGGAACAACTCAAAAGTATCTTTACGCGCGTGACACCGGCTGAAAAGGAGCGCATCTCCCGCAAGGCCGCGCGTTGTGGCATCTCGGTTTCCGAGTATATCCGCCAGCGTTGTCTCGGCTACGAGCCGCGCGCGATCCCGCCCGATGCCTTCTATGCTCTGTGCGACAAGCTCGACGCCGCGCGGACTGCCGGTACCAGCGCCGCCGTTCTCACCGTACTCGACGAGCTGCGCGATACGCTGATCTTGCCGGGGAGGGACGGGTGATGGCAACCACCGGAATAAACGAACAGTTGACAATAGGTCGGTAAGCCGATATACTGTAGCAAAGGAAGTGATGAGCATGGATTTACAGACCATACTAAACGAAAAGGGTATGACGATGTACCATCTTTCCAAGGCTAGCGGCGTGCCGAAGACCACCGTGATCGACATCTGCTCCGGAAAAAGCGACATCGGCGCTTGCAACGCGAAAACCGTTCTGCTGCTGTCCAGAGCTCTGGGTTGCACGATGGAGGATTTGATGAAAATTGACACGGCGAACTATCAGAGGGAGACCGGGCTTCCCAAGAACGATGCGCGCTTTGAGAAGGGACTGCCGGCATATCTTCGCAAGTCCATCGACGCCATGAACGCAACCTGGGCGCTTTTGGACGCTGGCAAGGACGATCTGCATCGGGATCTGAACTGGTGCGACCTGAACGCCGACATCAACTCCGCTGAAACGGAACAGGACATCTCCTCTGAACAGGCATGGTATCTGCGGGAGAAGTATCTTCGGATGGAAAGGTCGTGAGTGTAGATGATTGATTTTACCACGCTGCCCACGCGCAAAAAGACCTACGCCGGAGCCAACGGCAACAAGATCGCCGTCATGTATCAGGATGTCCTGTATATGCTGAAATTCCCCGGCGCGGCAAGGCTCAATCAGGACATGAGCTACGCGAACGGCTGCATCTCCGAGTATCTCGGCTCGCACATCTTCGCACTGGCAGGGATCCCCGCGCAGGAAACACTTCTTGGCACCTATCGGATCAAAGGAAAGGAAAAGATCGTAGTTGCCTGCAAGGACTTCACGGGAGCAGGGCTTGTTTTGCAGGATTTTACCTCGCTCAAAAACACCGTTCTCGACTCCGGAAGCAACGGCACCGGAACGGAGCTGGGCGACATTTTGGACGCCATCGATCAGCAGACGGTGTTTGACCCCGATGCGTTGGCGCGCCGCTTTTGGGATATGTTCATCGTGGACGCGCTGATCGGCAACTGGGACCGGCATAACGGCAACTGGGGCTTTCTCTATAACACGCTTACCGACGATGTGACGCTCGCCCCGGTCTTCGACTGCGGAAGCTGTCTGTTTCCGCAGGCCGACGAAACGATCATGCGCGCCGTGCTGGACGACCCGGCAGAGCGGCAGCTCCGCATCTTCGACCGTCCACTTTCCGCCATCCGCGAAAACGGGCAGAAGATCAACTATCGCGCCTTCATCAGTTCGCTGAAGAATCCGGACTGCAACGCGGCGCTCAAGCGCATCACGCCAAAGCTCACATTGAGTGCCATTGAGAACTTGGTAAACACCACGCCGTTTATCGGAGACTTGCAGAAAGATTTTTACCGTACCATGCTCGCGGAGCGCAAGGAGAAGATTCTGGACTATTCCCTGCAAAAGCTGAAGACGCGTGAAAAGAAACGTGACCGGGAGTCAAGATGACAATTTCACAACCCAATGACCCGATGCGGATTGTTCTGCATCGGGTTTTCCATACCCAAAAGGAGATGAACACAAATGGCAACCACAGGCTTCTGGCCCGTGCGCAGCTCGCTCGGCGCGGTCATCCGCTACGCCGACAACCCGGACAAGACCACCAACCCGAAGTACCTGGACGACGATCTCGCCCAGGTGCTTCGCTATGCGGAGAACGACGACAAGACCGATCAGCGGCTTTTCGTCACCGGCGTCCATTGCACGGCGGAGCATGCTTACGAGGACATGACAGCGGTGCAGAAACGTTTCGGGCTGAAAAGGCAGATTGTCGCGTACCACGGGTATCAAAGATTCAAGACCGGCGAGGTCACGCCGGAGGAGGCGCACCGCATCGGCATCGAAACCGCGAAGCAGATGTGGGGCGACCGCTTTCAGGTGCTCGTTACGACGCATCTGAACACGCAAACCGACCATAATCACATGATAGTCAACGCCGTTTCCTACAAGGATGGGAAGAAATTTCAGAACCATATCAGCGACCACATCCGCTTGCGCGAGATCTCCGACCGCATCTGCCGCGAGCACCAGCTCACCGTTTTGGAGGACGCGCCGTTCTACGGTGGAAAAAGTCGCGGAGCGTTTTGGGCGGAGAAGCAAGGCAAGCTGACCCACCGCGCCATGCTCCGACGGGACGTTGAGGACAGCCTACGCTACGCGATGAACTTTGACGGTGTGATCACCCAGCTCCGGTCCAAGGGCTACGAGTACGACTGGCAGCGCGGCACGGTGAAAGCGCCGGACTGGGAGCGCGGCATCCGCCTCGACCACCTCGGCTTCACCTATGAGGTCATTCAGGAGAAAATCAGGATAAACCTGTACGACCCCGCCGCGCTGTACGGCTGGAACAGCAACCTGCCATATCGTCCGAAGCGGTTTCCGCTGTTGAAGTCGGAAAAGAAGCTGGACTACGAGATCGAGCACTCCAACGACACCGTGACCGTGCTGGTGGACGTAGTCTTTTTCATCATCTTGCAGATGGTGAAGCTGACGCGCGCCGAGCAAGAGGGCGAAGTCCCCTTCCGCCCGTGATGAAGGTCGAGGATTTGATGCCCGTGCTCTGCATCGGACGCAACACGGCGTATGAGCTGGTGCGCAGCGGTCAGATCCGCAGCATCCGCGTCGGGAGGAACATCCGTGTGCCCAAGGAGGTACTGTCAAGTATTATGCGCAAATTAGTTTGCAGCCCAAGTGAATGGAATCACCCGGCAACTGGCTTGTCAGTTAGCAACGGCAATATTCTCTTCAAATCCCTTCCGTTTTGCTCGAAAGTCTCTAAATAAAGCGTTACGTCATGAGTTTCTCCCTTTACGCCATTCCTCAGAGGATCCACAAATGGGGATGAGGACGAAAGTGAGTAAAATCCATCAAGTTTACATAACTCGGAAATCGGGAGAAATGGATGCAATTTCGATAACGAGAGTTAAAAAGATAGGAAGTTGACAGAAATCTTAACATCTCCTTGCTACAATAAAGTATTAATGTGGGGTTGTGGGCTCTCTGACGAAGGACATGGGAACAATGATCTTAGAAACGGAAAGACTCATTCTCCGTCCGTGGGAAGAAGCGGACGCGGAAGAATGCTATCGATATGCAAAAGACCCTCGTGTTGGACCCATTGGCGGTTGGCCGGTTCATACCAGCGTGGAAAACAGCCGGGAGGTCATAAGAGACGTGCTGGCTGCACCAGAGACCTACGCCATCGTGCTGAAGGAAACAGGTCTCCCCATCGGAAGCATTGGCTTTCATCATAATGACCTTGCGGAAAAGGATGACGAGGCGGAACTGGGCTACTGGATCGGTGCCCCGTACTGGGGACGGGGCCTTGTACCGGAGGCAGCGCGAGAGCTTCTGCGCCATGCCTTTGAGGATCTGAAGCTTGAGCGCATATGGTGTGGGTACTATGACGGGAACGAGAA
Organism: Oscillospiraceae bacterium; assembly: GCA_902783035.1. Taxonomy (GTDB): domain Bacteria; phylum Bacillota; class Clostridia; order Oscillospirales; family Oscillospiraceae; genus Hominicoprocola. Next base: position 6,428 of record CACZPK010000063.1, read on the forward strand.
ATCGAAGCGTGTCCAGGAAAAGCTCGGTTTCCAATATCAGTGGACGACGGAGGATGCTCCCGTCTCGCAGATGGGTGAAACACGCAGAGGGCATGTAAACCTCCTGACGAAAGAGGAATGGACAGAAATGTCAAAGTCTGCAATTATGCTCGTTCCCCTGACTCCCGATGACCGGGAACAGTTCATCCTCGATAATCAGGAAGCGTTCAATTACGGTGTTCTGGAAGAATTCGGCCTTCGGGACGATTACTATGAAGAAGACGGAGAAATCATCTCCCGCGAGACTATTGAGCAATCTATTGACGGCGGCGAGGCATACCGTATTGTGGAAAACGGCAGGATCGTCGGTGGTGTGATTATAAAGGTTGAAGGCGATAAAGGGGACCTTGATATTCTTTTTGTTACGCCGAAGGGACACAGCAAAGGCATAGGATACGCCGCGTGGTGTGCTGTTGAACGGCTGCACCCGAAGGTGAAGGTCTGGGAAACCGTCACGCCGTATTTTGAGAAGAGGAACATCCATTTCTATGTGAATCGGTGCGGATTCCACATCGTGGAGTTTTACAACAACCATCATCCCAATCCGAACGATCCTGAGACGGCAGATCAGGTTGACGAGCAGTTCCCGGATGGAATGTTCCGTTTTGAGAAGCGGATGAAATAGGAAAATCGCAGTTTGTCGGTATGTTCCCGCGAACCGCCAATCGTAGATATGTTCCTTGCGTACCGCTAAACAGTGGATATGTTCCCGGTGTACAGTAAAACGGTGGATATGTTCCTGACCCCGGTTTTTGCGTACAGGCACGGAGGATATGACTATCTATTTCATTTCCTCGTGCCAGCTCTACCGCCTGATGAGCACCAGGCTGTCCGACCTGTCGGAAGGGGCTGAAGCGGCATGAGCAGAGAAATCAGGGAGAAGCCGCGGGGTAAGGGCGGTACGATC
>CACZPK010000064.1 GCA_902783035.1 Oscillospiraceae bacterium
AATAGAGGATCATCCGGGCGCTGTTGCGCGGATCCTGCTCGTAGGTGACGGCGTAGATATCCGCCCAGTCCCAGCGCTCGTAGTTCGAGGTGACCTGCATCTGGTGGAAGATCTCCAGTCCCCGCTGCGTCACGGCGACGTACTTCTCCATCAGCAGCGCGAGGGCGTAGAGCACGGCAAAGAGGTACAGGGTCTTCCAGCGCGTCAGGGCGCCGCCCAGCACGAGCGCCGCAACAAACACCCAGCCGCCCTTTCTGACCCAGCCTTTTCTCTGCATGGTGTCGACGGCAAGGTATTTTGCTCCGGAGACAGATTCCCACGGAAGTACGGTTCGACGCATGGCGGCATCCTCCTTTTACGGTTCGGGCGAGGGGGAAATCCCCCTCGCCCTATGTAATCACAGTTTTACCGGAAAATCAACCCTGGATCTTGGGAGCCTTGCCGGCCGCACGGGCAGCTTCGAGCTGCTTGACAGCATACTCATGAGCCTCCGGCGGGCAGGCGGCGACAGACTTCATCTTGGTCTGGCCAAGCAGGTTGGTGTAAGCACCGTCAGCCCAGAAGATGTTGCGGCCGAGGAACGCGGTGATCGCCGCGTAGATCGGGTTGAGCAGGTTCAGGAACGCATACGGGAAGTAGGCGAAGGGGTGAACACCCAGAACGCCCATCTGATAAGCGCCACAGCCCGTCCACGGGAACATCGGGCTCCACAGCGTACCGGCGTCTTCGAGCGTACGGGAGAGCATGTTGCGGCCGAGGCCCAGCTCGTCATACTTGTCCATGTACAGCGGGGCGGGAACGCCGATGCCGAGGAACTGGTCGCCCATGGCGGCGTCGCAGAAGATGGAGGTCAGCATGGTGGCGAGCACCAGAGAGCCGACGGTGTTGAGCTTGTGCTTGAGGTTGCCGAAGAGCGTCTCGACGCAGCCGCAGCGCTCCAGCGCGCCGCCGTAGGCAACCGCCAGCAGGACGAGGTTGATCGTCCACATGGTATGGTCCATACCGCCCTTGGCGAGCAGCTTGTTGGCCAGCTCCGCGACCTCCTCGGTGACGGCGCCGCCAACCTCGACCTCAATGCCGGGGCCATAGTGCAGAACGTCAAAGATATCGCTCAGGCCGTAACCGCCCTGGAAGATGACGGCGAAGACCACGCCGGTGACGACGGAGATCATGATGCCGACGAGACCGGGCACGCGCAGGATGCACACCACGACAACGACGACGATCGGCAACAGCAGCGCGGGATTGATGTTGAACGCGCTCTTCATCGCCGCCTGAATGCCCTGCGCAAACTCAGGGTCATAGCTGCTGGGGTCGATGTTCGCGCCGACGATGGCGTAGAGCACGAGCGAGATCAGGAACACGGGGCCGGTGGTGGAGACCATCGCGGTGACGTGATCGAAGAGGCCGGTGTTGGAAACGCCCGCGGCGAGGTTGGTGGTATCGGACAGCGGGGAGAACTTATCGCCGACATACGCGCCGGAGATGATCATACCGGCGGTCAGGGCGGGATTGATGCCGAGGCCCGCGCCGATGCCGAGCATCGCGATACCCATGGTGGCCGTCGCGGTCCATGAGGAGCCGCAGGCAAGGCCGACGATGGCGCAGAGGATCGCGCCGATGGGCAGGAACAGCTTCGGGGTCAGCAGATCCAGACCGTAGTAGATCAGGGCGGGGATGGTGCCCGAGATCATAAAGGACGAGATCAGAAGGCCGACCGTGCAGAGGATCAGGATCGCTTCGAGCGTCGCGTTCAGGCGCTCCAGCATACCGGCGAGCATGTCGGAAAAGCTGTGGCCGCAGACGACACCGACGGCGCAGGCGACGCACATCGCAACGATCAGGGGCATGTGGGCGTCGACATAAACGCCGCCCAGCAGGCCGTAGATCATCAGGCCCGCCATCGTGACGATGGGCAGCAGGGCTTCAATGACATTCGGGAGTCTGACTTTCTTTTCACTTGCCATGGGAAAAATACCTCTCTCTCCAAAATTTGGTTTTTCAACGGTGTATTACCTCTCTGACGCACAGACGCCCGATCGGGCGCTCCCCCTCTGTCCGGCAGAGCCTCGCCACACAACACCCTGTGGCGACCTTTTCGGTGTTATGATAACATAGCTATCCGTTAATTTCAACAAAAACTTTTGCAATTTTGAAATATTTTTTGTTCTTTATAACGATATCGTGATATTTTGTCACCGCGTCATTATGCTATCACGGCACCGTATTATGGCTTGACAAGAACGCCTCCGATGCGTACAATAATGGCACTATCAACGCTGGGAGGATCTTGATTATGGAGAAGATCAAGCCGCGCACACTCTCCGGTTTTATGGAGCTGCTGCCTGCGGCGCAAATGCAAATGGACCGCATCATGGAGACCATCCGTTCGTCGTATGCCCTGTTTGGCTACACCCCGCTGGACACGCCGCTGATCGAGGCCAGCGAGATCCTGTTGGCAAAGGGCGGCGGCGAAACCGAAAAGCAGATCTACCGCTTTTCCAAGGGCGACACCGACCTGAGCCTGCGTTTTGACCTGACGGTACCGCTGGCCAAGTATGTCGCGCTGCATTACGCCGACCTCGCCTTCCCCTTCAAACGCTATCAGATCGGCAAGGTTTATCGCGGCGAGCGCGCCCAGCGCGGCCGTTTCCGCGAGTTCTATCAGGCGGACGTCGACGTCATCGGCGACGGCGCGCTGGACATCACCAACGACGCGGAGATCCCCGCAATCATCTATACCGTATTTTCGCGTCTGGGACTCAAGCGTTTCCAGATCCGCATCAACAACCGCAAGATCCTCAACGGTTTTTATGCCATGCAGGGTCTCGCCGAAAAGTCCGGCGATATCATGCGCACGGTGGACAAGCTGGAAAAGATCGGTGCCGACGGTGTGCGCGCCATTCTGGTGGACGACCTGCACCTCACCGCAGAGCAGGCAAACGCGATCCTCTCCTTCACGAACATTCACGGCACGAATGATGAGGTGCTTGCCGCGCTCTCCGGCTATCGCGGCAAGAACGCGGTCTTTGACGAGGGGCTGGACGAGCTCGGCACCGTGGCAAAATACCTCGGCGGTTTCGGCGTTCCGGCGGAGAACTTCGCCGTTGACCTGACCATCGCCCGCGGCCTCGACTATTACACGGGCACCGTCTATGAGACGACGCTGCTTGACCATCCGGAAATCGGTTCGGTCTGCTCCGGCGGCCGCTATGACAACCTCGCCGAGTACTACACGGAGCGCCAGCTCCCCGGCGTAGGCATTTCCATCGGTCTGACGCGCCTGTTCTACGTTCTCGGCGAGCAGGGCATGCTCAACAGCGAGGTGCCCACCGCTCCTGCCGACGCGCTGATCCTGCCCATGACGGACGACCTCTCCGCCGCCGTTTCCCTCGCCACCGAACTGCGCGCCAGTGGCCTGCGTACGCAGCTCTACACAGAGGCGAAGAAGTTCAAGGCGAAGATGAACTACGCCGACAAGCTGGGCGTGCCGTTTGTCCTCTTCCTCGGCGAGGACGAGATCAACGCCGGCGTCGTGACCTGCAAGAACATGAAGACCGGCGAGCAGGAGAAGCTTTCCCCCGCCGATGCGGGCGCGCGCATTGCCGCTTTCGTTGAGGGGCAAAAAGGCACTGCCTCCATCCTCGACATCTGATAACCCTGTACGCCAAACGCCAGCCCTGCGAGACCGCAGGGCTGGCGTTATTTTTGTAAGTATTCTTTTATTCCGGCTTATCGTCCCGGTGCTTGCGTTCCAGCACGGTGCGATAGCCCTCCGCGCCGTAGTTCAGGCAACGGTTGACGCGGGTAATCGTGGTGGAGGAAACGCCGATCTCCTTGGAGATCTGTGAAAACGTCTTGCCGCCGTAAAGCTCCTCCGCCACCTGGAAACGCTGCGACATTGCAAGGATCTCGCTGAATGTGCACAGGTCGTCAAAGAAACGATAGCACTCCTCCACGGATTGGAGCGAGAGGATCGCCTCAAACAAACGCTCGGTCTCCTCCGATTTCATCTTGCTCTCATACATGACGACGCGCCTCCTTGTTTATAGGTAGTATACAATTTGCGCCGCCGGTTTGTCAAACCTTTTGCGCGGTTTTCACTTTTCTTTTTTCACCCGTCCGTCGGCAAGGCTGAAAAAAGAAAAGTCCACCGACGGAAAGAGCAAAAGGTTTCCGTTTACAAGCGCCGCCGTTTCGCGTTATAATGATCGTCGTACAAAACAGGCGGACCTTTGGATCACGCTTAAAATAATTAGGAGGTATTTTCTCATGGCGAAGCTCGTTGAATGCATCCCCAATTTCAGTTGCAGCAAGGAAAAGGATGAGGCGACCTACAATGCCCTCGTCGCCGCCGCCAACAGCGTCCCCGGCTGCACGCTGTTCGACGCTCAGACCGACGGCAACCACAACCGTTGCGTGTTCACCCTCGTCGGCTCTCCCGAGGCGATCGAAGAGGTCACCTTCCAGCTCACGAAGGTCGCGACCGAGCGCATCGACATGAACCATCACAAGGGCGAGCACAAGCGCATGGGCGCCACCGACGTCATCCCCTTCGTCCCGCAGATGGACGTGACCGTGGAGGAGTGCGTCGAGATGTCCAAGCGCGTCGCCCAGCGCATCTGGGACGAGCTGAAGGTTCCCTCCTTCCTGTATGAAGACAGCGCCACCCGTCCCGAGCGCCGCAATCTCGCCACCTGCCGCAAGGGCGAGTTCGAGGGCATGCCCGCGAAGCTGCTGGAGCCGGATTGGGCACCCGATTACGGCGAGCGCAAGATCCACCCCACCGCCGGCATCACCGCCATCGGCGCCCGTATGCCGCTGATCGCGTTCAACTGCAACCTCGCTACCTCCGACGTGGAGATTGCCAAGAAGATCGCCAAGGTCATCCGCGGTTCCTCCGGCGGCTTCCGCAGCTGCAAGGCCATGGGCTTCATGCTGGAAGACCGCGGCATCGCGCAGGTCTCCATGAACATGGTCAACTTTGAGGACACGCCGCTCTACGTTGCTTACGAGATGATCAAGAGCCTTGCCGAGCGTTACGGCACCACCGTCATCGAGAGCGAGATCGTCGGCCTGACGCCCGCCAAGGCGATGATCGACTGCGCCGAGTTCTACCTCAAGGCGAAGGACTTCGACTGCAAGAAACAGGTCATGGAATATCACCTGATCGATATGAACCACTAAGGAGACGCCGCTATGAAACTCGCTGATATGACCGTAACCCAGTTCGTCGACACCGTCGCCTCCGACGCGCCCGCCCCCGGCGGCGGCTCCGTCGCGGCGCTGGAGGGTTCCATCGGCGCAGCGCTGACCGCCATGGTCGGCTGCCTGACGCAGGGGCGCAAGAAGTACGCGGAATTTGCCGAGTATGCCGCCGAGGTCGAAACGCGCGGCAATGCGCTCAAGGCGCGCCTGCTCGATGTCATGGACCGCGACACCGAGGCGTTCAATGTCGTGAGCGACGCTTTCGGCATGCCCAAGGACACCGACGAGCAGAAAGCGGCGCGTTCCGCCGCCATCCAGGAAGGGCTCAAGGGCTGCACCAAGACCCCGATGGAAATGATGGAGCTGTGCGCCGACGGCATCGCGCTCGCGGCGTCGCTGCTGGAGCGCGGTTTCAACGACACCTCCGCCAGCGATCTGGGCGTGGCTTTCCTGAGCCTCAAGTCCGGTCTGCAGGGTGCCTGGCTGAACGTGCTGATCAACATCGGTTCGCTCAAGGATCAGGCTTTTGCCGCGGAGTACCGCAAGCGCGGCGAGGCGCTGCTGGAGCGTGCTCTGCCGCTGGCAGACGCCGGTTTCGCCAAGGTCGTTGCCATGATCGAGGGCTAAGTTCTCCATAAAACATAAAAGCCTCCGGCTGTCGCCGGGGGCTTTTTGGAAAGGAAGTTCTGCCATGCAAACAACACTCTCCCTGCTCCGTCCCGCTGACTATGTCACGACCCAATGGTCGGGCGGTTCGACGACGCAGCTTGCCATTGCGCCCGCGGGCGCGGTCTATGCCGACCGTGATTTTCTCTGGCGCGTCAGCAGCGCCACAGTGGAGCTGGACGAATCCGACTTCACCGCGCTGCCCGATTACCGCCGTTTCATCTCCACGGTGCACGGTGACATGATCCTGTCCCACAACGGCGGCGCGGAGCTGACGCTACATCCCGGCGACATCCACGCTTTCGACGGTGGGGACGACACCCACTCCCGGGGGCGCTGCACCGATTTCAACCTCATGCTGCGCAAGGGCGCGACGGACGGTGAGATGTCCGCGTTCCGCCCCGGCGCCGGACGTGAAACCTTCGTTCCCGACGAGCGTGCCGAGAGCGTGCTGCTTTTTTGCGCATCGGGCACGTGCATCGTCCGCTGCGGCGTAGAGTCTCTGCGCGCCGCAGCTGGCGAAACGGTGCGTCTGGAAAACGCAGGCGGCGTTTCTCTGGAGCTGGAGGGCGCGGACGGCTGCCTGCTCATGGCAGCTCAGATGTGGCGTATATAATAAAGAAGCAAAAAGCAGCGTGTGCGGTTGCACACGCTGCTTTTTTGCTTCATGCGGTTCATCAGTAGCTGATTACCGTGCCGTCAGGGAACGCCGTCGGCGCAACATGGTTGACCATACCGGAGACGGTAACGTTCTTCAGGTTGGTGCAGCCGGAAAACGCATCCGCGCCGATGCTGTTCACGATGCCGGAGATAGAGACGGATTGCAGCGATGTGCAGTTGGCAAACGCACCCTCGTCGATGGTCTTCACCATGCTGCGGATCCACAGCGTCGCAATGCCGCTGCCGTCGAAGGCGTGGGCGCCGATCGTGCCGAGACTGCCCGTGACCGTCAGCGCGGGGATACCGGTGCAGCCCGCGAAAGCATAGGAGCCGATCGCCGTCACCCGCCCGTCGATACGCAGCGCGCGGATGCTCTCACGCTGGCTCGCCCACGGCGTCTGCGATCCGTCGGCATAGTTGAACATCGGGCCAATGCCGATGATGGAGAGTGTGCCGTCGCTCAATTCCCACGTGAGGTTTGCCCCGCAGGCAGTGCTGCCGTTCCCGGTCGCAGGTGCGGGCGTCACAGGCGTCTGCGCCTGCTCGCTCCAGTGGGCGTAAAGCGTCAGGCTGCCGCCGGGAATATCGTAGGCGCGGACATACTGCCCGCCGTTCGCCGCCGTATACCAGCCGTCGAACCGGTATCCGCTGCGCGTGGGCGTGGGCAGACTGCCGAATGCATTGCCGACCGCCACCTGCATGCTTGCCGGCGAAACCGTGCCGCCGCGGGCGTCAAAGGCAACGGTATAGGTGTTGGTATCGGTCTGCGCGGGTGCGGGTGCAGGTGCCGGGGCGTCCGATGCGCCCGTGCTGAGGAACGGTTTGAGGTTCAGAAAACCAGCGCCGTAGTAAGTGGCATTGCCGAGATCGTATGCCGCCGCCTTGATCCGTCTTTCCACCGTCGAGGGCAGCAGGTTCGGCTGCGCGCACAGCAGCAGCGCACAGGCCGCGGAAACATGGGGCGCCGCCATGGAGGTGCCCTGCCACGAATCGTACCCGCCGCCGGGGATACTGCTTGATATGGCAACGCCCGGCGCAGCGATGTCGATCACACGGCCGTAGTTGGAAAAATATGCCCGGTGGTAGCCGCTGTCCACCGCGGCAACGGTGATCACGCCACTGATGTGCGCAGGGCAGGCGTAAGCAGCATTCGTGCTCTCGTTGCCCGCGGCGGCGACAACGGTGACGCCCCGCGCAAGCGCATAGGCGACCGCACGGTCGAGATAGCTGCTGTGTCCGCCGCCGAGGCTGAGGTTGATCACCTTCGCGCCGTGGTCGGCGGCGTAGCGGACCGCCTGTGCGATGATAATGGAATAACCGCCGTTTCTGCCGAGCGCACAGATGGGCATGACCTTGACGTTTGTACCCGGCGTGCAGTCCACGATGGTGCCGGAAACATGCGTGCCGTGCCCCGCCTTGTCATCCGGCGTCGCGTCACCGCCGACAAAGTCGTAGCCGGAGACGAGCCGCCCCTTCAGGAACGGATGGGATGCGTCCACGCCCGTGTCCACCACCGCGACAACGACGTTGGTATTCGCGCCGCGGGAGACAAGCTCCGCAGCGTACTCACCCACGCCGGTCGCCGCCACACCCCAGGAGTGCGCGTCCGCAGATGCGTCGGCGTTCGTTTGGAACAGGATATCCGGCTCGGCATAGTCAACGTAGTCGAGCGAGGCGAGATACGCCGCGCAGGCCGCGGCGTCCGCGGCGCTGTTGAACTGGACAATGGCATTGCCGTCCGTGTCCTCGACCACCTGTGCCGCGCCGTGCTCCGCAAGATCGGGCAGCGCCTGCCCCGCCCGGACGACCAGGCGCCCGGATGCGTAGCTTTCATCGGCACCCGCGGTCGTTACCTTGCCCTCATAGCTGTTCGCCAGCGTGATGGCCGCGCTGGCAAAATCCGCCGCCGTGGTCGCGGTGTAAACGCCGCCGTCCATCGGAATGTGCGTATACCGTTCAAAGGTACCCGTCCCTTCCGAGTAGCCAAGGGTGCCCTGATAGAGATAATAGACCGTACTGCCGCGCGTACACGCCGCGTCGAGCGACGCGCCGTCCGTCAGTCCGGAGGACTTTGCCCATGCGACAGCGGCAGCCGACCAGCTCTGCGGCTGTGCCGCCTCGTGAGCGGCCATATCACCCGGCTTTCCCTTCGCGCGCCAGAGGAAGGTCAGGATCTGCTCCTGCGTGCAAAGCGCGTCGGGGTCAAAGTGATGCGGGCTTACGCCGTTGGTAATGCCCTGCTCCACCGCCCAAAGCACCGCGTCGCGGTAGTAACTCGCAGGAAGGACGTCATAAAACGGGTTTGCGGTGTTCTTCGGCTCCGGCTCGCCCGCCGCACGCCACAGGAACGTCATCACCTGCGCGCGGGTACAAACACTCTCCGGCGAAAAGGTCGTCGCGCTTGTCCCGTTGGTGATATCGTTTGCAAGCGCCCATTCCACCGCCTCGCGGTAGTAGGCATCCTGCGGCACGTCTGTCATGGCAAGCGCCTGCGCGCTGCCCGTCCCCGCCGGGAGCAGGGCGGCCAGCAGCGCCAGTGTCAGCAGCAGCGATGTGGCTTTACGGGGTTTTCGCATGGTTCCGGCCTCCTTTGTCTCAATCCATGTTGTAATAGACCTCGCCATCCTCCACAGAGAACATTGTCATGTCCGAAATATAATAATCGCCATAGATGTCCTCAATGCAGAAGCTAAAGAAATAGTCACCGTCATCCATGATATTGTACCATATCTCCGGAGTTCCTTCCACGGTGTACTCCCGGCCGTAATAGTAGAATGTATCGTCCCCCTCCAACGAAAAGGCGTTATAGAGCGGCACGATCACATCGCCTTCCACGATCTTTTGCAGGCTGCGCGACGCCGCGCCGCTTTCGTCCACTCCCGCCCATGCGCCTTCGATGAACATGTCCCCTGCCGCATAGTCCAGCTTAAGACGCAGGTTCGTCTCTTCACCGTTGAGCAGGATCGGCGAGGTATAGATCGTATAGTCCTCCGTGCTTTCCACAATATAGGTGGCGAGATTCTGTCCGTCCGGCAGCGAGATCCACCAGCCGTCAAAGTCATCCATAAAGATGCCGCTGTCCCAGCCGCCCTGCAGGTCGTAGGTCTCGCCCAATTCAATGATGTCCTCGCCGTCTCCGGACATCTGATAGACCATGCCGTACACATCCAGCGCGTTCATCCAGCCGTCATCGTCCAGCTCGAACCAGAAATCGCCGTCCTCATCCAGATGCGGCTCGACGGCAAAGGTAATCAGCGCGCTTTCGCCCGTTTGCGAAAAGTCGTCGAGATAATCCCAGTAATCGCTGTTCTCTTCAGAGCCCCAGAGCCAGTCTCCGCTGTCACCGAACCAGAAATCGTCGTCATAGTCATCGGTTTCGCCCGCATTGACGCTGCCCTGATTCTGACGGTCGACAAAGGAGAGGTAGTACGGGCTGGGGCAGATATCGCCGAAGATAGCAAGCTCCTCCGAGCCCTGCACGCTGAGCGGATAGTAGGCCGAAAGCCCCGATGCGCTGCCGTGCACCTGTCCGCTGACGGAGTAAGCCACGGCATCCTGCAGCGCGGAGAGCGCTCCCTGCGCCCCCTCGGAATAAGACGCGCAGGCAGAGATGATGCCGCCCATATCGACCATGTTGGTATAGCCCTCGGAGCGGTTGTTGCCGCCGAAGTTGTCCGTCTGCGCGATAGCGCGGATCATCTCGGTGCAGTTGGCGGCATCTGCCGCGGCGTCGTACATGCCGTGTGCAAAGTCGTTGAAGGCAACCAGCAGCGCGTCGAGCTTGGAAAGATCGATCAGCGAAAGCGTACAGAGGTCATCATCGTCAATCGCGCGGCAGGCCTCAAGAAAGCTGTCGCAGATCACGATGCCCAGCTGTTTGGCGTCCACGCCGGGATTGGCGGAAAGATAGCGTCCGATCGCGGTGTAGTCCCAGCCGGTGCCCGGCACCGTTTCCTGCGAGCCGATCATGTAGTCGGCGTAGGATGCGAGAATGTTTGCCGTTTCGAGCGTTCCCATCAGGCAGGCGTCAAACCCAATGAAGTCAAATTTGCGTCCCATGCCGGCACAGGCGTGAAGCAGCGCGGCATCCATCTCGCGCAGGCTGAGCGAGTCGTTGTCGTCCGTTTCGTCGAAGCAGACGCCGGTGATGCTGCCGCCGCCGTGATTCCAGAGGATCACGCCCATGTGCTCCGAAGCGTAGTTGGTAACACCCCATTGCAGGAAATCCGCCAGGGTCTCCTGATGTCCCATGCCGGCGGAAGGCTGCTCATCCACCAGCTCCAGGTTTCCATCCTGCACCAGATAGCGTTGCAGCTTGCCCGCCTCTACGGTGTTGTTGAGCCACTCTTCCGCGCCGCCCGTCTCCACGACAAAGCGCATGTTCTCGCCGCTTGTGCCGTCAACCATCTCAAGCAGATCGTCGGTCGCGGATGCGTCCTCGCTTTCCAGATCGGTTCCGCAGAGATAAATAAACACCGTCCACTTTCCCGCGTCACCCGTGTTCTTCTTGCCAGGCAGCGACAAACGCTTGACGTTCAGCTGCCCCGAATCACGGTTGACCGACATCGTCAGTCCCTGCGTTGCGCCCGCCGCGGAAAAATCGAACTTTTCCGACGGAACCCCGCCGCTTCCGGTCTCTTCCTCGTCGTCCGCGCCGCAGGCAACGGTTCCCAGCGCCAACAGCACGGCAAGAAACAACGCCGTCATTTTTTTCACACCCATACCCGCACCCTCTCTTTTCATCCTTGCAGTATATCGCATCATAGATATCGGTTCCAAAAAATCCCGCCGCCGGCGGGATTTTTTGAAACGGTCTGTTCACTCGCCACGGGAGGCAAGCTGCTGCGTCTGCTCGATCTCGGTGATCAGAGCGACGCGCTCCGCATGGCGGCCGCCCTCAAACTTAGCGCCCAGCCACTCATCCACAATCATCTTCGCGGTCTCGATGCCGATCACGCGCGCGCCAAAGGCAATCATATTTGCGTTGTTATGCTGTTTGGAGAGCTTTGCGGTATACGGATCGCTGCAAATGCAGCAGCGGATACCCTTGACCTTGTTGGCGGCAAGCCCGATGCCAACGCCCGTACCGCAAATCAGCACGCCGCCGTCCACCTCGCCCGACGCAACCAGCTTCGCGGCGCGGTACGCGGCAACCGGATAGTCAAAGCGGTCTGCCGTGTCGGTGCCGACGTTGACGACCTCAATGCCCTTACCCTTGAGATACTCCATGATCTCGTTTTTCATATCGACCGCGGCATGGTCGTTGCCGATGGCCAGTTTCATAATGCGCTTCCTCCTTCATATTTTGGTATGCTCACATGTTAGTTTAGCAGGTTTTTCCCTGCAAATCAACCGTTTTTCCGTCTCGCGCCTCTTTCTTCCCGCATGGCAAAGGGACGGACTTTTCGTCCGTCCCTTTTTCCGGCTATGTGCGCAAGTCCATGTTATGGAGCATGTCATATCCTTTGCGGGCCTCTTCACGGTGTGTTCGGCGGAGCGGGTGGGGCGGGCGGCACAATGGTGGGGGCATCCGGCGCGTCCGGCACGGCGGGCGGGTCGCCCGGGTGCAGCGTCGGCGCGTCCGGCGCATCCGGCGCGGGAGCCGGCTCGCCGGGGTACAGCGTCGGCGCATCCGGCGCATCCGGTGCAGGAAGCGGCTCGCCGGGATGCAGTGTCGGTGCGTCCGGGGCATCCGGCGCGTCGGCCGGTTCGCCCGGGTGCAGCGTTGGGGCATCCGGTGCGTCGGCCGGTTCGCCCGGGTGCAGCGTTGGGGCATCCGGTGCGTCCGGCGCATCGGTTGGCCCGCCGGGGTACAGCGTCGGCGCGTCCGGGGCATCCGGCGCGGGAGCCGGCTCGCCGGGATAGAGCGTCGGCGCATCCGGTGCGTTCGGCGCATTGGGCGGCGGCCACGGGATGTCCGGCGTCATGGAGGGGTGCATCTTTCGCGTACCGCTCTCGCCGCCAATGGCAACGTTGAGGTTTGGCGGCAGTGGCGTCCAGTACGCTTCGCCGCTGCCCGCCGTGCCGCCGTAGCTCCATACCGCGCCGCGTCCGCGTTCGTTGCCGCAGCCGGACAGCACCGCTGCCAGCGCCAGTGCCGCCATCAGCGGCCGTATGCCGCGCATCGCTCCCCCTCCCTTCCGGTCGGTTCCTTCCCGGGCGGCTCCGCACCGCCGCAGGCTTTTGTGTTTGTATTTCAGTATCAGTTGCCGCTTTAGCGGCGAGAGAAATGGCAATCAGGATCTTCAGCAAACGCAACGATTATTTGCATTTACTGAAAAAGCGCCCGATTTCCGAGGAAATCAGGCGCTTTGAATCATCTGTCGTACCGCGCCGCGCTCACTTTTGCGGCTTGTCGCTGTTGAGCCACGCGATGAACTCCTCCAGCGGCAGCTCGCCCGCGCTGCACTTGTCGCGCTTCTCGCGCGCCTCCACCGACCAGGCGGTGAACTCTTCGCGCGTCATCAGTCCGTAGCGGATGCGCGCATTGTGCGTCTTGTACGAGCGCTTGTATTCGCGAATGGCGGGATCTTCCATCTGACGCTGTTCGTACAGGCGCAGAGAACCCATCTCGCGGCAGGTCTTGGTCGAATTTTCGATCAGGCGGTCGCAGTATTCCAGCTTCGTACGCCCGTGCGTGGCGAACCAGCGTCCGCAGTATTTGCACTTGCGCATGTGCAGATTCTCCTGCAAGTAGCGATAGAGCAGGAACTCGGCGAACGCCGCGGGATCTTCGGTCTCCAGCAGCTCGGTGACAATGGTCTCCTCGCGATCCACCGGCTCCTCTTCCAGAAACTCGTCGTAGGGATAGCGGCCGCCGGAGCCTTTGACCGCCGTGCGGTACTCCACCGCCTCAAAGGCAAAGGGCGGATAGGATTCCACGCCGAACTGCTTTTGCAGCGCAAAGTAACGCAGTGCCGGGCTCTCCCCTTCGCTGACGGAAAAGACCTGCTCGACGAGGTTGCGCAGATAGTTCTGCAGGTCTTTATAGTACGCCATGTGGTCCTCACACTCCGCGAGCGAAATCAGGTCGCCGACGGCGTGGACGGTGTGCAGGCGCTGGAGCGAGGCGGCAAACGGCGCGAAAAACGCGCTCTGATCCAGCCAGTAGAGCGTGCAGTAAAAAATGGTATTAAAGCTCTTTTTGAGGTAGCGCCCCTCGTTGATGGACTGCACCGCCTCCTTGATCTTGGGCTGCATCTGATCCCAGATCGAAAGGTCCGTCTCCAGAAAATCGCCGATGGCGGTGCCGGAGGTGTACTCCTTGTGAAACAGGGTCTCATACCCGTCCCCCTCCTCCGCCAGCGTGCGCATTTCAAAGCACTCGGTCTCGGCGTCCGTATAGACGGTGCACCAGATCTTTTTGCGCGGTACGGGTTGCGCCTGATTGGGCTGCATTGCGCGTCGGCCTCCTTACAAATGATCTGTTGTGATATTGGTTTTACTATATCAGAAAGACGCCGCCCAGTCAAGAGACCGGCGGCATCTTTCTGTCTATTGGAGTTGTTATGTAAAGTGATAGACCCGACATTCATAGGGGCGTGTGGTAAATCCATTTTTTGACAGCTCCGCGCCGTAATTGGCCAGCAAAAGCTCGCCGCGCGCCAGGTCAAACCCCTGCGGTGCCTTAAAATGCACGGGCCGCTCCACAAAGGAGCAAACAACGAGCAGCTTTTCGTTCCCCAGGCTCCGGGAGTAGACGTAGAGGCTGCCGGAAAACGGTTGGTGATCGACATAGTCACCATCGCGGATCACGTTCAGTCGTTTGCGAATCATGATCGCGCTGCGGTAAAAGCCCAAAAGGGAGTTTGGATCGCTCTCCTGGGCGGCGACGTTGACCGTGTGATAGTTGTCGTTGACCCGGAACCACGGCGTGCCGGAAGTGAACCCCGCGTTTGCCTCCGCGCTCCACTGCATCGGCGTGCGCGCGCTGTCACGGGAGGCGCGGTGGCACCATTTCAGGCGCAGCGCATCGGGCAGAACGCGCGCGAGCATGTGCTCATAGTGCCAGCGGGTCTGCACGTCCTCGTAGTCGGACGCCTTCTCCGGCCGCCAGTTCGTCATGCCGATCTCCTGCCCCTGATAAATGAAGGGCGTTCCCTTCTGGAAGAGATAAGCCGCGGCAAGCATCTTCCCACTCTCGGTGCGATAGCGCTCGCTGCCGTAGCGAGAGATGACGCGGGGATGGTCGTGGTTTTCCAGATAGAGCATGTTCCACGCACACCCGTCCAGCTTTTCCTGCCACTGTCCGAAGGCGCGTTTGAGCCGCCGCAGGGAAAAAGGCAACACCGCATAATCCACCAGAAAGCAGTCGGCGTTCATGCATTGGAACTGGATCATCGTGTCCAACTGACCATGCCGCTCGTCGATATAGTCCAGCGCCTTGCGTGGTGAAACGAGCGGCGCTTCGCCGATGGTAAAGGTGTCGTGCCCGTCCAGTGCGTCACGTTTGAACTCCTCCAGATACTGATGCACCCGTGGGCCATGGTTATAGTGGCCGATGCCGCGCACCGTCGGCATGAAGTAGTCGTTGGGCAGCCCGTCACGCTTGGAGATGAAGGTGATGACATCCTCGCGGAAGCCGTCCACGCCGACATCGAGCCAGAAACGCATGATCTTCTTTACCTCCTCGCGCACGAGGGGGTTATCCATGTTGAGGTCAGGCTGCTTGACGGCAAAGAGGTGCAGGTAGTATTCCCCGCGCAATCCGTCCCACTGCCACGCCTTGCCCTCAAACACACTGTCCCAGTTGTTCGGCGGCTTGCCGCCGGGACGCTGGGGGCGCCAGATATAATAATCGGTATACGGCGCTATGCGGCGGCGGGACTTCTGGAACCACTCATGCTCGTCGCTGGTGTGGTTGACAACAAGGTCCATGATGACCTTCATGCCCCGCGCGTGCGCGCCGTTGAGCACCAGTTTGAACGCCGGCATGCCGCCGTAAAGCGGGTCGATGTCCATATAATCCGAGATGTCGTATCCGCAGTCGACGCCCGGCGAGGGGTAGAGCGGCGAAAACCAGATGCCGTCGCAGCCCAGCGATTGGATATAGTCCAGCTTGTCATAGACCCCATACAGGTCGCCGACGCCGTCCCCATCCCCGTCGCAAAAGCTGCGCGGCCAGATCTGGTAGAACACTCGGTCTTTATACCATCGTGTCTTTTCCATAGTATACCCACCCGGAGCGGTCGGTAAACCGCTTGTTCAGCCGATGATGCGTGTGCCGGTGCGGCCCTCGATGCCGTCCTTTGCCTTTTCCAGCAGCGTAATGAGCGCGGTACGTCCGGGCTTGGACTCGGCAAACTTGACCGCCGCCTCAACCTTCGGCAGCATGGAGCCGGGCGCAAACTGCCCCTCGGCGATGTACTTGCGCGCCTCCGCGGGCGTCAGGGTGTCCAGGCCCTTCTGGTCGGGCTTGCCGAAGTTGATGGCTGCCTTCTCCACGGCGGTGAGGATGATGAGCATATCCGCGTCGAGCTGTTCGGCCAGGCACTCCGAGGCGAAATCCTTGTCGATAACGGCCGACACGCCCTTGAGGTGGTACTTGTCCGTCCACACCACGGGGATGCCGCCGCCGCCCGCGGCGATGACCGCGTGCTTCTGCTCCAGCAGCGCCTTGACCGTGTGGATCTCGATGATCTCGGTGGGCTTGGGGCTTGCAACGACCTGACGCCAGCCGCGTCCTGCGTCCTCCGCCACGTCGATGCCCTTTTCAGCGGCGAGCTTCTTCGCCTCCGCCTCGGTCATAAACGCGCCGATGGGCTTGGTCGGATGCTGGAAGGCGGGATCGTTGGGATCGACGGCAACCTGCGTGAGCACGGTGGCGATATGCAGGCCCGTCTCGCGGCGGTCAAGCTCCTCGCCGATGAGGTTCTGCAGGTCGTAGCCGATGTAGCCCTGCGACATGGCAACGCACATGGAAAGCGGCATCACATCGCGCTTTTCGTCCTCACGGCGATATGCGGCGAACGCGTTCTGGATCATGCCCACCTGCGGGCCGTTGCCATGGGCGATGACCAGCTCATAGCCTTCCTCGATCAGGTCTGCGATAGCCTTCGCCGTTACATTGACGGCGTCCATCTGCTCATGCAGGTTCTTGCCCAGCGCGTTGCCGCCGAGCGCGATAACAATTCTTTTAGCCATAGGTTCTAACCTCCTAAAAAATTTTTAGCTTGTAACAATAATAATAAGCTATTGCCTCTTCATTTTCAATATGGTAAAATAGCAAAGTTAGACAGCGATTCTTGGTTAAAAAGCGGACGAAAACCGTCGTATGCGGAACGCCGCGGGAGGTTTTAAAGTTATGAATATGATCCAGAGCGCAAAAGATCAGATCGTCGAGCTGACAAAGCGCGCCTACGCCGCCGCGGCCACCGACGGTATGCTGCCCGAAGGCGTGGATACGCCCGTCCCGGTCGAGATCCCCAAGGATACCGCCAACGGCGACTATACCACGACCTTCTGCCTCGCTGCGGCGAAGGCAATGCACAAGAGCCCGCGCGACGTGGCGCAGGCGCTCACGAGCAAGATGGCACTGGACGGCAGCTATTTTACAAGCGTGGAGATCGCCGGCCCCGGCTTTTTGAATTTCCGGCTCGGCGACAAGTGGTACGGCGACGTGCTTGCCGCCGTGGACGGCGAGGGCGCACACTACGGGCGCAGCGAGGGACTGCACGGCAAAAAGTACATGGTCGAGTTTGTCTCTGCCAACCCCACCGGCCCCATGCACATGGGCAACGCCCGCGGCGGCGTGCTGGGCGACACCCTCGCCAGTGTGCTGGACTGGAACGGCGCGGAGGTTTGGCGCGAGTTTTATGTAAATGACGCAGGCAATCAGATCGAAAAGTTCGCCAAGAGCATCGAGGCGCGTTACTTCCAGCTCATTCAGGGCGAAGACGCGGTTGAATTTCCGGAGGACGGTTATCACGGCGACGATATCCGCGAGCTGGCAAAGGCTTTTTACGATCAGCACGGTAATAGTTATGTAAACTGCGATACAGAAAAGCGGCACGCAGACATGGCACGTTTCGGTCTGGACGTCAATCTGCCGAAGATGAAGGGCGACCTCCGCCGCTACGGCATCGAGTTCGACGAGTGGTTCTATGAGTCCACGCTCCACGAAAGCGGTTATGTTGCCAATACGGTGCAGGCGCTGAGTGATGCCGGCTGGACCTATGAGCAGGACGGCGCGCTGTGGCTCAAGACCGCCGACATCATCCGTGATCAGCTCGTCAAGGCAGGAAAAAAGCGCGAAGATGTGGACAAGCTCGACCTCAAGGATGATGTGCTGCGCCGTGCGAACGGATTTTACACCTACTTTGCCGCCGACATTGCCTATCACCGCAACAAATTCGGCGTGCGCGGTTTTGACAAGGTCATCAACATCTGGGGCGCCGACCACCATGGGCACGTCGCCCGTCTCAAAGGCGCGATGGATGCGCTGGGGCTGGACGGCACAGGCCGCCTCGACATTGTGCTGATGCAGCTCGTCAAGCTGGTGCGCGACGGCGAAACCGTGCGCATGTCCAAGCGCACGGGCAAGACCATCTCCCTGTCCGATCTGCTCGACGAAATCCCCGTGGACGCCTGCCGCTGGTTCTTCAACACAAAGCCCGACACGCAGATGGAGTTCGACCTCGGACTTGCCGTGCGTGAGGACAGCGAAAATCCCGTTTACTATGTCCAGTATGCACACGCGCGTATTTGCAGTCTCCTCAAAGCGCTCTCCGACGAGGGCTGCGCCGCGCCGGAAATGGGCAAAGTGGATATCGCACTCGCCACGACGGAACAGGAGCGCGAGCTGGTCAAGGCACTCTCCCGTTTCCCGGAGGAGCTTGCCATGGCGGCGCGGGATTACGACCCGAGCTACATCAACCGCTATCTGGTTGCGCTGGCGGGAACGTTCCACCGTTTCTACAACGCCTGTCGCATCAAGGGTGAAGCGCCGGACCTCGTCGCCGTACGTCTCAAGCTGGCTGAAGCGACGAAGCAGGTGCTGTGCAACGGTCTCGGTATTCTTGGCGTAACCGCACCGGAGAAAATGTAAAACTGCAAAACAAGACCCGCGGAGCATCGGCTCCGCGGGTCTTTTCTGTGCGCGTAATGTATTTTTACTTTACAGCCCCGGAATACCAAAACCCTCCAGGCCGAGGCTGCTGGTGAGCGCATTCATGCTGGCGTTCATGGCCTCCTCCGCCTGGCGCAGTGCCTCATTGACTGCGGAAATCACCATATCCTGCAGCATCTCCACCTCTTCGGGGTCCGCCGCCTCCGGCTTGATGACCAGCGCGGTCAGCTCCTTCTTGCCGCTGACAGTCGCGCTCACCGCACCGCCGCCAACGCTGGCGGTAAAGGACTGTTCCTCCACCTCCTGCTGCCGCTTCGCCATGTCCTCCTGCATTTTAACGATCTGTTGCTGCATGTTCGCCTGACGCGCAGACATGCCGCTGCCGTTGGAAAAACCGCGCCGTGCGCTGTATCCTTTTGCCATTTTTGATTCCTCCTGGTATTATATTGTCTTAAAATTACCAAATTTGTTCCCGATTTGCAGCAGGTCCTGCATCTTATCGTGTTTCTCGCCCTCCGGCTCACCCAGCACAAAGCGCGTCGTCACGTCGCGTCCCGCCGCCTGCGCCGTCACCTCGGACAGCGCCTTCGCCACATCCGGCACGTCCAGCATGTGCTTGACCTGCTCATTCCCGCAATAGACTGTCAGCAGGCCATCGGCGTCAAGCTGTCCCTTCGCCATACCGATAAAAGCGCGCAGGTGCATGGGCAGGCGATTTTTATAGCTCTCCAGCAGGCGTGCAAATATCTCGCCGTCTCCCGCAGTGCCGGCCGCCTGTGCCTCAGCGGCAGGCGGGGCCGCTTCCGGCTGTGGGGCAGGTTTCGGCTCCGCAGCCGCGGGTTCTTCCGCGCTCTGCGTCTGCACAGGCTCTTCAAAAGCCGGTGTCCGCTCCTCCGCAGGCGCATCCGCGTCCTCCCATGGCGGGGGCACGTCGTCCGCCGCCTCCGGCTCAGGTGCAGAAACAGCGGGGGATTTCATTTCCGGTTCGGGGGTGCTTTGTCTTGCGAGGTCGGCGCGGTACGCCGCCCCGGCCGCCATTTGCTCTTCCACGCGTGCAATACGCGCGGCCAGCGCCGTCAAATCGCCCGACAGCTCTTCATCGCACAGGCGCAGGATGCACAACTCCGCGTCCGTGCGGCGGTTGATGCTGAACGGCAGCGCCGCGCCCGTCTCCTGCAACACGGTACAGATCTGGACGAGGCGCGCGTTGGGCGCGATCTTTTGCAGCGTGCGGATGGTCTTGTCGTCATACCCGCCGCTGAGCAGCGCGGCGCCGCCCTCCGGTGCGGTGGATGAAATCAGCAGGTCGCGCGCCAGCGTCGAAAGCTCGCCAAGCACCGCGGCCACATCCTTGCCGCCCGCATAAAGCTGGTGGAGCAGCAACAACGCCGCTTTTACATCCCTGCGCAGGATAAAGCCAAGCAGTTGCGCGGTCTGCACGTTGCCCGCAAGGCCAAGCGTATCCAGCACTTCCTGCGCCCCCACCGAGCCGCCCACGGCGGCACACTGGTCCAGCAGGCTCAGCGCATCGCGCAGCGCGCCGTCGGACAAGCGCGCGAGCAGCTCCGCGCCGTCGGGTTTCAGGTCGATTCCCTCCGCCTGCGCCACGGTATGCAGTCGCGCTTCAATATCACGGGGCAAAATACGCCGGAAAGAAAAACGCTGGCAGCGGGAAAGGATGGTCGCGGGGACCTTGTGCAGTTCCGTCGTCGCCAGGACAAACATCAGATGCTCCGGCGGCTCTTCCAGAATTTTCAGCAGGGCATTGAACGCCTCGCGGGTGAGCATGTGTACCTCGTCGATGATATACACGCGTTTTTTGACCTGCGCAGGAGAATAAACCGCCTCATCCCGCAGCGTACGCACATTATCCACGCCGTTGTTGGACGCTGCGTCCAGCTCCGTCACATCGAGGAACGCCCCGGACTCGATGCCGAGGCAGGACGGGCAGGCATTGCAGGGATCGCCGTTTTGCGGATTTTCGCAGTTGACCGCCTTGGCGAGGATCTTTGCGCAGGTGGTCTTGCCCGTGCCGCGCGTCCCGGTGAACAGGTACGCATGGGACAGCCTTCCCTCAGCAACCTGACGCCGAAGCGTAGAGGTGATATGCTCCTGCCCGACCACATCGGAAAAGGTTTTCGGCCGCCACTTGCGGTAAAGCGCCTGATACACGGGCATACCCCCTCATCATGTAATCCGTCGGGATTTGAAAAAAGCATAGCAATGTCCTCCGCAGACTGCCACGGGACCGGCGCCCTTGCGGCGCATGGATGGTCCCGCTTAATGCTGCTCGGTTCCCCGCCTGACATGGTTCGCAGGTATCCATCGCGCAAGACCGGTCCCGCAGCAGTCTGCGGAGGACATCAAAAGTTATTTTACTATAGGACCGGCCAAGATGCAATACAAATTTTTGCGATTTTTGAAAATTAGGTCTTTACAAACCAAAAAAACTGTGGTATTGTACTTAAGCTGACAAGTTCGGCAGTCAAAATTGCATATGGGCCTGTAGCTCAGTTGGGAGAGCGTACGGTTCGCATCCGTAAGGTCGTGGGTTCGAATCCCTTCAGGTCCACCA
>CACZPK010000065.1 GCA_902783035.1 Oscillospiraceae bacterium
CGGCATGGGCGACGGCAGCTTTGCCCCCGATGCCGCGACCACGCAGGGCATGATGGAGCAGATCCTGTTCAACCTCGACGGCAACACGGCTGCCGCCCCCGCCGAGGGCGAGGTGTGGTGGACCGCCGCCGATGCCTGGGCGAGTGAGGGTTCCCTCACGGCGGGTCTCGGCGAAGTCTACGACCCCACCGCACCCGCGACGCGCGAGGTGGACATCGTGATGATGTATAATTACGCGCAGGCGAAGGGCTACGACACCTCGGCGCGCGCCGACCTCTCCACGTTCTCTGATGCGGCCAGCGTCAGCGACACGGCGAAGGAAGCGATGGAGTGGGCGGTCGCCATGGGCCTGATCAACGGTACGACGGATGAGAACGGCAACATCATCCTCGACGCGCAGGGCATCGCGTCCCGCGCACAGGTCTCCACCATTGCGCAGCGTTTCTGCGAGAAAGTGGCAAAGTAAATACTCAAAAAGATGACAGGGGGGAGATGCGACAGCATCTCCCCCTTGTTTGCTGACAGAATAAAGACAACAAAATCGACTATGTTGATTTGACTTTTGGCGGGCTGCATGTTACATTCAATTATGTCAAAGCAGTGCATGAGGGACGAAACTCCGCGGTGACCCAAGAGAATACGCGATGCTCGTTCCGGCGCATCCGCTGTGCTATGCCTGCTGCAGGCAAAAAAGCAAAGCGGCAAAACAGCAAACAAATATAAGGAGGAAACCATACCATGGAAAACCGCATCTTATCCGTGCTTCTCACCGCGCTGTTGTTTGCGAGTCTGACGGCCTGCGGCGGCAATACCGAACCGGCAAACAAACCCGCAAACGACGTACCTGTGTCAGGTGGCTGGACGCTCGGTGAACAGGAAGCGGTCACACTGCCGGAGGACGTGCGCACGGCGTTTGACAAAGTTGCCGCGGGCGAGAACCTTGTCCCCGTGGCGCTGGTAGCACAGCAGGTCGTGGCGGGGACGAACGACATGCTCCTCTGCCGTGTCGGAGATGAGTACCGCATAATCGTGGTCTACCGCGACTTGCAGGGCGGCGCGACGCTGGCAAAAAGCAGCGTTTTCCCGCTTGCCGACTACATACAGGACGGCGGAGAGGCTCCCGCGGAAGTCCTTGCCGGCGGTTGGTACGCCCCGGAGGAGACGACAGCGTTGCCGCTGCCAGAGGATGCGCAGACCGCCTTTGACAAGGCACTGGAGGGTTTTACGGGCAGCACCGTCACGCCGATGGCGCTGCTGGGTACGCAGGTGGTGGCAGGCGTCAACTACGCTATCCTCTGCCGTGTGACGCCGGTGGTCCCAGACGCCGTATCCTCGACGCAGGTGGTCACGGTTTACGCCGACTTGCAGGGCAATGCCGCCTTTACGGGCTTCTGCCCAATTGATCCAGCGCGTTTCAATCAATAAAAGGCGGATAGAATAGAGAAATAGTTGGCCTGCTGCCCGTTTCAGTGACGGCAGACGGCGCAGCGGACGCGATACGTTGGGGCGATCGGCATGAGCCTGATTGGCGGCATGGACAGCATGCTGATTCCGCTAGGCGGCGCTAGGAAGCGGGCGCGCGCCTTTTTCACGCTTTTGAGGGCTGTGCTCCTAAAATGTGCGCCTAAACCAGATCGCCAAAATTATTGACAAAAAAACAAGAAAAAGGCTTGAAATCTTTCGGTTTCAAGCCTTTTTCACGGTCCGAGTGGCGGGATTTGAACCCACGGCCTCTTGGCCCAGAACGATCATCAACGTTTTTGGCTATTCTTCCATGCCAAAGATGTTGTAAATGTATTTTTTCCGCGCATCGGTAAAATGATAGATGTAGACCATTTCACCCATGATCTTGTAGACGCAGACATATTGCTCTATCTCTGAATGGTGCGAAGTCATTTGTAAAAGTCTGAGAAATCAGCGCCGTACGGTCTGCAAGAAACAGAATGCGCTTTTTTATGCCCGCTTTCCATAAACGCCAGATTATTTGAAATGCGGTGTATGTTTTGCCACGGGCAATAATGCGGCCTTTTGTAATTGGGTATTCCTCACGCATCTGAGAGAATGAGCTCCACCCGGCTTTTACGATAGCAGGTGTAATATACTTTGTTCGGATATCAGCTTCGGATAACTCTTTTTTATCAAAACTCATTACGATACCTCCCGACAACAGGCACGTTGCAACAGGCGCTATCTGTTTCTTTCGTCCAACTAGCAGACGTTTCGTCCGTTTCGCTGGTTGACTGGACGAATACACGGCTCATTTCACGCTCTCGGCACGCACATAAAATGTGCTCCGTCCCGCACCTTGCCGAAGGATCACGCCCTCCTCGGTGAGCCGTTTCAACGCAGCCAGAGCAGACGATCTCCCAATGCTCGGACAATGAGAAACCACATCGGCGCCGGTAAATTTTCCGACCTTTTTCTCCACATACTTTTTTACAACATCGTAAGCGGAGCTGGAAGTACCTGCCGTGTCCATCATGCCGACGCGATCTTCAAATTCCGTATAACAGGCGAGGATCACGGTCAGCATATACCGGATAAACGGCGTGTGGTCATTCTTTTCCTCGTGCCATTCAGAATCGGAAGCCTCTAGAACGTCATAATAACGGTCCTTCGTCTTTTCAATCTGCTTTTCAATACTGATGTACTTTCCAACGCTGTACCCGTTCTTATAAAGCAGCAGCAGGGTCAGCAGACGGCTCATTCTGCCGTTTCCGTCGTTGAATGGGTGGATACACAGAAAATCACAAATTAAGCACGGAATCAGAATCAGTGCGTCGATACTCTCTTTTGCGACAGCCTGCTCATACGCATCGCAAAGAGCGTCCATTGCCGCCGGTGTTTCATAAGGCGCAACAGGAGTAAAGCGGGTAAAGCTCGTTCCGTCCGGTCTTGTCTCGTTGATATAGTTCTGGACGTTTTTGAAGCTGCCGCCGTAAGAGGCTCCCGCGCGGCGGAGCAGATCCCGGTGGAGCTGCAAGATATATGACGGACGGATGGGGATATACTCGTTGCTCTCGTGGATGGTATTCAAAACGTCCCGGTATCCCATGATTTCGCTTTCGTCCCGGTTCCTTGGCGTCGTCTTCTCTTCAAAAAGCTGCTTCATGCGAGTGCTGGTGGTAACGATGCCCTCGATCTTGTTGGATGCCTCGGTGCTTTGTATCTTGGCGATTTCGACCAGACGATCCAGCTCCACCGGCTTTTGCCGGACATACATATCCTGCCGGCCCTTGCATTCGTGGATTTTTGCGACAAGATTCAAAATGTCAGCCGGCCATGCGCGCTCAGCCAACTTACCGTAATCAAAACCTCTCATGGAAATCTCCCTTCGTCCAGAACTTGCTCATTTCATCCAATTATAATTTACTTTGGACGAAAAGTCAATCGAGCGGATGATAGATTTTTTGCTACTAAGCTATCATTATGCGCTGGGGTCACAGGGGCGGCAAGCCCCTGTAAAGCGGTCGAGTGATATCACGAGACGTTGCTTGTCAAGAATCGTCCAGCCCTCGCACGCTCTTTTATTGTTGGGTCTTTGCCGACACTGACAATCACCTGTTCGCTTGCCGATACAGCATCAGTTGTGGTGGTGATCAGATTGATCACCACCAAAGGAGAATGTTTGACATCATCATGACATCAAGCGTTTCGCCTTGGCGTCACGGTGACGTCATACGGTATAGCGGCGCGGTTTTATAACTCGATATTTTTAAATTCCTCTGCTATACTGCGGTTGTACGCAACAGAGCGGCGCACAACCATTCATCAAAAATGATTTGGAGGTATGTTATCATGGTGTTCGACGAAAAGGTCAAGATGCTCAACGATTATGCCATTGCCTGGTATTCCAGCTCCCAGGCCGACTACATCCATGAGGCGACTTTCCGCGCACAGGGCTTTGGAAAGTTCGCGAATCTTTGTAAGGGTGAAGCGGAGGAGGAACTGGAAGAAGCCAGGAAATGCACGGAAAGGGTCGTTGCCCTGGGCGGCAAGCCTGTGTTCGGATGCATTGAGCAGCCGGTTTTCAGCGAAATCCGGGATCTCCTGAAGGATTGGGACGATGGCTTTAAGGAGCAGAAGGGTGTTGAGGCGCTCAAAACCATCGCGGCCTCTCTCACGGATGACTCCATTACAAGAAAGCTGGTGGAGAGCTTCGTCGAATGTGAGTCCGAGCATCGTGCGTGGGTAGCAAAGCATCTTGGCATTATCGAGAAGATCGGCTATGAGAATTATCTAATCGAGCAGCTTGGCGACTAAGATGGAGGACAGCCATGAGTGGGATTGAAAAGGTATACCAGTTCCTGGATGAAGCGAAAACCTACTATCTTGCCACTGTGGAAGGCGACCAGCCCAGAGTCAGGGCTTTCGGCACAGCACTTCTGTACGACGGAAAGCTGTATATCCAGACGGGCAAGATGAAGCCTGTTTCTCATCAGATCGCCGCGAATCCGAAGGTGGAGATTTGCGCGTTCAAGGGTGGCAAGTGGGTTCGCGTCGCCGGTGAGCTTGTCAATGACGATAACCGTGACGTCAAGGTTGCCATGCTGGAAAAGATGCCGAGCCTCAAGGGGGCATACAGCGCGGACGATGAAAACATGCAGATGCTGTACTTCAAGAACGCTATTGCCACATTCAGTTCCTTTACCGAGGAACCCGAAACAGTCTGTTTCTGAGGAGGAGCGATAATGAACGAGAAAGAGATCATTCTGGAAGCCATGAGAAAGGCGGGCGAACCGCTGAACGCCGGAAAGGTGGCCGAGCTGACAGGTCTGGATCGCAAGGTCGTGGACAAGGCGTTCGCGGCAATGAAGAAGGATGGTTCCATTGTGTCTCCCATCCGCTGCAAGTGGGAACCGGCAGAGAAATAAACGCTCTGATGAGGCTGACGCTGCCTAATGCGCTGCGCCAGCCTTTTTCAAATCGCAGGTACATGAAAGGAAGGCAAATTCAGGATATGCTACAGACACAGACAAGTGAAGATACGATTTCCGGCGTCAACCTGACCGGACCGGATTTTCTTGGAAGAAAAGAGAAGATCATCGCTGCGCTTGACCACGAAATCAAGCACGGGAATCTGGATCGTATGGCGGCAATCCGAAGGAATAAGCAGACGCTGTAAGGGAGATGCGGCATGACAATCTGTTATTTTGCCGCTACCGGAAACTGTCTCTATGTGGCGCGGTGCATCGGCGGGACTCTGATCTCCATACCACAGCTGATGAAAGAGGATCAAATCAAGATTTCTGACGAGACTGTGGGTGTTGTCTGTCCCTGCTATGCCGGGGAGATGCCCATGATGGTGAAAGCCTTCTGTCGAAGGCGCATATCGAGACTGAGTACTTCTTCTTCATCTACACCTATGGCATGGGTGTCGGAGAAGCTCTGGCGCACGCAAAGCTGGCAACTGAAACTGCGGGACTCAGGCTGGATTATGCCAACCTGATCCGGATGGTGGACAATTATCTGCCCGGTTTTGAGATGCAGAATCAGATGGATACGCTGCCGGGCAAGAATGTCGAAGGACAGCTTGAAAGGGTGTGCCGGGATATCCGGGGGCGCGTGTCGCGCCCTGTCGCCATTACGCCCGCTGTGAAGGCAAAGATGGCAATGTACAAGAAAATGCTCGCGGATCGAATACTGAAAAAGGATACAGCCCAACATTATCTCGTGAACGACCAATGTACACGCTGCGGCGTTTGCGCGAAGGTGTGCCCGGCGGACAACATCGCCGTGACAGAAGCGGGCGTACAGTTCTGTGACCGTTGCGAGGTATGCTACGCCTGCCTGCATAACTGCCCACAGAACGCGATCCACATGAAGCAGGAACAAAGCACGGTTCGATTCAGGAATGAGCAGGTTTCTTTGAGGGATATTATCGACGCAAACAATTAAAGGAGGTACAGCATGGAGATCAAGGCAGTTAAATTCAGAGGAGACGGGTTTTACGCGCAGCCCTTTGTGTTCGGCGGAGAGGAAGGGCAGGACAAGTTCGACAAGGGCATCCGCTATCGCGGCAGCCTGCAAAACTACCTCATCGATACAGGCGATGAGGTAATCCTTGTGGATACCGGTCTGCCCGCAGGTACGCCGGAGGAGGTGCCGGACGAGAATAGCATCCTCTATACCGGCAAGGACATTGCGAGCTACATGGACGCCTTCACCGCCCTGGGCTACAAGCCGGAGCAGGTGACGAAGATATTGCTTACTCACAAGCACGGCGACCATTCCGGAGAGCTGCGCTCCTTCCCCAACGCGAAGATTTACGTCGGCGCGGACGAGATCGGCGTGGAGGAGCTGAAGGGCATCGAGAACCTCGTTCCTGTGGCCTACACCGACGGGCCGTACTACAACTTCCCGGAGAGCCAGAAAATCGCTGAAGGCATCTACTTCATCAAGGCCAAAGGCCACACCTACGGCAACAGCCTCGTGATCGTGGAGAACGAGGGCCTGTTCTATATGTTCGAGGCGGACATCACCTATGTGGACGAGGCGCTGTACGAGAACAAGCTCTCGGTGGTTTTCGACGATCTGCCCGCCGCCCGCGAGACGCTGGATCGGGTGCGTGAATTCGTGCGCAATCATCCTACCGTCTACATGGGCACCCATACGCCCCAGGGTTATGAGAATCTGGAAGCCAAGCGCGTAATGGATCTGGACAATCCGGTGCCGACAGTGTACGCAGAGGTTGATTTCTCCGATGCAAAGGGAAGCGGCAAGTACGTCTGTTCCATCTGCGGCTACGTCTACGACCCTGCCGAGCATGACGGCGTCACGTTCGAGGATTTGCCGGAGGACTGGCGCTGCCCGCGTTGCAAGCGCAAAAAGGAAAAGTTCCAGCCGGTGGAATAAGCCACCTGACTAATGGGTTCCTGTTCTGCGCTGAAAATGATGTAATACCACGAAAAGGGCGATGAGAAGTTTTTTCTCATCGCCCTTGTTATCAGGTATATGCCTCACCATAGTTTGGGCACACATCATGGGGTTTTAATTACACGACAAAAATATTGGAAAACCAAGAGCGCCAAGCGCGGCGGTAAAACGCAGGACAACCCCTACAAGTGGAAAGCGACTACGGTTCAGGGCATCCTGACCCGGCAGGAGTATTGCGGCGATGTGATTAACTTCAAAACCTATTCCAGATCCTTCAAGCACAAAACACGGTTATACAATCCCCCGGAGAACTGGAGCGTCTTCCGTGACGTCCATGAGCCGATCATTGACAGAGGCACCTTCGAGCGGGTGCAGGAGCTGATACACACGTCAAAACGGCGCGCTCCCAAACCCGAAAACGGCGAGAAGAACATGTTTGCGGACTTCCTTTTCTGCGCTGACTGCGGGAAAAAGCTCTGGTATCACACCAACGCCGCAACAAGGACATTCACTTTTTCAGCTGCTCCAACTACTACAAGGATTATCGCGGCACCTGCCCCAGTCGGCACTATATCCGCGCCGACGCCGTGGAAGAGGTGGTCAAGCTGGAGCTCGGGCGTATGGCGTCATACCTCAAGCACGACGAAGAAGCACTGGCGGCGCTGTTGGCAGAAAAGACGGATCAGGGCATGCTTGCCGAGAAGAAGGCGCTGGAAACCACTCTGCAAGAGACCACTGCCCGGAACAACAAGGTCGCGGAGCTCTATGAACACGCCTACGAGGACAACGCCGACGGCAAAATCACGGACGAATGGTTCATGCACCTCTCGCACAAGTACGAGGAGGAGCGCATGGAGCTGAAGGAGCGCATCGCCGACTGCCGGGAAAAGCTGGACGCGCTGGACCGGGAGAAGCACCGCAAGGAGGCATTTCTCGCCGCCATCCGCAAGTTCATGGAGATGGGAACGCTGACCGCGCCGCTCCTGCATGAACTGATCGACCACATCG
Source organism: Oscillospiraceae bacterium (assembly GCA_902783035.1). Taxonomy (GTDB): domain Bacteria; phylum Bacillota; class Clostridia; order Oscillospirales; family Oscillospiraceae; genus Hominicoprocola. The sequence continues at coordinate 7,885 of CACZPK010000065.1, forward strand.
ACGTCTACGAAACCGAGGGCACAGGAAAGAACCGCGCCCAGCGCATTGTAATCTACTATCGCTTTGTGGGCTATATCGAGCTGCCTGACAGCGTGTTTCAGCGCAGTGACCGCTACCGCGCCGATACCCGTCAGGGCGTTGCAGTGGAGTATATTCCCAGGCTCGCATAAGCGAACGAGCGGGCACATGCCCGCTCATAAACAAAAAAACATCGAGTGGTCATAACCTCAAATCAGTTACGACCACTCGATATGGTCCGAGTGGCGGGATTTGAACCCACGGCCTCTTGGTCCCGAACGGGCCATCTTGCCGAGAATTTCTAACATTTATGTTAAATAA
>CACZPK010000066.1 GCA_902783035.1 Oscillospiraceae bacterium
ATTGCAACGTAGATACGCCCCGCCATGCCGACCGCCTCCTCCCATCGTAGTACAGACAGCATATCACAATGGTGGACAAAAAGCAAACAAATGTTTGATAACAATATATGGAAACGCGCGCCCGATTCGCTTCGGACGCGCGTTCGCGCTTACTCCTTGTCACGAGTGAAATTCAAACGCCGCAAAGACGCTTTCAGCCCCAGCACCATGTCGTTTATGAGCTTGACCTCCTGCGGGGAGCAGTCCGAAAGCTGCTCGCCGAGCCAGCTTTCGTAGATTGGACGCGCCTTAGCCACCTCGATGCACAGCAGCTCGTCCGCGGAGCAGTCTAAGACATTGATAATGTCCAGCATCAGTTGCAGGCTGGGGATCGTGTTGCCTGTCTCGATGTGACTGATATGCGTCACGCCGCATCCTGTCGCCTCCGCGAGCTGTGCCTGTGTCATGCCGCGCTCCATTCGGATCGCTCGAATGCGGCCCCCAATGTCCTTGTAGTCGACCAAATAATAACCCCCCTGCCATACGAATACTTGAATTGTATGTGCAATTTGGCTATAATGAAACGGCGTAAAAGTGCAATCGACCATATAAGCATAGTTTCGGAGTAATATCCTATTGGAAGGTACTCGCTGTGAAAACCTGCTTTTTCATCGGACACCGCGACGCGCCAGAAACGCTGCGCTCGTTGCTGGATGCCTCCGTGAAGCGCCATATCAACGAATACGGCGTGACCGAGTTCGTCGTCGGACACTACGGACGCTTTGACTACATGGCAGCGAGCGCGGTACAGAGAGCAAAAGAGCGCCACCCGGAGGTGACGCTCACGCTTCTCTTGCCGTATTACCCGTTCCCATACAATACCTCAGACTACGACAGCACCTATTACCCGGAGGGGATGGAGAACATACCCAAGCCCTTTGCAATCGTCCGGGCAAACGAACACATGATAAAGAACGGCGAATATCTCATTTGCTACGACGCGGGGGTTGTCGGCAACACGGGCAAGCTCGTCAAAAAGGCGCTACGGAGGCAGGCGAAAGGAGAAATGCACGTTGAAAACCTCGCGGAGCTTTTATAAAACAGCTTTTATCGTCACGCTGATTCTCTGCGCCCTCATTGCCCTCGGTGTACCGCTTTACCGTTACTCCTTGCCGGAGCAATGCGCGCTGTGCGTGCATCGGGAGCTGCATCGAGCGGCGGTATTGATGAACCTTGCCACGGGCGAGACCGTCGAGCTGTCCGTCGAGCCGCGGACGGGCGTATTCCACCTTGTCGTAGGCGCGGGGGTAAGCGGCTGTTCCATCGGCGGGCAGTCCTGTGAAGTCACGCTTCCGCAGGTGGGCGTCGCCATGAACGACCGTCTGTTTTGCCGAAAGCACCGCTTGCTGCTTGCCACCGCGGAGGGACGCGGTTACGCACTGCTCGACCTGCACGAAGCAGGTAAGGCAGTTCCGTATGTCGTAGCGGGCGGCATGAAGCACGAAATCAACGGTTATCCCGTGCGCGTCGAAAAGGATGCCAGATTGTTCGGCTGGACCATCCGCGTCGCAAATCCACCCCGGTCAAGACCTTGTTTCCATATCGTTTCCTAAACGCTGAGACTGTAGAATTGCGGTATCCTCCTCAACTTGACGCAGGATCATCAGATACTTTACGCCGCAGTCCTTGTCCTCGACGGAGTCGAGGCCCATGCGCAGTGTAACATAGCCTCCTGTAGCGCTCTCGATGCGAAATGGAGGTGAGAAGGCGTCCAGCCGCATGGCGGAGTTCTGCATCAACTCCCTGAGCCAGCCGAGGTCGTCGGGATGGATGCGCTTATGAAATACCCCACTGTTAATTTCCCGCTCCAGCTCGTTGAGCGTAAGCCCCAGAACGCCCTCAAGGCCGTTGATCGCCACCTGGGCGGACATCGCGCCGTCGTTTTCAAACAGGAATGCGACACAGTCGTTCGACGTGCGCGAGAGGAGATCCATCTTTTTCGTGAGGCGGTTGATCTGCGTGACGTTGCGCACCGAGCCGTAGAACCGTTTGCCGATCTCGCTTTCGTCCATAAAGAAGAAGCGGATTTGCAGCTCCATCCACGCGCCGTCCTCCCGACGGAACCGCAGCTCGCCCGTCGAGCCGTTCAACGGGTCTTTCATCGCGCGGTGGAGCAGCTCGTAAAGCTCCGGAACCTCCTCCGGCGGCATCAGCTGCTGCACCGACTCCATGTGCCGCTTGAACAGGGGCGAGTCGATCTCGCGGACAAGCTGTTGGTTGTAGCGCGTGATATCCACATCATCCTCGTGCCAGAGGAAAAAGCCGACGGGGCCGAGGATGTTGTTGAGCATGAGGTCGCTGAAGACGTTTTTGTCGAGGAAGTCCTCCGTGCGGAACTGCTCCCGCCGCTTGAAGAGGAACCCGCGCGTGTCGATGTTCGCCGGATCGCCGATGAGCGTTTCAAAGTCCTCCACGGGCATGGGGCGATAGAAGAAGTAGCCCTGCACATAGCTGCAGCCGAGGCCGGAGAGGAAGTTGGTCTCCTCCTGCGTTTCCACGCCCTCGACGATGATCGGGACGCCCATCGTCTTTGCCATGTTGACGATGGACTCCATGATGTACATGCCCTTGGCGTCGCTGCTGTCCATGCGCAGGAACTGCGCGTCGAGCTTGATGATGTCGACGCTGATGTTGCGCAGCATGTTGAGCGACGAATAGCCGCTGCCGAAGTCGTCCATCAGCACGAGGAAGCCCTTGTCGCGCAGGCGTTGCACCGTGTGGATGACGGATTCGTTGTCCACATACGCGGACTCGGTGATCTCGACCTTGATGACGTCCACGGGAAGGTCGTACTTTTTGACCAGCTCCTCAAAGTATGCCGGCACGTCGATGGTAAAGATGTCGATCTGGGAGACGTTGACCGAGACCGGCAACGGCTTGTGTCCGACGTCGATCCACTTTCTCTGCCAGATACAGACCTCCTCCCAGACGTATTTGTCGAGGTCGGTGACGAAGCCGTAACGCTCCAAAATCGGAACAAAGATGCCGGGAGATACCATCGTCCCGTCCGCCTTGCGCCAGCGCACCAAAGACTCCGCGCCGAGGACACGCTTGGTCGAAATCTTGCACTGGGGCTGGAGCATGATGAACAGCTCGTGGTTTTGCAGCGCGTCCTGAAAATCGGAGAGCAGCTGATAGTCCCGCTCCGTCTGCTGGTACATCGACTCCTCAAAGGTGCGGATGCGGTTCTGGAAGTTCTCCTTGGCGTAGCGCGCCGCGAGCGAGGCGCGGTCGCACAGCTCTTCGACGGTGCATTTGCCGTCCACCATGGCGACGCCGAACGCGGGCATAAAGCCGACGGACGTGCCGTACTCCTTGATGAGCTCGTGGATGTCGTCGTAGAGTGTCTCGATTTCTTTTTTATCATAGGGCATGAGCAGGAAGAAGTCGTCCTGCCCGAGATAGCAGCCGGCGCCGCCGGTCTTTTGCTCCAGCTTCTCGATCCTGCCGCCGATCTGCGCGAGCAGGAGGTCGCCGTTTTTCCTGCCATACCACTCGTTGAAGAGCTTAAAGCGCTCAAGGTCGATGGCGAGCACGCACCAACCCTCCGGATGCTCCTCAATGAGCTGCTTACTGTGCCCGCTGAACGCGTCCTCGGTCATAAGTCCGGTCAGCTCGCTGCGGATGACGCAGATGTTGTCGTCGCCGCCCTCGCCGTCCGTGATGCCCTGCTCCTTTTCGACCTTGTCCTGCACGTCGATGAGGAAAATGTAGCAGATGCCGCTCGGGATGCCGCTTTTCTCCCCGCCGATGGCGACCTGCTCCATCCAGCGCCAGCCTCCGCCGAGCTGCTTGAAGCGGAACCGCTCGCGGTGCACGCCGAAGCCGGATTTATTCTCCTCCTCGATGCGCTCCTTTGCCGTGGCGGGATCGCTTTCGCGAAGATAACGCTCCACGTCGTCGGGGTGGAGCATGTTCTCCGCGGAATAGCGGCGCACGTCGCGGATGGTGGAGTCGATCACGGGAGCGAACAGTTTCCCCTCGGTGTGCTTGAGGTTGCGCATGCGCCCGTGAACATAGTCCAACTCGATCAGCTCGTCAAAATCGCCGAGCATCAGCTCCACGAAAAGCGACGAGGCGTTTTCCTCCGTGTTGTTTTTCCAGTTGTTCGTTTCTTTGCTCATGTATCTTTGCCTCTCGTCTTATGCCGGTATACGGCGGTCAATCGCTGAATCCGATTTCCTCCGAAGCGGAGCTTTGCAGTCCGCTTTGCACCTCGTCCGCGATCTGACGCATGGACTCCACGGCGGCTGTAGTCTCCTGTACTGCCTCAATCATCTCCGAGGTCTGCCCGGATACCGTGTCCACAACGGACAACATCTGCTCCAAGCCGGAGATCAATGTCTGGACCGTCGTGTGGATGTCCTGATTGCTGCTGTTGCTTTCGCTTGCCGTCTGGTTGGACTTGTCCGCGAGGGATTTGATCTCGCCTGCGACCACAGCAAAGCTCTTGCCGGCTGCTCCCGCGCGCGCCGCCTCGATCGCCGCGTTGACGGCAAGCAGATTCGTCTGCTGGGCAATGCCAATGACCTGCGCGTTGTTGTTGGTAAGGTTGTCAAGATTACGCTGGATGTCATCAAGCACCGTTTTGAAGCGTTGTGCCATTTCGTCTATCTGATCCATGGCGGATGAAACGCCCTCGGCGCCTGAAATGTTCACAGCAGTCTTTTCCTTGACGGTATCCAGCGGCGCCTTGAGCTTTTCAAAGCTGTCGCTGATCTGCCGCAGCATAACGTCGCGCTGTTCGTTGTTTTGGCGTGTCAGCTCAACGATCTCGGCGTGCTCGTTGACCGAGAGATCCTTGATGTAGTGGACACAGTTGTCCTTATGGCTGAATCCATTGTGGATAGCCCGCGCCATCTCCTTGCAGGTCTGGTATCCGCAGCAGCCGCAGTCAATGTGCCGCTTCTCCGGCGTATCCTTGAGCATGGACTCGAAAATCGCGTTTTCCTCGATCGAAGAGGGGATCTTAAACCTGCACTTGCCGCTCTTGTCCGTGTAATGGCGGATAAAATCCTCCAGCTTGAGGGCTGCAAATTGATTGTTCAGGTTCTTGAGGCGTTGCGCGGGCGTCAGCTTTGCCACCCACGGAGAGCGGCGGGCGGCGTCCTTGCTGCTGATTTTAATTTGCTGTATCGCCGCGAAGACGTCCTCGTTGTCGTTGTTCGCCGGATCAATGCCTGTGCCGTAGAGGCAGCCGCCGATGCAGTTGAGCGCGTCAACGAACAGGTACGGCGTCCGTCCGTCGCGGAGTCTGTCCTTGTTCTTCTCCAAATAATGGTACATGTGCTGCTCGCCCTCCATCTGGCGGACAAGCGCGTCCTCGCCGAGCAGCCAATACACGTTCTCCTTCAAGCCGCCCGGCATGGGATAGATACTGCCGAGGCCGAACTCATGCTCCTCCTCGTAGGGCTTAATGGGGTAGGGATGGGTGCGCAGATACTGCGCAAGATGCGCGAACGTGACGTTGTAGCTGACATATCCGCCGCAGTTCGGGTCGGATATCTCGTTTTTCTTGGCGATGCAAGGGCTGATAAAGGCAAGCTTGTCGGTCACGCCGGCGTACTTCTTGAGGTACACCGCCGCGCACATCATGGGGCTGTGCACCGGCATGAGCTTGTCGATGAGCTCCGGCATGTATTTCTCGATATAGCCCACGACGGCGGGACACGGCTGGGAAATGCCGCCGTAAAACCTGTGCTCGGTGATGTACTTGATATAGCCCCAGGTCGTGATATCCGCGCCGAAGGAAACGTCCATGATCCGGTTGACGCCCGCGCCCTTGAGCTGCCCGAGGATCTTTTGGTATTCGTTTGCGTAGTTCGCCTTGAACGCGGGCGCGGTCAGAATGGATATCTTCTCTCCCTGCGCAAGCGCGGCAAAGAACGCCTCGGTGTCGTCGTTATACGCCCTCGCGTCATGCGCGCAGACGTCGAAGCACGCGCCGCAGGCAATGCAGCGGTCCGGGTCGACCTGGATCGTGTTGATGCCGTTCCGCTCGACGGCGATATTCGCTCCCGTACAGGAACACGCGCTGATACAGCGGTTGCAGCCCACGCAGTTGTCGTTTGTATAAACCAGTTCCATAATATCCCCCTCAGTCGTTCTCTTTCTTATTTATCATTCATCCGTCCCGCTCACATCGCCGCATAGCGAAGATGGCTGAAATTCTCGCTGACATCATTGGTTTTAAAGCTTAGTATAACAAATTGACTATTACAGCACTATTACACTTTTTGGAGAGTCGTTAAATTTGCTAAAATTCGAACTTCTTTTCCTCCTCGGCAGAGAGTTCGTTATTCAAGACGCCGACGCGCATCTCCGCCCAGGCGTACTGGCTCATGTATTCGCCGCGGTAGCGCCCGGACGCCTGCGCGTCCCGTTCCAGCGCGAGATAGTAGTCGCAGGGAATTCGGTCGGGAACTACGGCGTAGGAATCCCGCCTTTGCACAAAGACGTCGCCGCAGCCAAGCGTCTCCAGACGGCTTCGCAGCTCATGGACGATCAGTGCAAAATACTTCCGCTGTTTTTCACTGTCGTTTGCCTCGTCCCGCCAGAGGACGGCGCGCAGCTCCGCGTTGCTGGCGGACGCGCCGCATCGGTCGATCAGGTAGGCAAACAGCTCCTTTGCCTTGGCCCGGCCGAACTTGACCGCCTCTCCGTCATAGAACACCTCAAAGCTGCCGAAGCACTGCACAAACAGACCCTTGCGATCCTTTCGGACGGGATTGCGCAGGTTGGCGAGCGCGCGGCGCACTTCGTCGCACCGCGCGGGTTTCAGAATGTAATCGCTCACATAGAGGCGCATTGCATCCAGCGCATATTGCGGATACGCCGTCACCATGACGATATTGAGCAGCGGGCGGAGCTGCTTGAGCTCCTTTGCAAGCGTCAGGCCGTCCTTGTCCGGCATGGTGATGTCGAGGAACGCCACGTCAAACGCTTGCTTCCGGCAGGAGGCGAGCGCTTTTTTCGCTCCGTCCGCCGTTTCGACGGTTGCCTCCGGTACCGCGCCGCGCAGCACCCTCGCAAGGTCCCGGAGCGCGGTCACCTCGTCGTCCACGATCAGGATATTCATTCGGCTCCGCCTCCTTTGCTGCTTCCCGCCGAGCACGGGATGCTCACACGCGCCAGCGTTCCCTTGCCCGGCTCGCTTTCGACCGCGAACGTTCCGCCGCACATCAGCGCAAGGCGCTCTTTGAGATTTTTCAGTCCGATATGCCCCTGCATCTCCGCGCCGTTTTGTGTTTGCTCCAATATCGCCGTGTCGAAACCCCTGCCGTCGTCCCGCACCTCAATGATGTGCGCGTTCTTTGCCCGATAGATCTTGATCGTCAGCGTTCCGCGGCCGTCCGCCGTTCCTCGGATGCCGTGGCGCACGGCGTTCTCCGCGAGGATCTGCACCGTGAAGGGCGGGAGCAGAAAATCGGAGTCCTCCAAGTCCGTGACGACCGTCAGCTTGTCCCCAAACCGTTCCTTTTCCATATACAGGTAGTTGTTCACAGTCTCAAGCTCCCGCGCGGCGGGGATGCAGTCCGTACAGTCCAGAACGTCGATGCTGCCCCGCAGAAAGGATGCGAAGTGATCCAGCGCCTCCTCCGCTTTTCTTGGCTCGTCGAGATAAGAGCGGATCGCGGTGAGGCTGTTATAGATGAAATGGGGCCGGATCTGTGACATCATTGTCCGGATGCGCTGCTGCGCCTTCAGATCCTCCTCATGCTCACGCACAAACTGCAAATGCAGCCAGATATAGTTGAACACGCAGGCGCTGACCACAGCGGCAATCAGAAAGCCGATCACATAGTGTCTGATGAAACCGGAATCTAGCGCGACCGCAGCCACCAGAGATCCGACAACGGCGAAGGGAAACAGGTTTTCGGCTCGTCTGTCGCTCTTGTATCTCTGCGCGGCAAGACAGACATACCAAATCAGCAGGATACCGCTCACGACATGGCTGCTATATCCCAACGGACCGCGGAGAAAATGATTGTCGGGTGTGATCGTAAACGCAATGTTGGAAAAGAACGCGGTCAGGAAGATGGCAGCGTTGATACCCGCGAGGAGCCACGGTTTTCTGTCCTCTTTGATGATCTGCATGAACAATATGATAACAACGGGACGCATACTGTATTGAAACACCGCCCCGACGATTCTGGCAAAGACCATCTGCTTTGCCTCAAATTCGACGCCCAGCAGATCCGCGATCACAAGGCTTGTGACGAGCAGAACGTTGAGCAGCATGGTCCTTTTGTGGCGCTTGCTGATGTAGGGATCGACCAAAAGCGTGAAAAGAAGCCCCGCCAACTGCAAAAACAGCGCGGCGCACAGCACTGATATCGGCTGGCTTTCCATGCGCATCCTCCTCTCGCGCTTTGGCCTCTCCGCGATGCCGCAAAGCATCGCGTCAACTATTATGATTATAGCACCTGACCGATTGAAGTCAAGAAATCGGATTTTTTGTCAAAACTGTAATAGTGCTGTAATAGTCGGTGTGATAAACTTCTAAAGAATATGTATAAATTGCGGGGATTCTCGGGTTTCACCCGTTGATCGAAGCGGCAAAGAAGGTGCCGGATATGAAGAAGCAAGCCGCAGGGAAGCTGATGACAAGTGTCATGATCGTTCTCTCTCTTGGCGCCATGTTCCTGATCTTCACGCAATTTCGCGCGCGGATGAACGCGGAGTTGAATACCTCTGTGGTCGACTATTCGTGGAAGGCAAACGCTGGGAGTAACGAAGGAGGGGAATAGACGGTATGAGGAGAACTGCGCCTTTCATTGCGGTGATGCTGGCGGTTTCCCTGCTCTGCGGCTGCGGCGGAGACATCGGCAGTCATCCGCCGCAGCCGCCCGCATCTCCCACCGAACCTGCGGAAGAAGCCGTGATGCCTCTGGAACTGAATTACGCAAGCGGCACGGTCCTGCGTATGGCGACGGGCTATAACTCTCCGCAGACGGGACTGAGTTTTGACGCGGAGACCGCGGGAGACGGCGTTACCCTCGCGGACGGCGTCACCTACCATGCCGGCGATCTCAAGCCGACCTGGGCCGAGGTCGAAAAGCGGCTGAACATCACCATCGAGGACAAGTACCGGGGCAACAGCGCCGGGAGAGAGCTCGCCTACTGGTCGGAGCGCATGGACGAGATCGACCTTGTCAGCGGCAGCGCGGACAGCCTGACCAAAGCCGGAGAGGCGGGCAAGCTGATCAATATCGCCGAATATCTCGACATCATGCCGAATTTCAAGGCATTTCTGGACGACAACCCCGTTGTCCGCCTGTCTATCACAGGCAACACCGACATCGGCGCTTTTTATGTCGCGCCGTATTTTGACGGCATCAATGATATTGAACGGATGCCGCTGATGCGCGTTGACTGGGTGGAAAAGCTGCTCGACGGCGACGGAGTGTTTTCCGCCCCGGAGAGCAAAAAGATCGGTGAAACTTATTACCGCCCCTACATGCCGACCTCCGGCAAGATCATGGTTGACATTGTGAAGCCGGACGGAACAGATACGGATATCCTCGTCAAGAATTATGACGCCGCGGGCAATATCATTCAGAATATGAACGCCGCAGGGCAGATATCCGGCGTCTTCGCGGTCAATATGCTCCGCAATTACATCGACAAGGCGTATGGCGGTTACTACGGCACGAAGCGCTCCGATCTGTTTGTCGGGCAGAACGCCGCGTGGGACGCGGATGAGCTGGTCGCGCTGCTGCGCTGCGTGGTCGCCAATCCGCAGACGCTGAACGGGACGGATTCCGTTCAGGGCATCTTTACCCGCGAGGACGGAAACAACCAGCGCCGCTGTGACATGTTCCGCTTTGCCGGGCAGCTCTTCGGCGTGCGCGGCCTCGAATCCCGGCAGGGTTATCTCTATCTCGATTCCTCCGGCAAGCTGCACGACGCGCGGCAGGAGGCCGATACCTACCGCTCGCTTGAACGGATGCACGATATGGCGCGGGAGGGGCTGATCTCCGAGTCCTTCCTGAACGGAGAAGAGATGACAAGTGCGGAAATGCTGGAGCGCGACCTTGGCTTTATGCACTATGACTTCAATCAGACGCAGACCGTCTACAATCGGACAAAGCTGCAAACCGACGAGGGCGAGCGGTATATGGCGGTGATGCCGCCCGTCGCCTGCTGGCAGGACGGAACGCGAGGAGACAAATATATGCGCTTTACCGAGTCCTGGCGCAGCGTAAAGCCGACCGGGTGGGGCATTTCCGCCGCGGGCGTCGCGGGCGATCCCGACAAGCTATGCGCCGCGCTCAAGCTCATAGATTACGCGTACGGCAAGGAGGGCGCGATCCTCATGTCCTATGGGCCGGACGCTTTTATCAAAACAAACGCCGACGGCAGCTATGCGACGTTTTCCTTTAACGGCGAGGAAATGCCGGAGATTGCGGAAGCAGCCTACGCCGAGCTGTGGAAAAAATCCGGCGGCAACTATACCGATTACGCGCGCCGCTATCTGGGCTCGACGCTCGGCTTCGTCAAATGTCAGGCGTTTGAGTATCAATGCCTGGACGAGATTGGCAAGGAGGGTGTCGACCACATTTCCTGCGCGATTGCACTCGGCGTGATCCGGCATCCCGAGTTGGAGCTTGCTGAGAACGGTTGGTACGTCTCCATGCCGACGGTTTTCCCCGTCACAAGCCGGGAAACGGATCTGCTCAGTATTGACGCGGAGCTGGAGAAGTCTTTTTCAACGGGCAAGGGCGGGCACAACCTGCTTATCGACGCGATCGTCGACGGCAGCGGCACTCCCGGCACCAATGCGGCAGAGCGTTACGCGACGTGGGTGCGTGACGATATGGGCTGCCGGGAGTATTTAGAGGTCATGCAGAGCGCGTGGGAGCGGCTGCTCGCGTGCTATTCGCGTTAAGCTGCGATACACAAATAGCGAAAAGGAGAAAGAGCATGCAGGGGATAGAGAAGAAGCTGTATGGACTGCATTTAGATCGCGTCAGGCTGACGCGCGACATCATCATCGTCTGCGGCATTGCGCTGAATCTCATATTGTCGGTGGCGACGCGCCTGTTTGGGCTGCCGCTGTACCTCGACACCATCGGCACGCTCGTCGTGGCGTGGGAGTGCGGCCCGCTCGCCTCAATCCTGACGGCGCTTGCGTCCAGCTTTCTATGCCTGCCGTTCAGCAGGATGTCCGTCTATTTTATGATCGTCAATATCTGCGTCGCCATCAGCGCCTCGCGGATGCTCTATCGGAATGTATTTCGGCGCAAGGGCGGCTTTGCCCTTTTTGCCCTGACGCTTTCCCTTGTCAGCGGCGTTCTCGGCGGGCTGGTCGCGTGGAGCCTGAACACCGTGATCAGCGTGGATTTCGTCTCTGTTCCCCTTGTGGATCGGATCGTCAATCTCTCTCAGATCGGAAGGCTCCCTGCCCTGCTGCTGATGAACCTTGCTCTCAACCTTGTCGATAAGTTCGTCACAACCGGCGCGGTGCTGCTGATCGTGCGTGCCCTTCCGGCGCACATCCGCGAAGATATCCGCAGTATTAACAGCATGGACGATCCCGACCGCTTTGACATAAATCGCGAGCATCGACGCCTTCTGGTGATGCTGACTGTGCTGGCCGTCGCGCTCGTGGGCGCCTGCGCGTGGATCAGCGTCGTGCTCTACACCCAAAACGCAAGGGAGGAACGCGCAGCGGTAGCAAAGGGCGCGGCGCAGCAGGTTGTGAACGCTGTCGATCCGCGGCTGGTCGACGTCTATCTGGAGCGCGGCTACAGCGCGCAGAGCTACGCGGACGTGAAGCATATCCTGCAAGGAATACGGGACAATACGCCGAACCTTGAATATGTCTATGTCTACAAGATACTGGAAGACGGCTGCCATGTGGTGTTTGACACCGTGCCGCCCGGAGATACGGAGGACGAGCAGGGATCGGTCATTTCTTTCGACCCGTCATTTGATCCATATCTTCCGACGCTGCTTGCGGGCGGAGAAATCGAGCCGCTGGAAAGCAACGACTCCTACGGCTGGCTGCTCACGGTGTATCAGCCCATCCGTGACGCGACGGGACGCTGCGTCGCCTACGCGGGCGTGGACGTTTCGATGGAGGCGCTCAACGATTACGTCAAAGACTTCCTGCTGCGCGTCCTTCTGATCGCCTCCGGATTCCTTGTTCTTTCGCTCGCCGTGGGCATGCGGGTATCCGACAGCTATCATGGCGTTATCAGACGCCAGTATGCGCAGATCAAGGAAGCCAA
>CACZPK010000067.1 GCA_902783035.1 Oscillospiraceae bacterium
ACATCAGTGTGCAAAGCCGCATTTCGCGGTTGCCGCAGTGCGGCGAGCGAAATGGCGATCTAAAAACGCTGCTATTCGGCACACATCAGTGTGCCGAATAGTAGTACCCCACGCCGCGCCGCGTCAAGATATACGCCGGGTTCGCGGGGTCGTCCTCGATCTTCTCGCGCAAGCGGCGCACCGTGACGTCCACCGTGCGCGCATCGTCGCCGACATAGCCGTAATTCCAGACCTGTTCCATCAGGTTGACGCGGGAGAACACCTTATCCGGATGGCTGGCAAGAAACGTGAGCAGTTCATACTCGCGCTGCGTCAGGTCGATGGGGGCGCCGTGCTTGTAGACCTGCAGGCTCTCCGTGTTGATGACAAGGCCGCCGCCCGCGCTCATGTCGTCCTCGGCCGGCGCGGCGGGCACCGCCATCGCCGTGCGGCGGATGTTCGCACGCACACGCGCGATCAGCTCGCGCATGGAGAAGGGTTTGGTGATGTAATCGTCCGCCCCCAACTCCAGTCCGAGCACCTTGTCCTCTTCCTCCTCGCGCGCGGTCAGAATGATGATGGGCACGTTGTCCCCCTCGTTGCGCAGCGCGCGGCAGACGTCAAAGCCGATCATCTTCGGCAGCATCACGTCGAGCAGAATGAGATCGGGCTTCTCCGCACGTGCCAGCGCCAGCCCCGCCTCTCCGTCGTAGGCCTCCAGCACCGCATACCCCTCGCGGTCAAGGTTGAATCGGATGATGTCGACGATGTTTTTTTCGTCCTCCACAATGAGGACGCGCTTTTTCTGTTCCATGCGGAGTCATCCTCCTTTATTTCTCGTTTACCGCTGTCTTTGCCGCAGCGCATAAACCTTCAGCACGCCGGCGACGGTCTTCGCGTCCTGCAGCTCGCCATCCGCCACGCGCCGCACCATCTCATCGAACGGCGTACGCAGCACGTCGAGAAACTCGTTTTCATCCAGCGACTGCTCGCCGATGCGCAGCCCCTCCGCCAGATAGAGGTACAGCACCTCGCCGTAAGCGCCCGGAGAGGGGATCAACGGCCCCAGCTCGGTGAAGCGCTCCGGCGTCGCGCCGGTCTCCTCCTTCAGCTCGCGAAGCGCCGCCTCACGCGGGTCCTCGCCCGGTTCGAGCTTGCCCGCCGGGATCTCCTCCAGCACGCGGGAAAACGGATAGCGGAACTGTTTTACGGTCAGCACGTTGTCGTCGCGGTCAATGGCGACGACTGCCACGCCGCCGGGGTGATCCGCCACCTCGCGCAGGCTTTCCTTCCCGTTGGGAAGCTCCACGGTATCCACATGCAGACGCAGTATTCTGCCGTCATAAATCAACTTGGACGAAATCTTTTTCTCAGTCAGATCCATGTCTTATCCCTCCATGTCCGCCGGTGTGATTGTGTCGGTATATACGGCGCGAATGCCGCTGCGCAGCAGGCTCTTCGCTTTCTGCGTATCATTGACCGTGTGCGCGTAAACCTTAACGTCGCGCCAGTCGGCGATGGGCGCATAATCGGGGTCCCACCAGCTGTCCCACATGGCAATGCCCATGATGCCGTTCTCCTGGCAGAAAATCGCCTTTCTGCGGAACGCTTCCTCCGTTTTGTCAAAGGCCTCCTGATAGAGCGTGTAAATGTAATACGGGAAATGGTTGACGCCGTTGACCGCAGAAAAATGCTCGGGCGAATAGACCTGCACGATCATGCGGTCAAAGAGGTAGCTCAGCCCCAGCTTGTGCGCCTCCTCCAGCATTGCGCGGAACTGCGCGGCAGCCGCCTCGGCGTCGGTGATCTTCGTATCGGTGATGATGCACACGTCGGGATAGCGCACCATAAGCAGCAGCAGGTCACGGAACGACAGCGGCGTATACTTGCCGAGGATCGGCTTGGCCATAAACTCCTCCAGCGTCGGGATGTGCGCCGGGTCCACGCCCTCCTGCAGCTTCTTCGTCCAGTCGTGGCGCAGCACAACGTATCCGTCCGCGGTCATGCGCAAATCCGTTTCAAACACGCGTATGCCGGCGGCGTAAGACGCCTCAAACCCCTCCAGGCAGTTGAGGCCCTCCTCGCCGTCCACTGTGCCGAGCGCATGGGCGATGATCGTGTTGTTCGCAAGGATATCGGGCGCAACCGCCTCGCCCATGGGCTTCATCTGCTCAGGCGGAATGAGATTTTTCAGCCGCTCCGCCTCTGCCTCCGCCTCCTTGAGCTGCGCGGTGAGCAGCAGGTCGCGCGCCTCGTCCAGCTCGCCGTTCACACGGTGCAGGGTAACGCCCAGAAATATCGAAAGGCCCGTCAGCGTCAGGATCAGCAGCGCAAGGATCGCCGCGATCATGCGTTTGTAAAAGAGCACGCTGCGGGAAACAGGTTTGTTTGCCACGAAAGACTCCTCCTGTAACCATATACTAGCGAGGTTATCATACCACAAAAAACAGAAAAATTCCACTCAAACTTATCAGCCCGCCCCGGGCGGCAGAAAAAGGGGGCCTGCATCCGCAAGCCCCCGATTTATTACGCGGTGCGTCCCCGGTCTACGTCACGGCTGCGCCGCAGCACCTTCTCATACAGCGCAAGCGTCCGGTCGACAAAACGCTCGTCGCTGAAATTCTGTGCCCGTTCGATCGCCCCGGCGCACAGCCGCGCACGCAGCGTGCCATCGTCGAGAATGCGCGAAACGCTCTCCACAAAATCCCGCTCCGTATGATAGGCGTAGCCGTTCTCGCCGTCCTCCAGCACGCCCTTCAGGCACGGGTCTGCGCGGCACACCAGCGGCAGTCCGCAGGACAGTGCCTCCAGGTATGTCAGGCTGTGCACTTCAAACGTGGACGCCGACACAAAAACCTGCCCCATGTCATAATAGCGGTAGACCTCCTCCGGCGGGATCCGTCCCGTGAAGCGCACGCAATCCGTCAGGCCGAGCGTCCGGCTGTACGCCTCCAACTCCGCGCGCTCCGGCCCGTCCCCGGCAATGACAAGCTGGGCATCCGGCTCCCGGCGCAGCAGCGCAGGCAGAAAGCCGAGGATTTCGCGGATGTTCTTCTCCTTGCTGATGCGGGAAACCATGACCAGCGTTTTGCCGTTGTCGCGCAGTCCCCATTTTGCAAAAAGCGCTGCGCGCTCCTCCGCCGAGAAATTCTTCTGAAACTGCGAAAGCCGTATCCCGTTCGGAATCACGACGCTGCGCCGTGCGACCGTGCGCAGCTGCGAAAACGACAGCGCCTTTTCTGACGGAGCAATGACCGCTCTTGTCCCGCGGTAGGCAAACCGCCCCCACTCCTTTGCCATCAGGCGCACCGGCAGCGTCTCGCAAAACCGGCCGAACACAAACTGCGCGTAGTCGGTGTGCGACGTCATGACCAGCGGCGCGTGATCGGCGGCAGCGATCTTGCGCGTCATACGCGCGATGCAGCCCTCCGTGTGCAGATGGATCACGTCCGGTTTCCACGCCTTGAGCTCGTCAAGCAGCGGATCGCGGCGCACAAAGCTCGTGCGCAGGTCGGGGTAGACCGGAAACGGCAGAGACCGGATGTAGTAGTCGTCGCCGTCGCGGTAAGAGTGCCCGGTATTCGACAGCGCAAGCACCTTGACGCTGTGCCCCCGGCGGCGCAGCCCGTTCGCCAGCGTGATAACCACATTGGCCGCGCCGCTGGTCTGGAATTTATAGGAATCGGATGCGATCAGAATTTTCATATCCCTTGCCACCTGTCCGTTATTTCTTTTCAAAGGCAACGGCGCGCAGGCGCGCGCCGTAAAACGTTCAATGCCATACTATAGCAGGTTCCGTTGTCGTTTGCAACAAAAATGTGCCGTGTCTCAACATCAGGCCCCGCCGCCCGGCAGACATCACTTTTCCGCCGGTTCCGACGGCACCTCCGGCTCCGGCGGCGCGATCCACTCCATGCGGAACAGCTGTTTTGACATCGACCACGGGTTTTGCAGGTCAAATACCGCGCCATCGTCGTTGACCTTCGGGTTATCCAGCGTCTCCGCCCAGCGCGGGTCAAACTCGGGCAGGTGGTACACCCGTCCGGCGGGCGCGCCGGTGAGCGCGTCCTTGCGGGAAAACGGGATGTGCCTGCCGTCGTTTTTATCCCAGCGCACGGCGGCCAGCGCCCGCATGATCTGCACACGGTTTGCGCGCTCGGCAGCGCTTTCGCGCCGCAGCAGGCCGTTACGGACGATGTATTTGTTGTAGCGCGCGAACGCCTCCCCCGGCCGGGCCAGCAGATCGGTCAGCACGGCTGCCCCCAGAAAACACCCCGGCAAGCGCTGCGCCAGCTCCTCCGCCAGCGCGCGCACGCCCTCGCAGGGATTCCAGAGCACGGTTTCCAGCAGACATTTTTCCAGCATCTCCGCCGCCGACAGGTCCCACTGGCGCACCGTACGGTCGGCGCGCAGCGCGTCCAGCGCGTCCATGCGCTCCGCGCACCACAGCCACGTCTCGCGCATCTCCGCAGAGTATTTGCCATAGGCGGCATAGATCGCATGGGCGAGCGTCAGCAGCTCCGCCTGATTCAGTTCGTTCCGCCCCCGCTCCAGCGCCTCCGTGAACACATCGCGGATCGCCTGCGCCGCCATGTCGGCGGCGAGCGGAGAATCCACGCCTTCCAGGCAGGGCGGACAGTCGGGGCGCGTTTCCAGCTCCGCCGACCACAGGGCGCGGCTCTCCTCATCCTCCATGTGCGAAAGCGCGCGCAGCGCCGCATCGCGGCACTTGCCGCTCTCGTTGCGGTACAGCTCGATGAGCAGCGCGGCGTTCTCCTGCGCCACGCCCAGCGCCGCGATCACGCTCTCGCGTACCTCGCGGCGGCTTTCCGGCAGCACGGAAAGCAGCCACTCGTTCTCCTCCGCCCCCGCCAGACGCGCGATCCAGTACACGCGCCGTGACATCTCACGTTTGCCGTCTGGCTTGAACCCGGCCTTCAGCTCCGGCACGGCACGCTTACCCAGCGACGTGAGGATGATGGCAAGCAATTCTTCCAGTTCCTCGTTGACGTCACCCAGCGCGCCCGCCAGATAGGGCAGCACCCGGTAGTCGCCGAAGTACGCGCTGTGCGCATCCCACATCTCCTCCAAAATGGAGAGGCGGGCGTTCCCCGAACCGCGCAGCGCATCGATCACAGGCCGCAGGCGGCTGTAGGGCGCGTCGACACAGCAGCCCACGCCCGGCTCCGGCGCTGCCGGCTCTCCCGGCACATCCGCCTCACTGTACGCCCGTTCCGCCGCGTTCACAAGGGTCAGCACATCCAGCAATCGACCCGGGCGGTCGTCGTTCCCCGCCGCCAGCATGGCCTGCGCCTCGGCGCAGATGTGTGCAAAGATCGGCGCCTCCTCCGTATGGCGCGCAAAAACCTCCACGGCGTTGCGCACGGCCAGATCGTCATCCAGCGTTTCCGTTCCGGCAAAGGCTACGTTTTCCAGACATTCCTTCAAAATGAACAGTGATTGCAAATTCATCGGCATGCCCTCAAAATTGCAGACGCACGATCCCATTCGCGCGTATCAGGCTGTAGGGATGCAGGCAGAGCCGCCGCGCCGCATCGTCGTAAAACACGCGTCCGAAGATCGCGTCGCCCGCCGCGGCCGGCTCCGGCAGCGAGGCAAGCCGCCGCACCGAGGCAAGTTCCGCACCGTCCGCAGTCCGGTCACGCAGCGCAATGCGTGCGCCGTCTTCGCCTTCCAGCACAAGCTCGTTTTCAATGCAGCCAACCGTGCCCACCCGGACAAGCACCGGTACGCAGGGCGGCAGAAGCGGTTCTTTGAGTTGCTCGCGCGCCCGCTCCAAAACCGCGGCGAGATCGGCGGCGCCAAACGCGGGCAGCTCCGCGCGTTCCTCGTCCGTCATCGGCTGCGCCGCCACGCTGTCCCACCACACGCGGGGGCAGGATTTGCCGGGTGTCTCATAAAGCACCGGCGCTTCCAGCAATTCCGGGCAGGTATCGCCGGAATAAGGGTGCGGTTCCTTGTCCGCGCAGGCATTAAGCGTGCAGACGACGTCGCCCTTGGAAAGCTCCAGCCAATAGGCGCGCTCAAAAGCGGCGCGCTTCGCCTCGTCAAACGTCACATCGAAGGACAGCTGCACCAGCCGCGCGTTCCTGCGGTACGCGCCCAGTTCGCGCAGCTCGTCGGCATCCCATGCGCCGCCGAGCAATTCATAAAGCACGGGATCTTCCAGCACATAACTGCCGGACGCGCGCTGTTCGGTGAGGAACGCGCGGGCGGCACGGATCATCGCTCGCAGCGCCGCCAGTTCACGCAGCAATTCTGCCAGATACTGCCGCGAGCGCTCCGGTTCCTGCCTGAGGCGGCGTTCGCAAAGCGCCGCGCGCTCCAGAATGTCCCGTGCGCCGGGCAGATCACAGTTCCCCAGTTCCACCGCCAGACGCTCCAGCGACTGCGCAGGCAGTTCATCCAGTGCGGCAAGGCCCGACGCGAGCAGTTCGGTCGTAAATTTTTCCGCCTTGTCCAGCCCCTCCAGCTGCCATTCCAGCTTTTTTTCCTTCACGGCTGCGTCGCGCCGGCGCGTGCGCTTGAGCCGTGCCTCCGAGCGCGCCAGCTCCGCCTCGCGTTTCGTGCGCGCCTTGACGACATAAGACGGCGGCTCGCCGACAACAAAGGGCACACCGTCCGCCAGCTGATACATCAGGCCGAGCACATGCTTGCAGGGAAAGTGCGGGCTGGGGCAGGAGCAGCTGAAAACCGGCTCCCGCTCGGACAGCGACCAGTCCACGGAAACGTAATAGGGATTGCGCGCGCTGCCGGCGCACTCGCCCCAGTAGGTCTTTTCATCCGCCGTGCACCGCAGCGCGGCATAGCTTCCCGCATCAGCGAGCGCGCGGCCGTTCTTTGCGACCGCCGGCCCCGGCGCGTGCGCCAAAATCCACTGTTCGGTGATCTGCATGAAAAGACTCCTTTTCCTCAATCTGCTGCAACATTTTTATTTTACCAATACCGCACCGCAAAATCAAGGGCGAGCGCGATGGAAGCAACAGACGCTTGTTTTTGTCCGCGCACGCGGTTATAATGGAGGCAGAGCTCCGGCAGGGAGCCGACATCATATCCGGCGGAGGGAAGGAAATCATGAAGAAACGTTTCGTATCGGTCCTGTTGATCCTGATGCTGACGCTCACGTTGGCGCCGCCCGTCTCTGCGGCGGAAAACATGGTCAGCGGCCTGAAGTCCATGCCGAAGCTGTCCGCGGACGAGATCACGCGTCTGCTGGAGGAAAATCCGACAGGCATGCCGACCGAGGCCGCTGAGATCTATGACGCCGCGCCGTCGCTCACCGCGCCCTACGCTGCGGGGGCGGTCAAGAACGCGGTGCTGCAAAAAGCGCTCAACCGCCTCAACGCGCTGCGCGCCATCGCCGGGCTGCCCGCCGTGGTGCTGGACGACGCGCTGTGTGAAAACGCGCAGTACGGTGCGGTCTTGCTGGCGGCATCCGAATTCGGTCACAACCCCGCCCGTCCCGCCGATATGGACGAGGCGTTCTATGAAACGGCGCACGGCGCCACGGCAAGCAGCAACATCAGCGCAGGCAGCAGCCTCGTCGGCGCGGTGGACAGCTTTATGAACGATTCCGACACCGGGAACATCGACCGCGTCGGCCATCGCCGCTGGCAGCTCAACCCCACGATGGGCAAGGTCGGCTTTGGCTATGTTCTCGCTCCGTCGAGCCGTTACGGCCGCTTCAGCACCGAGAAGGTGTTTGACCGCAGCGGCGCGGGCGGCGACTACGACTTCATCGCATGGCCCGCCTCGGGTAGTTTTCCCGCCACCCTCTTCGGCGGCGGCATTGCCTGGAGCGTCACGCTCGACCCGGCGCAGTATACCGCGCCCGATCAGACCGCGCTTACCGTCACGCTCCGCCGCGAAAGCGACGCCCAGACATGGACGTTTTCCGGCGCGCAGCCCTACTCTGTCGGAAGCGGTGACTTCTTCAATGTGAACAACAGCGGCTACGGCGTATCAAACTGCATCATTTTCCGTCCCGCCGGTGTGAGCGCCTATGACGGGCTTTACAGCGTCTCCATAGAAGGGCTTAAAACCGTGGACGGCAACGAGGCGTCCATTTCCTACCAGGTCGATTTCTTCACGCCCGGCGACAAGGGTGTGGACACCGGCTTTGCCGACGTGCCGAAGGACGCGTATTACGCAAGCGCGGTCAAGTGGGCGGTTGAAAACGGCGTTACCACCGGAACGAGCCTGAGCACATTCTCCCCCAACGACACCTGCACCCGCGGGCAGGTGGTGACCTTCCTCTGGCGTGCCTGCGGCAGCCCCGAGCCGGCACCCACGGAAAATCCGTTCTATGACGTCTCGGAGAGCGAATACTGGTACAAGCCCGTCCTCTGGGCGGTGGAAAAGGGCATCACTTCTGGCTACAGCCCGCACATGTTCCACCCCAATGACACCTGCACCCGCGCGCATATCGTCACGTTCCTCTGGCGTGCCGGCGGCAGTCCGGACAAGACAGGCACGGGCAACTGGTGGGACGATCCGGTAAACTGGGCGCGCGGTGCCGGCGTGCTGGACGGCACCTCCCGCGACTTCGTTCCCGCCGACGAATGCCCGCGCTGCGATGTGGTGACTTACCTTTACCGCACGGCGCGATAAGCGCGGCAAAGAACAGCAAAAGAATCTCCGGAAGATCGTTCCGGGGATTCTTTTTTATACGGGTCTTTACTTTTTCTTGCCCTGATTGGCAACCGCCTGCATCTTGGCGGCAATGGCCTCCTGGTCGCCGAGGTAGTAGTGCTTGACGGCCTTGAAGTTGTCGTCGAACTCATAGACCAGCGGCACGGCGGTCGGGATATTGACGCCGATGATCTCATCGGGCGTAAGGTTGTCGAAATACTTCACCAGCGCGCGCAGCGAGTTGCCGTGCGCCGCGATCACCACGCGTTTGCCCGCCTTCATGTCAGGCTTGATGACCTCCTCAAAATAGGGCACCACGCGCTCAATGGTGGTCTCAAGGCTCTCGTTCGCGGGCAGGAGCTTCGGATCGACTTCGCGGTACATCGCCTGTTTGGTGGCGCTGCGGTCGTCGTCGGCGGCCAGCTCGGGGGGCTTGACGTCAAAGCTGCGGCGCCAGACCTTGACCTGATCCTCGCCGTACTTTTCGGCGGTCTCCGCCTTGTTGAGACCCTGCAGCGCGCCGTAGTGGCGCTCGTTGAGCTTCCAACTCTTGTGCACGGGCAGCCATGCGCGGTCCATCTCATCGAGCGTGATGTTCAGCGTGTGGATGGCGCGCTTGAGATAAGAGGTGTAGCACACATCAAAGTCGTAACCCTCAGCCTTGAGGGTCTGTCCGGCAGCCTTCGCCTCCTCGCGTCCCTTGTCGCTCAGATCCACGTCCATCCAGCCGGTGAACAGGTTGAGCTTGTTCCATTCACTCTCGCCGTGGCGGAGCAGCACCAGTTTCATCATAACCGTATCTCCTTTTTCATTGATGGGATCTCCCCAAAATCGTCACAACGGCATTATACCCGCTTTGCGCCGGGAACGCAAGAGCAAACGCCGGAGTTTTCGACCTTGACAGCGCCACCTGCCCGTGCTATCATCATTTGCGAACAGTTCGCAAATCAAAGGAGGCGGTCCCGTTGCCTAAGTATATCACGCGGCAGCGAAAGGCACTGTTGTCATATTTGCAGGCGCATGCGGACGAGCGCCTGTCCGCGCAGGATATTGCCGACGCGCTGCACGGCGAGGGCGTCAGCCTCAGCGCCGTGTACCGCAACATAGCCGATCTGGAGGCGGAGGGCCTGCTGCGGCGCGAGCACGGCGCGGGACGTGAGGCATCTTACCAGTTCATCGGCGCGGCCTCCTGCCGTGACTGCCTGCACTTAAGCTGCAAGAAGTGCGGGCGCACGTTCCACATGGACACCGACAGCGCAAAGCGTCTGGTCGAGGTCGTTTCGAAAACGGAGGGCTTTGCACTGGACAAGGCGGACACGGTACTCTACGGCGTATGCGAGGTATGTCAGGAGGAATCGGACAAATAAAAAGCGGTCTTTCGGGAGATGCCCGAAAGGCCGCTTTTTGATGCGCTCACGCCTCCTTGCGGAGGGTCAGGATGTACTCGACGCCGCTCTTTTTGTCGCGGACCGCGTCACACTTCATCCGCAGCCGCAGCGTTTTCCCGTTCGCGGCAGCAACGCGGAACGGCTCGGAGAACACGCCGTTATTCGCCTGATCGCCGGTAAACGCCACCAGACGTTCCCGATCCGCCTGATCCAGACGCTGGTAAAACGCGCCGTTGTTGAGTTCCTCTTCAAATTCCAACCAAGCGAGGCCGAGGTCGTCCGCGAGGGCATGAACCGTCACACGGCAGAGCCACCGCCCCTCCTTCCGGCGCACAAACAGCACGCTGTCGGTCACGACCGCAGAGAGCAGGCGTATGTGGTCGTTGAGCGTGATAAACTCCGTGAGATCCCGCAAGGAGCCGTAAAAGCGTTTTCCGCTTTCGTCCCGCTCGACGAAGAAGAAGTGCATCCGGAACTGGGAAATGCTGCCGTCCGGCCGCTGGAAGCGCAGCGTGCTTTCCGCGCCCTCCAGCGGATCGCGCATTGCCTGATTGAGCAGGTAATGCAGTGTGGGAATGTCCTCCTCGACCAGCATGCGCTGCATCTGTTTCATGTGCCGGTGCAGCGCCGGCATACGGAACTCCTTGTAATACTGCTCATTGAAACGCACGATGTCCACATCGTCGCCGTGCCACAGGTAAAACGCGACGGGACCGAGAATGTTGTTGAGCATCTTGTCGCTGAACATGTTCTGGTCCAGAAATTCGCGCGTGTGGAACCGGTCCTTCATCTTGAAGCGGAATCCACCGGTATCGATACGCTCGGGACCGGAAATGAGCTTTTCGAAATCGGAAACCGGCATGGGGCGATAGAAGAAATACCCCTGCACATAGCTGCATCCCAGCCCCGCAAGAAAATCGCTTTCCTCTCTGGTTTCCACACCCTCGACAATGATCGGCACGCCCATGGTCTTTGCCATGTTGACGATGGTCTCCATGATCTGCTGGCCCTTGCGTCGGTCGTCGCCGCTCATGCGCAAAAACTGCGCATCCAGCTTAATGACGTCGATATTCATGTTGCGCAGCATATTGAGTGAGGAATAACCGCTGCCGAAATCGTCCATCAAAACGAGGAAACCCATCTCGCGCAGACGCTGCACTGTGTCCGCGACCTTGTCGTTATCCACATAGGCGGACTCGGTGATCTCGATCTTGATAACGTCCGTCGGCAGGCTGTACTTCTCCATCAGCTGTGCGAAAAAGTCCGGCACATCGATGGCGGAGATATCCGCCTGCGAAACGTTGACGCTGACCGGCAGGGGCGTACGCCCGCTGTCGATCCACTGCCTCTGCCATGCACAGACGGACTCCCAGACGTACTTGTCCATGTCGGTGACGAAGCCGTACTCCTCCAGCACGGGGACAAAGACGCCGGGCGAAACCATTTCTCCGTTTGCCTTGCGCCAGCGCACCAGAGACTCCGCGCCCACGATCTTCCCGCTGGCAATCTGGCACTGGGGCTGGAGCACGAAAAACAGCTCCTGATTGTCCAGCGCGTCCTGAAAATCCGAAAGGATCTGATAATCCTTCTCGGTCTGCTCATACATGGCGGGGTCAAATACGCGGATGCGCGTATGAAAGTTCTCCTTTGCGCGGCGCGCGGCAAGCGCCGCACGGTCGTACAGCTCCTCGACGCTGCAGGACTCGTTCGCCGCCAGCGGGGCAACGCCAAACGCGGGCATAAAGCCCACGGACGTGCCGTATTCCTTGACCAGGCCGTGCAGCTCATCATAGAGACGGCGGATGTTTTCCATATCATAGGGTGCGAGCAGGCAGAAATCATCCTGCCCGACGTAACAGCCGAGGCCGCCCGTGGCAAGCTCCACCTCGCGGATCTTCGCGCCAAACCGCGCCAGCAGCAGGTCGCCCTGTTTGCGTCCGTACCACTCGTTGAACAGCTTAAAATGCTCCAGATCGAACGCGATCATGCACCAGTCGTCCGCATGCTCCTGCACGAACCGCTTGCCGCGTTTGAAGAACTGCTCCTCCCACAAAAGCCCCGTCAGCGCGTGGCGTGTCAGCATGTTCTCGCGCGTGGAGGCAAGTTCCTCCTCGGAGTTGTGCTTTTGCTCAATGTCAAATATAAACGCGTAATACACGCCGGCGGGAAGGCCCTGCTCCGCACCGCCGATGTTGATCTGCTCCACCAGACGCCAGCCGCCTGAGAGCAGCTTATAGCGGAACCGTGCGCGCATCAGCCCGGGCGTCTCCGACTCGCGGAAACGCTGCGCCAGCGTGGCGGGATCATTGAAGCTGATATAGGTCTCCTGGTCCTCGGGGTGGATCATATAGCGGGCAGAATAGCGCAGCATATCCTTCACCGCCGCGTCAATGACGGGGACGAAATACTTGCCCTCCACATGACGCAGCGCGCGCATGCGGCCAAGGTTCGTGTCCACCTCCACCAGCTCATCATAGGGAGCGAGCAGCAAATCAATGAGCGTCAACGAGCCGCGCTCCGTTTCCAGAGACGCCGTTGCTTCCCGTTTTTCGTCCATAAGTGCGTCTCCCTCCTGTCTTTTCCGCTTGCCGCAGCCCACGGCAAAAGTAAATTTATATTTTATAATACCAAAGTGCGCCCAGCTTGTCAACGCACCGCAATTTGCACAAAAGCACACATGTGGGGCTTTTTCCGTGCCAAATGCTTGCAATCACCGCATTCTTCCTGTATAATATGATTATATAAGACCCTGATCATACAGGCACATTGAATCGCGGGGGTTGACTATGTTTGGCGTGACAAGCGACGGCAAGATTATCGTTGCCAACAAGGATTTTTCCATACGTATTCCCTACGGCGCCGCCTATGAACCGGGGGACGCCCAGGATGAGAACCATACCGTACTCACCATCACGCGCTTTGACGAGCTGCCCGCGAACTACACCGCAAGTTCCTTCCAGCCGCAGATCGACGCACGCAAATGCGACGTGCTCAACATCTGCCTGACGCATGACCTTGAAGACGAGCATCCGCTGCGGCAAATGAAGTTCCCCGACTTTCTGGACGGATTGAAACGCAAGGCGGACGAGCGCTTTGCCTGGGCCGCGGTGGGCGAGCTGGGCAAGGAAGACGGGTCCGCAAACTACCGGACGCTGAAGGTCGTTCAGAACACGCCGGAAATTCAGGTCGGTTATGTGACGCGCGACCTGTTTGTCGCGATCAACTTCACGATCTATATTTTCACGAAGAACCGCGAATACAGCGGAAAGCTGAAGATCGAGCGTCAGGCGCAGAAGTTCAAGCGCACGGAAATGTTTGTCAAGTCCCTGCTCTCTTCGGTCAAGGCGAGCAGTTGAGCGGACACATCAGCATATCAGCAAAACGGAGGAGCGCGCAGCTCCTCCGTTTCCATATTTGTATCCGCTTTCAGTCATAGACCCCCATGTCCAGGCAAAAGCGCATCAGGATCGTCGCGGCGGCGGCGCGCGTCGTACCGTTTTGCGGCCGCAGCCACTGCTTGCCCTGCTGCCAGCGTTCGCCGGACAGGATGCCCATGCCGCTCACCCATTCCATTGCCTCCACGGCATAGCTGCCGATCTGGTCCGCGTCTTCATAGACCGCGCAGGCGCCCGGAAAGGACGCGACCGTACCATTGCGATAGCGCGCATAGCGCCACAGCACCGTTGCCAGCTGTTCGCGCGTAAGCGGCTCCTCCGGCGCAAAGATCAGCGCCGTATACCCGCTCATCAGGCCCATACCCGTCGCCCAGCGGATCGCCTCGGCATACCACGCGCCCTCTGCCACATCCGTGTACTGCATCATCAGCCCGATCGTCGGCTGCTCTTCCATGCGCCACAAGATCGTCGCCAGCTGGGCGCGGGTGATGCGCCAGTCGGGATAAAAGTGCGTCCCGTAGTTGCGGTAACCGTTCATCAGCCCGTGCCGCAGACAGTAGCGCACGCCCTGCGCGTACCACGAATCCCGGATCAGATCGTCGTATTCGTCCAGCAAATCTGCCGCGCGGGCGCAGGGCATCGTCCCCAGCGCCAGTGCAAGCGACAAAAGCGCGGCCCATATTCGCCTATACATTTGCCGCGCCTCCGTTTCCTCATTGTATCAAACCATTTCCTCGGGGCGGAGCGCCGCGTCGAACGCCGCCGCATCCAGATAGCCCAGCGCCAGACAGGCCTCGCGCAGGGACAGGTTCTCGTCGTACGCTTTCTTTGCAACCTTCGCCGCCTTTTCGTAGCCGATATGCGGGCTGAGCGCCGTCACCAGCATCAGCGAGCGGTGCAGGTTCTCGCGCATCTTCTTGCGGTTTGCCGTAAGCCCGGCGGCACAGCGCGCGTCAAAGGACGAGATGGACTCCGTCAGCAAACGCGCCGATTGCAAAAAGTTATACGCCGTCACGGGCAAAAACACGTTCAGTTCAAAGTTCCCCTGCGAGGCGGCAAACCCGACGGCGGCGTCGTTGCCCATGACCTGCACCGCCACCATCGTCACCTGCTCACACTGGGTCGGATTGACCTTGCCCGGCATGATGGACGAGCCCGGCTCGTTTGCCGGAATGGTCAGTTCCCCCAGTCCGCAGCGCGGTCCGGAGGCCAGCCAGCGCACATCGTTGGCAAGCTTCATCATGTCCGCCGCCAGCGCCTTCATCGCGCCGTGGGCAAACACCAGCGCGTCAAGGCTTGTGAGCGCATGGAACTTGTTTGGCGCGCTCACGAACGGCTTGCCCGTCATACGCGCCAGCTCCGCGGCCGCCTGCTCGCCAAATCCCGCCGGCGCATTGAGCCCCGTGCCGACCGCCGTACCGCCCAGCGCCAGTTCATACAGCCCCGGCAGCGCCGCGCGCAGCTGCTCGCAGTCCCGCTCCAGCCCCGCGCGCCAGCCGGACACCTCCTGTCCGAACGTGATGGGCACGGCGTCCTGCAAGTGCGTCCGTCCCGACTTGACCGCATCGGCATTCTCCGCTTCCAGACGGCGCAGCGTTGTGATCAGCCCCTCCACGGCGGGCAGGAGCCTGTCCTCCAGCGACAGCACGGCCGCAATGTGCAGCGCGGCGGGGAACGTATCGTTTGACGACTGGGACAGATTCACGTCGTCATTGGGGTGCAGCAGCCCCTCCTCGTCCGCCATCTCGGCGCCGCGGCGGGCAATGACCTCATTGACGTTCATGTTCGTCTGCGTGCCGGAACCGGTCTGCCACACGACCAGCGGAAATTCCTCTTTCAGCCGTCCACTGATGATCTCGTCCGCCGCCGCAAAGATGGCGGCGCACTTTTCCTCGGTCATTTTCTCCGGCAGCAGCGCGAAGTTTGCCCGCGCCGCCGCTTTTTTCAACATACCGAACGCCGTGATGATTTCGCGCGGCATGGTTTCCAGCCCCACACCGATGGGAAAATTGCGGCGCGAACGCTCCGTCTGCGCACCCCAGTAACGCGCGGCGTTGACCTCAACCTCGCCCATGCTGTCGTGCTCGATCCGGACCTCCATGCGCCCGCCCCCTTTGTTTTCTTGCCTCGATATTGTATAACAAAGGCGCACAAAACGCAAGGTTTTGTGCGCCTTTCCAATATCTGTTTCTTACAGCTTGCCCTGCTCGCGCAGCGCCTGCACCTTGGTCGGCAGGCCCCAGCAGTCGATGAAGCCGGCGGCCTGTGCCTGATCGTAATCGCTGTCGCCGAAGGTGACAAGATTTTCGGAATAGAGCGAGTACGGCGAGGTCACGCTGGCGGGGATGATGTTGCCCTTGTAGAGCTTGAGCTTAACCGAGCCGGTGACATACTTGTTGCTCTCATTGGCAAACGCCGTCAGGCATTCCTGCAGCGGCGTGAACCACTTGCCGTTGTAGATGAGGTCGGCATAGTCCACGGCGAGCTTTTTCTTGACGTGCAGCGTCTCTTTGTCGACGGTGATCATCTCCAGATGCTCATGCGCATAGTAGAGGATCGTGCCGCCCGGCGTCTCATACACGCCGCGGTCTTTCATGCCGATGAGCCGATTTTCCACAATGTCGATGATGCCGATGCCGTTCTTGCCGCCCAGCTCGTTGAGCTTGCGGATCACGTCGCTCGCCTTCATCTTCACGCCGTCCACCG
>CACZPK010000068.1 GCA_902783035.1 Oscillospiraceae bacterium
CGAGGCCGAGAAGATCAAGCTCGTCATGTGGGACGAGACCGGCCACCGTCTGCCCGACACCGTCGCCATCAGCCCGCAGGCGCTGGCTGAGAAGGCCGGCTTCAGCATCCCGGCTGACCGCAAGTTCATCGCTGTCACCGGCGGCGGCATGGAAGGCATCGGCAAGGATCACTTCTTCTCCTCTGAGAAGCTCACCACCCTGCTCACCCTGTTCAAGTATTCCGGCGAGTTCGAGAACGCGCTCGACATGATGCGCGCCATCTTTGAGGTCGGCGGCAAGGGCCACTCCTGCGGCCTGTACTCCTGGAGCGACGACCACATCAACCGTCTGGGTCTCGCGGCTCCTGTTTCCCGCTGCATGATCCGTCAGCCGAACAACCGCGGCAACTCCGGCTCCGCCTGGAACGGCATGCCCCCGACGTCCTCCATGGGCTGCGGCACCTGGGGCGGCAACATCGTCAGCGAGAACATCACCCTCAAGCACTACATGAACACCACTTGGGTTGCTCGCCCGATCCTGATGGATATGCCCTCCAACGAGGCGCTGTTCGGCGAGTTCTACAAGCCCGACATGGACGAAGAATAAGATACCTCACAACCTCCTTTTCAAAACCCCCTGTAAACCAAAGCGGGCGCTGCGAATGCGGCGCCCGCTTTGGCATGTTTATATGGGGGTAAGTGTTGATCGCAAAACAAAGCACCGGCTTGTGCCGGTGCTTCGCTTTGCGATATTCTTTTACTTGGCCTTGTGGGACTTTGCGTGGCTGGGCGTAACGTACTTGCCGTTCTCCTTCTTGACCAGCTTGCCCTCGGCAACCAGCTCGTTCGGGCTGTAGATGTCGTTGATGTTCCAGCAGCCGGGCGTCGGGACGACGATGTTCTCCATGATCGCCTCAACCAGGAAGGGCTTGCCCGCCTTGTTGGCGGCGACGGCCTTTTCCATCGCGGGCTTGAACTCCGCGGCGCTGTTCACGCGGATCGCGTCCACGCCGTACGCCTTGGCGACATCCGCCCAGTTGGGGCTGTAGGTCTGGCCGTCGGGCGTCTGGAAGGTGGTGCCGAACTTCGTGCCGTAGTTGGCGTTTTCAAGGCCGGCGATCGTGCCGAACGCGCAGTTGTTCATGACGACCCAGGTGCAGGCGATGCCCTGCTCAACCGCGGTGGCGAGGCAGGTCGGGTTGACGCCGAAGCCGCCGTCACCGGTCAGGGTCAGGCAGATCTTGTCGGGAGCCGCCAGCTTGCCGCCGAGCACGGCGGAGGCGCCGAAGCCCATCGTGGCAAGGCCGGAGGAGTGGTGAATGGTGCCGGGAACGGTGATGTCGAACTGCTGCGCGACGCCGTTCTTGTTCCAGCCCACGTCGGTGAAGATGTGTGCGTCCTCGGGGATGGTCGCCTTGACGTCCTTGAGGATGCGCTGCGGGGTCATCGGGAAACGATCGTCGTTGGAGATCGCCTCGTTGGACTTCTTGAACTCTTCCTTCGCCTTCGCGATCTTTTCGCGCAGGCCCTCGCGCTTGATGCCGTTCGGGCAGATCTTCTTCGCCTCTTCCAGGATCTGCGCCAGCGCCAGCTTGAGGTCGGCGACCGCGCCGATCTCAACGGGATAGTTGCGGCCGATCTCGGTGGGATCGATGTCGATCTGCAGGAAGGTGGTAACGGTGGGATCGAAGGTCACGCCCTGATACCAGCTGGAGCTGTCCGCCTCTGCAAAGCGGGTGCCGAGGCCGAGAATGACGTCAGCCTTGAGCGTAAACTCGTGGGTCGTTTCCAGACCCCAGAAACCGGTCTGACCGACCATCAGCGGGTGCTTGTCGCTCAGGCAGCCCTGACCCATCAGCGTGCGGGACACGGGGATGTCAAGGAACTCAGCCAGCGCAGCCAGCTCGTCGGATGCCTTCGCCAGCAGGATGCCGCCGCCGGCGTGCAGGACGGGGTTCTTCGCCTCGACCAGCTTCTTGGCGATCGCCTTCGCGGCCGCGGGATCGAGCGCGGGCTTGTAGGTGAAGTGGCTGTCGTGCTTCGTGCGCTCCCACAGATCCTCTTCGACCTCGCGGGCGAACATATCCATCGGCATGTCGATCAGCACGGGGCCGGGACGGCCGGATTCGGCCAGACGGAATGCCTTGTCCATGATGTCGGGCAGGGACTCGACGTCGTCCACGCGCCAGCAGCGCTTGCACACAGGCTCGAGTACCTTGTACTGCGTGGCGTCACCGTGCATGTTGACTTCCTGATGGGGGTGCTTGCCGAAGTAATAGCTCGGCACATCGCCGGCGATGACGACCATGGGGATGGAGTCGAACGCCGCGTTGGCAACGCCGGTGAGGACGTTGGTGATGCCAGGCCCGAGGTGGCACATCGCCACGCTCGCCTTGCCGGTCACGCGGGCGTAGCCGTCCGCCGCGGTGGAGGCGACAGCCTCATGACGGTTGGAGATGTACTTGACCTTCTTGCTGCGGGAAAGCGCGTCGAGCATTCCGATGACGGTATGACCGCACAGACCGAAGACATACTTGACGTCGCGGCGCTCCAGATACTCGACCATCAGGTCGGCAACGAGTTTCTTAGCCATAGATTATCCTCCTAAGCATTTTGCAGTTTTATTCGATGTGGTTGCGTTGGCGGTATTCGTCGAATACCAGCCCCTTGCGTACGATAAAGTCGCGGAATTGTGCCGCCGCGGGCGGCATATAGGCTTCCTTGTTCCAAAGAAGATACAGCTTACGCTTATTGGTGTCCTGAATACGCACAAGGCGCACGTTGTACGGCGCGCAGCCCAGCGGCCAGGGAGTGATGGCAATGCCGTGTCCCGCAGCGACGAGCCCGTGGATCATGATGTCCTGCGCCGTTTCGGCCTTGAT
The DNA here is from genome assembly GCA_902783035.1 of Oscillospiraceae bacterium. GTDB lineage: Bacteria > Bacillota > Clostridia > Oscillospirales > Oscillospiraceae > Hominicoprocola. The sequence continues at coordinate 2,862 of CACZPK010000068.1, forward strand.
GCGGGGCTTGATGCCCAGCTTGCGGAACATCTGGTCGGACTGGAGGCGGAGCTGGCTGTCCTTGCTGTAGGCGATGTAATTCTCGCCGTCCAGCTCCTCCATGGAGACGCTTTCCCGCTGCGCAAAGCGGTGATCCGTCGGCACAAGCAGAACAAAGCTCTGTTCGCCGACGAGCGAACTGCCGATGCGCGGGTCGTCGATCTCTGTGGCAAATACCAGATCGACCTTCCCTTCAAGCAGCTGCTCACGCAGGGCGAAATAGGTCGCCTCCTGATTGGTTTGCAGACGGACGTCCACGCGGTTCGTCTCGGAGACGTAGCGCACAATGATGTCCGGCACAAACTGCGCCAGCGACGGGAAGCAGGCAAGCGTGACGATGCCCGTTTCCGGATCGACCGCATTGCGCAGCTCCGTAACCCCGTCCTCCAGCGTATCCAGTGCCTGCGTCACATGAGGCAGGAACATTTTCCCGTACTGTGAAAGAACAACATTGCGCCCGTTGCGCGTGAAGAGCTTGACGTTCAACTCGTGCTCCAGGCTCTGCATCGCATGGCTCAGGCTCGACTGGTTGACATTCAACGCTTCAGACGCCTTGGTATAGTGTTCCAGTTCGGCAATCGCCTTGAAATAATAAAGCTGTTGTAGATTCATGGTATTACCCCGTTCTGCTCATTTGACTGCATCCAATCAGCACGGTATGGCGGGGCAGACGCTGTGATCGTGCAGGATCAGTCGATGCCGTTTGCCTTGAAGTATGCCTTCGCGGTTTCAAGGCAGCGGGCGGCGTGACCGGCCTGGCCGCGCTTTTCGATCTCCTTGAGGTTCGGCAGCTCGATGCTCAGCGGGATCTCGGGCATTGCCTTGACCATGCCGGCGATATCCATGCAGCCTTCGCCGGGATAGAAACGCGCCTCGCGCGCGGTGTAGAGCATCAGGTCGTCCTTGATGTTGTCCAGCACGGGATCGCCGTCGGGGCCGGCAGGGCCGTCGCAGAGGTGGATGAAGTTGAAGTATTTGCGCGGGGTGCGCGCCAGCTCCTTCGCGGTCACGCCCGCGCGGCCGGCGTGGAGCGTATCGACCATGACGAACACGTTGTCGCGGCCGAGGTCGTCGATCAGCGTGATGTCTTCCTGCAGATTGCGGACGCCTGCCCAGGGCAGAAACTCGATGTTGAACTTGAGGCCGAACTCCTTGGCATAGTCGGCGACCTTGCCGGCGGTCTCGGTGTACCACGCCTTGTCGCGGGACCAGACGCTGCCCAGCACGTCGGTGGCACCCAGCTTGGCGGCCGCCTCAAAGGCGGGCTTATACTCCTCGATGTCGAGGTCGGGGCGAATGCGCGCCAGCTCAATGTCCATCAGCGGCATATCATATTCCTTGAGCGCCTTCTTGATGGCATCAAAGAGATCGGGATCCTTCTGGGGCAGGAACTCCGGCTCGCCGGGGAGGTGCATCGGGATGGTGCGCAGGCTGACGGAATCATATCCCGCCTCCTTCGCGATCTTGATCTGGCTGACGGGATCAACACCGGGGATCGTCAGATACGCGAGAGAAAACTTTCTTGCCATAATGGGTCCTCCTTAAAAAAAATATTCAATCATTATCAACAGTCCGGGCCGCCTCGCGTGCCGTTTCACGGGTGCTGAGCACCACGTCCGCCGCGACAAAGGCAAGGCCGAGGAAAAAAGCCGCTGTAAATTTCTCATTCAGAATGACCGCGCCGAGAAGCGCGGAAAAGACAGCTTGCAGGGGGTAAAACAGCGAGCAGGTGCCCGCGGGAAAACGTGCGAGTGCCTTCGCCCAGGTGAACTGGGCAAACGCAGTACCAATGAGTGCCAGATAGAGCACGGTCAGCAGCGTGCGCAGATCGAACTGCGGCGGCTGACGCAGCGCGTTGGCAAGACCGGTGGGGATGTGAGGGATCAGGCTGAGCACCATACCGTAGGCGGTGACGAGGATCGCCGGATATTTCGCCGTCAGGCGGCGAATGCAAACGGCGGCGATGCCCCACGTCACGGTGGCGAGCAGTGTGGAGAGAATGCCGAGCAGCTCGCCCTTTCCATGTGCGCCGCCGGCAACGATTACCGTGCCGGTCATGGCGAGCACCAGACAGAGGAGCTTGACGGGGGTAATGCGTTCCCTGAGGAAGCACGCGGAGAGCAGCATGATCGCGACGGGATTGAAAGAGTTGACCAGCGCCGCGGTGGAGGCCCCCGTGAGATGTACGCCGAGCTGCACCAGATCGAAGGTCATGTAATAGCCGAGAAAGCCGACAAGCAGAAAGTACTTGCGGTCCTCCGGTTCGATCCTGACGCCGAGATGTTTGCGCGCCATCAACAGCAATATGGGCGTTGCTATGACACAACGAAGCGCCGAGAGCAGAAATGGCGGAATCTGTGCCGAGCCGAGCTTTCCGGCGACATAGACGCTGCCCCAGAGAAAAAATGTCAGGATCAGGTATGCAAAGCCCACGCCGGGCGATTGCTTATCCATTGGGAACACGTCCTTTGCACACTTGTTGCGCGAAAGGCGGCGAGGCGAGAAACGCCCCGCCGCCCATGCGTCGATTGTTGTGTGTTGGCTGTGCGGTGTCTGGTGTTAGCCCAGAGCGCCCATCAGCAGGCTCGCCAGACCGTTGGTCGCGGCGTCGATGTCGGAGTAGACCTTCTTCACGGAATCGAGACCGAGAACCTCATCATAGAAGGACGCATCATACTCGATAATCTCCATGCCGCCATCCTTGAGAATCTGCTTGTTGTCCTTGTCGATGCTCTCGAGCTGCGGACGCATATAGGCGATGGCGTCGGACACAGCCTGATCGAGCGCTGCCTGATAGGCGGGATCGAGGGACTCATAAGCATCCTTGTTGATGCAGATCTGGTTGCAGTACAGGATGTGGTTGGTGCAGGCGAGATACTTCTGGACTTCCTGGAAGTTCGCGCCGACGCAGGTGTCCGCCGCGTTCTCCTGCGCGTCGATCATCTTGTTCTGCAGGGAGACGTAAACCTCAGCCCAGGCCAGCGGGGTCGGCTGTGCGCCGATCGCCTGCCAGAACGCCATGTGGTTCGCATTCTCCATCGTGCGGATCTGCAGGCCGGAGAAGTCAGCCAGCGTGTTGAGCGGCTTGTTGGAGGTGGTCAGACGATAGGTGGCGTTCTGCAGGAAGCCGAGGAGGTGCAGGCCCTGCGCCTCATAGGCCTTGCCCAGCGCCGCGGTGAAGTCGTTGCTGCCGTTGAGAACGTTGTTGATGGTGTCGCCGTCATACTTCGCGAAGGACATCGGCAGGTCGAACACGGCCATCTCAGGGATGAAGGAGACGGTCGGCGCGGTCTGGCAGACGACGATCTGGATGTCGTTGCCCTGCATCTGGCGGATCAGGTCGGCGTCGCCG
>CACZPK010000069.1 GCA_902783035.1 Oscillospiraceae bacterium
CGAGAGCGGCTGGTACCGCGACGCGGTCGGCGCGATGCTCGGCACGCGCGCGGACGACGGCACGCTCGTCGCGCTCATCCCCACGGGTCTAAAGGGTTACAGCTTTGTTGACCTCACGACAGGCAAGCGCGTCAAGCTCACAGGAAGCACGGAAAAGCTCATTGCGCGCGAGGCCATCGCGTTCTACAAGCCCTTCCCGCTCAAAAAAATGGGCATGGGAAGCCTCCTCAAATACATCTTGGAGCAGATCGCGCCCGCGGACATGGCGCTGATCGCCATTTCGATGCTCGTCTGCACGCTCGTCGGGATGCTGACGCCGAAGCTCAATCAGCTGCTTTTTTCCGACGTGCTGGACTCCGGCAGCGTGACAGCGCTCATCGGCATGGCGATCTTCATGGCCTGCGCCTCGGTCAGCGCGCTGCTGCTCGGCACGGTGCGCTCGATGATCACCGCGCGCGTCGGCACGAAGCTCAACCTCTCCGTGGAGGCGGCGACGATGATGCGCGTTTTGTCCCTGCCGCCGGACTTCTTCAAGCAGTACAGCGCGGGCGAATTATCCAATCGCTCGCAGTACTTAAACGCGCTCGCTTCGCAGATGGTGAGCGTGGCGATGTCCACGGGACTCACTTCCGTCTTCTCGCTTCTATACATCACGCAGATCTTCGCCTACGCCCCGGCGCTCGTCGCGCCCGCGCTGATTATCACGCTGCTCACCGTCGTGGTGACGACCGTGCAGGTGTTCGCGCAGATGAAGATATCCAAGCAGCAGATGGAGCTTGGCAGCAAGGAGAGCGGCATGAGCTATCAGCTCATTTCCGGCATCCAGAAGATCCGGCTCTCCGGCGCGGAGAAGCGCGCCTTTGCCCGCTGGGGCAAGCTCTACAGCAAGAGCGCGGAGCTTTCCTACAATCCGCCGATGTTTTTGAAGGTCGGCTCGGTCATGACGCTGACGATCTCGCTCGTCGGCTCGATGGTCATGTACTACGCGGCAATAAAAAGCGGCGTTTCCGTCGCGGAATACTACGCCTTCAACGCCGCCTACGGCATGGTGAACGGCGCGTTCATGGCGCTCGCGGGTATCGCGTCAACCATCGCGCAGATCAAGCCGGTTTTGGAGATGGCGAAGCCCATCATGGAGACCGTGCCGGAGGTGTCGGAGGAAAAGCAGGTCGTGACATGGCTTTCGGGCGGTATTGAACTGAACAACGTCACCTTCCGCTACGCCGAGGATATGCCGCCCGTGCTGGACGACATGAGCCTCAAAATACGCCCCGGCCAGTACGTCGCCATCGTCGGCAGGACCAGCTGCGGCAAATCGACGCTCATGCGCGTGATGCTCGGGTTCGAGACGCCGCAAAAGGGCGCGGTGTACTACGACGGGCGCGACCTCAAAAAGCTCGACCTCAAATCCCTGCGCCGGAAGATCGGCGCGGTGATGCAAAACGGCAAGCTGTTCACCGGCGACATCTTCTCCAACATCACGATCTCCGCGCCGTGGCTGACGCTTAACGACGCCTGGGAGGCGGCGGAGATCGCAGGGCTCGCGGACGATATCCGCGATATGCCGATGGGCATGAACACGCTCATTTCCGAAGGACAAGGAGGCATCTCCGGCGGACAGCGCCAGAGGCTTCTCATTGCCCGCGCCGTCGCGCCCAAGCCGAAAATTCTGATGTTCGACGAGGCGACGAGCGCGCTCGACAACCTCACGCAAAAGCAGGTCTCCGAGGCGCTCGACAAGATGAAATGCACGCGCATCGTCATCGCGCACCGGCTCTCGACCATCCGCCGCTGCGACCGTATCATCGTGCTGGAGAGCGGCAAGATCGTCGAGGACGGCAGCTATGACGAGTTGATCGCGCGCGGCGGCGCGTTCGCGGAGCTGGTCGCGCGCCAGCGGCTCGACGATACGGCGTATGTCGGCGTGACGACGGCGTACTGAAATATTTTTGAATTTTTACTGCCACATTGGGAAGTCGCGGGTATCAATAGACGTAAGGCAAACAGCCCAAGACGAGAACGGAAAGGAGTTGAGCATGACGGAGAAACAGTTATATCAGGCGTTTGACTTGCAGCGTTTTGCGCCCTCGGCGCGTTTACAGGCAGTGATCGACGCCTCGCACAGACGGACGGCGGCGCGGGAGCTTTCCGACGACGAACTGGACTTCGTCGCGGCGGCGGGTACGACGGAAGAAGCAAAAAAGCCGGAGGACGAAACGCTGCGCTCCGAGCTATTGGGCGCGCTCGCCGACGCGCTGGAAAAGCTCCCGGACGAGCTGACGGACATCATCGTGGCGCGCTACTACGACCGCCTGCCGCTCACGGAGGTCGCGCTGCGCCTCGGCATGAGCTACGGCGCGGTCAAGCTGCGGCATCAGAAGGCGCTGGCGCTGCTCAAACGGAAACTGGGAAATTTCTGAAAATTTTGCTGCCACATCGAAAAAGCCATCGTATCAACAGACAGAAAATAAAAGGAGAAGGAGAACAGCCATGAACGACGAGAGAAAAAGCGAAGCGGCGGGGCTGACCGACGAGGAACTGGACAGGGCCAGCGGCGGATTTGGCGGCATCGGCTACTACCTGACCGTCGGCTACTGCAACGGCAGCTATCTCCCGCTGCGGCCCGAGCCCGTTTGGGATCAGTACCACGAGCTTGCTCGGCTGTATCCCGGTTATCAGGTCTTCACCTACGGTTCGACCACCAAGGGTACCGGTCTGAACGGCTCGCCGTGTACTTACTGCTATGTCAGCTGGAATGGGCGGTGGGGCTGGGCGGACTCGGCGTACCTGCACTGACCGCACCGTCACAGATCTTTGAAAAGGAGAACGGCCATGGCAGGATTGTGGACTCAAACCTTAAAAGTGCCAAAGCGGCGAAATTCGGTGCAATGATGTTTGGGCATAGTACAAAAGAAATACATCGTTCGGAGCTTGAGGAGCTCCGGGCGCATCCGGGCAGCATCAAAAAGTGCTGACAGAGCATCGCGGGGAGGAACGCCATGTATTACCGCCTTTTTGACGATTACGCCCTGCGGGCGTGGAAATTCGTAAATCACGCGATGTACTGCCGCTCTGTCCCCGCGCCGCTTCGTGTGGACGAGGAAACCTTCGCGCTACTGCGCGCGTGCGACGGCGAACACGACCTCCCCGAAAGCGACGCGCTCAAAAGTCTGACGGAACAGGGCGTCATCGCGCCGTGCGAAAAGGGCGAGCAGCCCTCCGAATGGTCGCGCTACCGCAGGTATCCCCACCGCATGATACCGTCGATGAACCTCAGAAACAGGTAGAAAAGGCAGAAACAAAAGACGAAAAGAAGAGCCTCATTGAAAATGCAGGGATGCTGCTTAGCGATGATGAGCTGGAGAATGTAGCAGGTGGGAAATCTAATTTATATAAGCCCCATGAAATTTATTGCGCGGGTGTTGTTGCTCGTAATGGAAAAGTGATCACGCCGGGCTGCGACTTTAAAGAAACGCACCCTTCGTATGACAGTGCTATTCAAAAAATGACTAAGATATACAAAAATATATGTCCGAAGTATATAACGAAGTGTATAAAACATCCTTTAGACTTACGGGAGATATAAAGACATCTCAGCATTCTGTTTCATGACAGAACATATACTCC
>CACZPK010000070.1 GCA_902783035.1 Oscillospiraceae bacterium
AGAAGGCCCGCATCCCCGTCTCGGAGCCCAGCTCCACGGCCTGGATGATGTCGTGCCGCTCCTCGGCGCTGCCGGGGATCACCCGGAAGCCCAGGCGCTCATAGAGGGCCGCGGCAAAGATGGCGCCCTTTTCGGCCCCGGCCACCACTGTGGGGGCCAGGAAGAGGCCCTGGTAGAAGCTGGGCAGGATGCCCAGGTTCGCCCCCACCTCCTGGCCTAGACCGGGGGCGGAGAGGCGGTAGGCGCAGCGGTCGATGCACGCCTGTGTGCCCACAATGTATCCGCCGATCGGGGCGAGGCCGCCGCCCGGGTTCTTGATGAGCGAGCCGACGGTCATATCTGCGCCGACGTCGCTCGGCTCAATAGACTCAACGAACTCGCCGTAGCAGTTGTCGACCATGACGACGGCATGCGGGCAAATAGACTTGGCGAGATTGATAGACTCTCCGATCTGCGCAACGCTGAGCGTGGGGCGGGTCTGATAGCCTTTGGATCGCTGAATGTGCACCAGCTTTGTGTGTTCATTGAGCGCGGCGCGGACGCCGGACAAATCAATGGAACCATCTGGCAATAAGTCTACCTGACGGTAGCGGACGCCGTATTCGGCGAGGGAACAGGGCGAGGGACGAATGCCGATAACCTCTTCCAGCGTGTCATAGGGCTTGCCGGAGATTGCCAGCAGCTCGTCGCCGGGCAACAGGTTTGCCGAAAGCGCGACGGCCAGCGCATGCGTGCCGCAGACAAGCTGCGGGCGTACCAGCGCTGCCTCGGTGTGGAAGGTGTCGGCGTAGACGCGCTCAAGGGTTTCCCGGCCCAAGTCGTCGTAACCGTAACCCGTCGTGGCGGCAAAATGAGCGGCGGCAACGCGATTTTTCTGCATGGCGGCGAGCACCTTTGCCTGCCCCAGCTCGGCGTTCGCGTCGATGGCTGCAAAGCGCTCCGTGAGTGACGCCAGCACACGTTCGCCGTAGGCGAGGACGGCGCTGCCGACGCCTAAGGTCTGATAGATGTCGTTTGTGTTCATGTGACGCTTCCTTTTTTGGGTGATTCTGCGCTATTATAAGAGCACTGCGTCAAAAAAGCAAGATTCCTTTGCAATCGGTCGTTATCCGGCGCAAGGATAAGCGCATTTTTGCATGCCTCAGCCGCCGCAGGTACCTGCCCGAGATGCCAGAGGGCGATGGAGAGGTAATCCCATGGCAGCGCGCCCCATGCGTATCCCTCGGTGATATAGGTTGCCGGCCGCTCCGTGATGGCGAGGGCACAGTTGGCAAAGTATGCCACGCCCGCCCAGTTTTGCCGGTCATAGAGCAGTGCAGCGTAATCGACATATGCCTCACGCAGGTGCGGTGCCTCGCCGATGGCGCGGTGGTACCACGCGGCGGCAAGGTCGTCGCGTCCCAGACGGCGGTAGCAGCGGGCGATGAAACGCATGGATGCGGCGCGCTCGTCCGCCCAGACCGCTCGCGGCAGCGCAAGATGGCGACGGAGCGTGGCAATCGCCTTCGCCCATTCGCCGCGGTACATATATTCGCGCCCGAGGTAATGGCGGCTGCGGTCATCCTCCGGGTCTTCCGCCACCGCCAGCTCCAGCAGCGGCAGATACTGGGCGCGGGATTTTGTCTCGTCGGGGTGATGGTCGAGCTGGATACCGGGAACGGTGACGATACGCTCCGCGCCCTCACCTGTGTAGGAGAGAACCTCATGGACGGGCCGTGTCCAGCGGTAGCAGCCGGTTTTGTGGATCTTGTCTGGCCAGAAAACGTGCCCTTCGCTTCCGTCGGGATGGAAACTCCAGGTGTAACGATAGCGGGCGCGGGTCGTATCGGGCTGCCACGCCGCCTCCAGCGCGGCGCGCCAGCCGGGGCGGAACCGCTCGTCGAGATCTATGCAACAGCAGATGTCCGCGTCCGCGGGGATGAGGCGCATGGATTCGTTGCGCGCGGTATCGAAACGCCAAGGCTCGATGCGCTTTTGCGCTACGACGGCGCCCCGGGCGCGGAGCCGTTCCACCGTGCCGTCCGAGGAGCCGGTGTCGAGTACACAGATCGTGTCTGCCTCCGACATGGAGTCGATAAAACCGTCGACAAATTTTTCTTCGTTTTTTGCGATCGCGTACACGCAGACCTGATATGCGATGGAAAACACTCCTTTTGAAATGGGGAGCGGCATTGTGCCGCTCCCCATGGATATTCACAAACCGGATCAAGCCTCAAGCAGGCCAACTTTGCGCAGGCTTGCCAGCAGCACGTTGAACGCCGCAATGACGTCGGCGAGCTCGGCGGCCGCATCAAGATCTGCAACCGCCGCCGCGGCCGTGAGCTCTACGCTTTCGCCGCGCGGGCCGGTGGGTCCGGTGGGACCGACGGGACCGGTCGGTGAACCGCCGGATGCGCAACGTTACAGCAGGTTTTCTTCGCTCTGCGCATCAAAAAGATGCAGCAGGCGGGGCTGGAAGGTGAACTTCACCGTGCTTCCGCCAGTGATCGTTGTGTCCTCCAGTGCGGTCGTCGGGACGACCGCGACCACGTCCTGACCGCCTGCGGTCATGTGCAGGTGCAACTCCGAGCCCATCATTTCGCTCACATCGACCCGCGCTTCGATGCCGTCGTCATCCAACGTGACGTGAACGGGACGGATGCCTGCGGTGATCTCCCCACTTTTCACGCCCTTGGCGGCAAGCGCCTTCGATTGCGCATCGGTCAGCGCAAAGACCTTGCCCAGCAGATCCACGGCGTATACGCCGCCGTTTTCGATGAGTTGTGCGCCGGGGAAGAAGTTCATCTGCGGCGTGCCGATGAAGCCCGCCACAAAGAGGTTCTTCGGGTGGTTGAACACCTCCTGCGGCGTGCCGATCTGCTGGATGTAGCCATCCTTCATAATCACGATACGGTCGCCGAGCGTCATTGCCTCCACCTGGTCGTGCGTGACGTAAATGAAGGTCGTGTCGATCTGCTGGCGCAGCTTGATGATTTCCGCACGCATCTGATTGCGCAGCTTCGCGTCGAGATTTGACAGCGGCTCGTCCATCAGCAGCACCTTCGGCTCGCGTACGATAGCGCGACCGATGGCAACGCGCTGGCGCTGTCCGCCGGAGAGTGCCTTGGGCTTGCGGTCGAGATATTGGGTGATGCCGAGCGTTTCGGCGGCATGGTCGACGCGCTGCCTGATCTCGTCGGCAGACATTTTGCGCAGCTTGAGCGGGAATTCCATGTTCTCACGCACGGTCATGTGCGGGTAGAGCGCGTAGCTCTGGAAGACCATCGCGATGTCGCGGTCCTTGGGCGCGATGTCGTTCATCAGCTTGCCGTCGATCAGCAGTTCGCCGCCGGAGATTTCCTCCAGACCCGCGACCATGCGCAGCGTCGTGGACTTGCCACAGCCGGACGGGCCGACGAGGACGATGAACTCCTTGTCCGCGATGTCGAGATTGAACTCCTGCACCGCAACGACGCCCTCATCCGTGATTTGCAGATTGGTCTTTTTTTCGTCCTCGGCTTTTTTGCCTTTTTTCTTTGCCGTGCCGGGCGCGTGGGGGTAGACCTTCCTGATGTTTTTCAGCTGTACCTGTGCCATGTGTTCGGCCGCAGCTCCGCCGCCTCCGCGCGCGGAACCTCGCGCTGTCCCGCAAGGGGAGAGCGCATTACGGCAGGTCTCCACACTGCCGCACCGCCGGCCGGGCGGTTTTTTCCTCCTTTTTTTGCGTACGCCGCGCCAGTGAGACAATACTGCGTGCTGCCTGAAGTGGAGTGGCGCGCCGCCGTTGAAATATGGGGAATGCCGGAACCAGTCGGATAAACGGCGGTTCCCTGTTGCAAAGGGCACGCAGCCCTTAACAGCCTGTGTGATGACTGATCCGTTCAGCCCATAACGACGGTTACATCAAGCGTTTCGCCGTTTTTGCCAAGCGGGAGTACGTCGCCGGACAACGCCTTGCCGTTCACCAAAACGGAGCGTACGCCGTGCTGCACGCCTGCGGTATTATCCACCGTGATGCGGTATTCCGCGCCGCGGTAGCGGCGCGTGACCGTAAAGGTCTTGAGCGATGCGGGAATGCAGGGGTCGACTTTCAAACCGTCCAGCGCCGGGATGACACCGAGGATCGACTGGCTGACACTCAGGAAAGTCCATGCGGCTGTGCCGGTCAGCCAGCTGTTCTTGCCTTCACCGAAACTTGCGGCGTCCTTGCCGGCGATCATCTGACTGTAGACGTACGGCTCGGTGCGATGGATCTCGCTGATGTCCTCGATGTATGCCGGCGCGGTGCGGCGATAGACCTCAAAAGCACGTTCGCCGTGCCCGAGCACAGCCTCGGCGCAGACGATCCACGGATTGTTGTGACAGAAGATGCCCGCATTTTCCTTGTATCCGGGCGGGTAACTGCTGATCTCGCCCAACTCCAGATGGTAGCGAGTGTAGGCGGGCTGGAGCAGCACGATGCCGTACTTGGTATCGAGCCGCTCTTTGACGCTTGCCAGCGCTTTTTCGGCCTCGCCGCTGTTTTTGCCGATCCCTGCCATGACGCACATGCCCTGCGGTTCGATAAAGATCTGACCTTCTTCACACGCGCTGCCGCCGACGACGTTGCCGTTGGCGTCATAGGCGCGGCGGAACCACGCGCCGTCCCAGCCGGCATCGAGCGTCGCGCGTTCCATGGCGGCAATCGCCTTGTCTGCGGCGTCCGCTTCATCATTCCGGCCGATGTGGCGCAGAATGTCCGCCCATGCGCGGCCGTACTTGACAAACATGCCCGCGATAAATACGCTCTCCGCCACGGGGCCTTCGCTGGGGCCGGTGATCTGGAAACTCTCTCCCGGGTGTTCGGAAAAGCAGTTGAGGTTGAGACAGTCGTTCCAGTCGGCACGGCCGATCAACGGAAGACCGTGAGGGCCGAGGTGCGTTTCGGTGTAACGGAAGCTGCGGCGCAGGTGTTCCAGAAGCGGCTGTGCCAGCGAAGCGTCGTTGTCAAACGGTACAGACGCATCGAGGATCGAAAAGTCGCCCGTTTCGCGCAAATAAGCGTCGGTGCCGGCAATCAGCCAGAGCGGGTCGTCGTTGAACCCGCTGCCGACGTCGAGATTTCCTTTCTTTGTCAGCGGCTGGTACTGATGATAGGCGCTGCCGTCCGGGAACTGCGTCGCCGCGATATCAAGGATGCGCTCGCGGGCGCGCTCCGGGATCATGTGCACGAAGCCCAGCAGATCCTGACAGGAGTCGCGGAAGCCCATGCCGCGCCCCATGCCGCTTTCGTAATAGCTGGCGCTGCGGCTCATATTGAACGTGACCATGCACTGGTACTGGTTCCAGATGTTCACCATGCGGTCGAGCTTTTCGTCGCCCGTGTGTGTCTGGTATTTTCCGAGCAGTTTGTCCCAGTGTGAGGCCAGCGTGGCGAGCGCTGCGTCAAACTGTGCGTTGTCGGCATAACGCGCCATCATGGCCTTGGCACGCGCCTTGTTCACCACGCCAGGCGCTTCCCATTTCTCGTTTTGCGGGTTTTCTATGTAGCCGAGACCGAAGAGAATGCTCTCCTGCTGGCCCGGCGCAAGCGTCAGATCAAACTGCTGTGCGGCGATGGGCTGCCAGCCGTGCGCAACGCTGCCGGTGCAGCCGCCGCCAAACACGGCGGCGGGTCGGGCGGGGGAACCGTAGGTGCCGAGAAATGCCTCGCGCGCGGTGTCAAAGCCGTCGGGCGTGCGGCTCGCCCAGAACACGGCGAAGTGGTTGCGGCGCTCGCGATACTCGGTCTTATGGTAAATCGCCGCGCCGTCCACCTCTACCTCGCCGGTGGAGAAGTTGCGCTGGAAGTTGGAACTGTCATCCATCGCATCCCACAGGCAAAATTCCACATAGGGGAACAGAAAAACATGCTTCTGCGCGGCCGACGCGTTTTCCAAACACACACGCATCAGCAGACAGTTGTCACCCAGCGGGACAAACAACTCCTGCGTGGCACGCAGGCCGTCTTTGGCGCCTTCGATCACCGTGTAACCGAGCCCGTGCCGGCATGAGTAGCTGTCCGGCTCCGTTTGCGTCGGCTGCCAGCCGGGATTCCAGACCGTATCGCCGTCCCGGATGTAAACATGAAAGCCTTCGGAATCCAGAGGGGCGTTGTTGTAACGGTAGCGCGTCAGGCGGCGCAGGCGCGCGTCACGATAGAAACAGTATCCGCCGGCCGTATTGGACAGCAGTGCGAAAAAATCCTCGCTTCCCAGATAGTTGATCCACGGCAGCGGGGTGCGCGGCGTTGTGATGACATACTCGCGGCGTGCGTCGTCGAAATGACCGAATTGCATGGCGGGCCTCCCTTGCGAACGAAAACGTTTGCGAAACAAATACTTTTCCTTAGCGTAGCCGATATTACCGAAAAATGCAAGAGAAAATTTGCACTTTTCGTCATTTATATATAACTCTGAATAAAAATTTGAAGCTGTAAAATATTCGTCGGCAGAATTCATAAACAAAGTTTCCGAAAACTGTTAAAAAGTCATAAAATTTGGTGATATTGAAATAAAATGCGGGTTTGCTATTGATTTTTTTGTTGAAGTGATGTAATTTTGCATTACGAAATCGTTTAAGAAAACGAGGTGCGCATCACATGGTTTCCATGAAGGATATCGCACGACAATGCGGCGTTTCAGTTGCGACGGTCAGCAAAGCGCTCAACGGACAGCCGGACGTCGGAGAGGAAACAAAGACCCGGATCTGCCGTGCGGCGGAGGAAATGGGATACATGGCAAACGCCGCCGCCCGCGCGCTGAAGACGAACCGCACTTATAATATCGGCGTCCTGTTTGTCGACAAGCGCCACAGCGGCCTTGCCCATGAGTTCTTCTCCGCCGTGCTGGACAGCCTGCGCGTGGAGGCGGAGCAAAGCGGCTACGATATCACTTTCATCAGCAGAAACCTCGGCGGACGTCCCAGCAGCTATTTGCAGCACTGCCTGTACCGCGGCGTGGACGGCGTGGTGATCGTCTCGGCGGATTTCCACGACCCGATGGTGATGGAACTGGTGGAGTCCGAACTGCCGGTGGTGACGATCGACCATGTTTTCAACAATCGCGTCGCCGTCCTGTCCGATAACGTCAGCGGTACGAAGGCGCTGGTGCGCTACGCCGCGGCAAAGGGCCACAAACGCTTCGCTTTTATCCACGGCGAAATGACCGCGGTGACGGAGCATCGCCTCATCGGGTTCCACCGTGCCTGTGAGGAGCTGGGGCTGAGCGTGCCGAAGGAGTATCTCCGCGAGAGCGCTTATCACGATACCGAGGGCTGCTGCCGCGCCTGCAAGGAACTGCTGGCGCTTGATCCGCGCCCTGACTGTGTTCTTTTCCCGGACGATTACTCCTACATCGGCGGTATGAACGGCATCCGCGAGGCGGGGCTTCGCATCCCGGAGGATATTTCCACCATGGGCTACGACGGCATCAACCTTTCGCAGGTCATCAGCCCGCGTTTGACCACCTACCGCCAGAACACGGGGGAGATGGGCCGGGCCGCTGCGGCAAAGCTGATCGAACTGATCGAACGCCCCAAAACCGCGCTGCTGGACCGCGTCATCATTCCCGGCGAGCTAATCGAGGGAGAATCGGTGGCACAGCGCTGAAACGGTGATCGGCGGGTAAGACCCGCATCATGATAACGCATCACAAAAACAAGGCATCAAAAAACTAGGAGGAAAGCAAAATGAAAAAGTGTGTCTCTGCGTTTCTTGCTCTGGTCATGGTGTTTGCGCTCGTCGCCTGTGGCGGCGGCAGCACGCCCGCGGCCGAAACCCCCGCACAGCCGTCCACGACGTCCGGCTCGTCCGCTGCACCCGCGGCGCCCGCAGCCGCCGACAACGGCGAAGGCAAGGTCTTCAACATCTACGCGTGGAATGAAGAGTTCAAGGGCTTCTTTGAAAAGTATTACACCGTGCCCGAGGGCGTGACCGTCAACTGGATCATCGTTCCGAGCAAGGATGGCGCCTATCAGAACGCGCTCGATGAGGCGCTGATCAACCAGGCGGACGCCGCGGCGGACGACAAGGTCGATATGTTCCTTGCCGAGGCGGACTACATCCTCAAGTATACCAACTCCGAGGCAACGCAGGACGTTGCGCCGTTGGGTGTGACCGATTTCTCCAACGCCTATCCGTACACCGTTCAGGCTGCGTCTGACGCCAACGGCGTCGTCAAGGGCGTCAGCTTCCAGTGCTGCCCCGCGGCGCTGATCTATCGCCGCTCCATCGCCAAGGACGTGCTCGGCACCGATGATCCCGTCGAGGTGCAGGCGCTGCTCAACAGCTGGGATAAGTATGAAGCCGTTGCCGCGCAGGCCAAGGCGAAGGGGTATTACATGACCGCTTCTGAGGCTGCCGACTACCGTGTGTTCACCAACAACGCCACTGCTTCCTGGGTGGACGCCGACAACAAGCTCCAGTTCTCTCCCGAGGTTGAGATGTGGATGAAGCAGGCCGAGTCCTTCGCGCAGAACGGCTACACCGTCCTTTCCGATATCTGGGCCGATGACTGCACCAACCAGATGTTCAAGGACGGTAAGACGATGTGCTTCTTCGGACCTGCCTGGTATTTCAACTTCTCCATGGGCAACGCGCAGGATGCTGAAAAGGGCTGCTTTGGCGACTGGGCGATCTGCGAAGGCCCCGCGCCGTATTTCTGGGGCGGCACCTGGCTGCTTGCCGCGACCGGCAGCGACAACTCGAGCATGCTCGCCGACGTCATGAATACCTTTATCAATAACGAGGATGTCTGCACCAAGCTCGTCAAGGACGAGGCGCAGTTCTCCAACAACCAGAAGGTCAACAACGCCGCTGCGTCCGACGACGCTTACGCCAGCGAGTTCCTCGGCGGCCAGAATCCCAACACGATCTTCGTTGAGCTGGCAAAGAACATCAAGTTTGAGAACCAGACCATCTATGACCAGCTCTGCAACGAAAAGCTTCAGGAGAACTACCGCGAGTACCTGAAGGGCTCCGTCGACAAGGACACCGCCCTGCAGAACTTCTACAAGGCGATCCATGAGGCGTATCCTTCCATCATTCTCCCGCAGTAATCCAGACGACTGCTTTCCTGCGGAGGCGGGGCAATGGCCCCGCCTCCGCGGATCGCCGGAAATTGCGCCGGCCGATCAGGACGCGCCGCATCCGGTGCGCCGTGATGAGCCGATGACATGCCACAGGAGGGTGTTATGAAAAAGAAAAAGAGCATCAGCTACGCAAAGTGGGGTTATCTGTTTATCCTGCCCTTCTTTCTGGCATATTTTGTCTTTACCTTTGTGCCGCAGGCGCTGACCATCTACAACAGTTTCTTCGAGAACTACCGCGAGGGGCTGACGCAGGTGGGACCGAATTTCGTGGGGCTGCGGAACTATATCCAGCTTTTTACGCCGGACGCCAACGGCAGCATTGATGTGCTCAAGTACGCAGGGAACACAATGATCCTATGGGTTCTGGGCGCGGTGCCGCAGATCGTGATCGCGTTGCTGCTGGCGATCTTCTTCACCAGTTACCGCCTGCGCATCCGCGGCCAGCAGTTTTTCAAGACGGTCATTTACATGCCCAACCTCATCATGGCGTCGGCATTTTCCATGCTGTTCTTTACGTTGTTTTCCAATGTCGGCCCCATCAACCAGATCATTCAGGCGATGGGGTGGAGCGATGTGCCGATCGACTTTTTCGCCAAGACCGTCACCGTGCGCGCGCTGATCTCCCTGATGAACTTCCTCATGTGGTTCGGCAACACGACGATCCTGCTGATGGCAGGCATCATGGGCATTGACCAGAGCCTCTTTGAGGCGGCGAACCTCGACGGCGCAAATGCGATCCAGACCTTTTTCAAGGTGACGCTCCCGCTGCTGATGCCGATTCTGGTCTATACGGTCATCACGGCGCTGATCGGCGGCCTCCAGATGTTCGATGTGCCGCAGGTTTTGACCGGCGGCGCGGGCACGCCGAACCGCACGTCCACGACCCTTGTGATGTTCCTGAACAACTATCTTGGCAGCAGCAAGAACTACGGCATGGCGGGTGCGATCTCGGTCATCATATTCATCATCACCGGCGTTCTGAGCATGTTCGTTTACCGTTCGCTTACCAAAAAGGACTGAGAGGGGGAGGCATATGACAGTTTCCGATTCCGCCGAAAGTCGCAGGGCGCATACCCAGCTGCTGGTGCTGCGCATCATTGTTTATGCGATTCTGATTTTCCTCTCGATTCTCTGCCTGTTTTCGTTCTACATGCTCTTCGTCAACGCAACGCGTACCAACGCGCAGCTGCAGGGCGGTTTCGCGCTGTTGCCGCGCGGGCATTTCATGGAGAACCTGCGCAATGCGTGGACGGACGCCTCCATCAACATCCCCCGCGGATTGGTCAACAGTTTTCTCGTGGCGGGCAGCACCGCCGTTCTGACAACTTATTTCTCCGCGCTGACCGCCTACGGTATCCACGCCTATGACTTCAAGTGCAAGAATGCGGCGTTTACCTTCATCATGGCGATCATGGTCATTCCGCCGCAGGTCTCTGCCACGGGCTTCGTCCAGCTGTGCTACAAGTACGGTCTGACGAACCGGTACTGGCCGCTGATCCTGCCGGGTATAGCGGCGCCCGTTGTGTTCTTCTATATGAAACAGTATATGGAAAGCGTGCTCCCGATGGAGATCGTCGAGGCGGCGCGCGTGGACGGCTGCGGCGAGTTCCGCACCTTCAATACCATCGTGCTGCCGATGCTCAAGCCCGCCATGGCGGTGCAGCTCATCTTTTCCTTTGTCCAGTCCTGGAACAATTACTTTTTGCCGTCCCTGCTGCTGACAAAGGCGGAGAAAAAGACCGTCCCGATCATGATCGCGCAGCTGCGCTCGGCGGACTACTCCAAGTTTGACATGGGCAAGGTCTATATGTTTATTTTGCTGGCAATCCTGCCGGTGCTGATCGTCTACATCTTCCTGTCCAAATCCATCATCCGGGGTGTTACCGCCGGCTCCGTCAAGGGTTGAGGAAATTGACAAGAAAACGGGGAATCGATCCATGTTGAAGGAAGCGGGTTTTTACCGGGGGATCAACCTCGGCGGATGGCTGTCCCAGTGCGACTACAGCGCGGAACGCCTGAACAGCT
This sequence comes from Oscillospiraceae bacterium, assembly GCA_902783035.1. GTDB lineage: Bacteria > Bacillota > Clostridia > Oscillospirales > Oscillospiraceae > Hominicoprocola. Next base: position 11,113 of record CACZPK010000070.1, read on the forward strand.
TTATCACGGCGCCGGATTTTGCGCAGATCGCCGCATGGGGCTTTGACCATGTACGTATACCCATCGACTATAATGTCGTGCAAAACGCCGACGGCAGCATGAAGGAGGAAGGGCTCGCACGCATCGACACCGCGCTGGCACTGTGCGAAAAGCATCGTCTGCACGCCGTGCTCGACCTGCACAAGACGCAGGGTTTTTCCTTTGACGAGGGCGAACATGAGGCGGGCTTTTTTGAAAGTGAAAAGTACCAGCAGCTCTTTTACCGGATTTGGGAAGCGTTCGCGCAGCACTGGGGCGGCTTGACGGACCGCGTGATGTTTGAACTGCTCAACGAGGTGACGGAGGCGGAATATCTGGGCGCATGGAAACGCATCAGCGCGGAATGTATCCGCCGCATCCGCCGCTTTGCGCCCAACATGCGCATCCTGCTGGGCAGCTATCACCACAACGGCGCGCGCGAGGTGCAGGAGCTGGATGCGCCCAGTGACAAGAACGTGCTTTACAACTTCCATTGCTACGAGCCGCTCAAATTCACGCATCAGGGCGCGCATTGGAATCCTGAGTTCAACAATGACAAGCGTTATACCGCCGCAGAGGCCGGCGCGACGGAGGCGTATCTGGAAGAACTGCTCTCCTCCGCCATTCAAAAGGCAAAGACAGAAGGCACGGAACTATACTGCGGCGAATACGGCGTGATCGACATCGTGCCGCCGGAGGAGGCGCTCAACTGGTTCCGCATGATCCACGCGGTCTTTGAACGCCATGGTATTGCGCGCGCCGTTTGGACTTACAAGGAGATGGACTTTGGCATTTCCGACCGCCGTATGGACGGCGTGCGGAAAGAACTGCTGCAAAACCTGTAAAATATGCGGACTGTGATTCCGGTTGTGGGATCACAGTCCGTTTTGTTATGAAAGGCATGACCAAGTGGAAGATGTAAGCGCTGGCTTTTGGGTTGACGAAAGCGGTTTATTGGACTATACTGCCAATGGCAAGTGCCTGAGGCACTAAATTTTTAGGAGGTTGTGACAAAATGAAAAAGGTTCTTGCTCTTGTACTGACACTGATGATGGCGCTCTCCCTTGTCGCCTGCGGCGGGAACGGGAGCACCGGCGGCGACGCGGGCACCGCTGCGCCGAGCAGCCCTTCGACGACCACCACCGCGCCGAGCGGCGGCGATACATCCGGTAACAGCGCCGCTCCCGCTCTGCCCGAGACGATTAAGATCGGCTTCTTTGCCCCCGTCTCCGCAGCCGCGGCTTCCGCTGACGGTGCGTCCGCGATCAACTCCGCGAAACTTGCCGTCAAGCTGGTGAACGAGAACGGTGGCATCAACGGTTCGAAGGTCGAGCTGGTCGACTTCGACGATGGTCTGGACACCACGCAGGCTGCGAACATTGCCGAAAAGCTTGCCTATGATGATTCCATTGCCGCGGTCGTGTCCGGCTCCTACTCCGGCCCGACCAAGGTTGCCGCTCCCATCTTCCAGGATGCGGGCAAGCTGATGGTCTCCGCTTACGCGGTGCACCCCGACGTCACCGGCGCGGGCGACCTGATCTTCTCCCAGTCCTTCCCCGGTGCGGTGCAGGCCACCGGCGCTGCCGTGTTTACGGCTGAGCAGCTCAAGGCCACCAAGGTCGCCATCATCTACGTTGACCTCGACTTCGGCACCACGCAGGTCAACGCCTTCAAGGCGAAGCTGGCCAAGGATTATCCCGACGTGCATGTCGTCTTTGAGCAGGGCGTTGCGATTTCCGACAGCGACCTGACCTCCGTCGTCACGGCCGCCGCGGCGTCCGGTGCGGATCTGATCTATTCCGTCAACTACTATGAGCAGGCTGCCGAGGTGCTGCGTCAGGTTGGCCTTCAGGGCCTCAACATCCCCGTGCTCGGCACCGAGGGCGCTGACTCCTGGATGCTGCTCGACATTGCCGGCGAGTATGCCAACGGTCTGTATATCACCACGAATATGAACCGTGACGACCAGAACGAGCAGACCCAGGCGTATATCAAGAACTACCGCGAGGAGTACGGCATCCAGCCCGACATGGTCGGCGCTTCCGTGTACGACGCCTTCCAGGTCCTCTTTGAGGCGATCAAGAATGCCGGTACCGATTCCGCCGCCATGCGCGACTACATCTCCGGCATGAAGAACTTCGACACCGTTACCGGCACGCTCCTGTACTACAATGCGGAAGGCTCGGCGGTCAAGCCGATCCAGGTTCAGCTGGTCACAAACGGCGAGTATCACTATGCCGGCATCGTTGACGATGCGCAGATCATCGACCCTGCCAACTATTGATTCTGGCTGTGTGAACGGAATACCGGAAAACGAACCAGTTCCATCCGTGTGGATTCCCAGTGCGGCGGGGATGCCTCTGGCATCTCCGCCGCGTTTGATTTCAAACAGGGGAGATAAGAAACCATGTTTTTGCAACAATTGATCAATGCCCTGACGATCGGCAGCCTTTACGCGCTGACCGCGATGGGTGCCACGCTGATTTACGGTATCCTTGGTATTCTGGATATCGCGAACGCGGGCGCGTATCTGGTCGGTGCGTACCTTGGCTGGTATATTTACTATGGGACGGGGAGCATCGTGCTGGCGTTTTTGCTCTCCATGCTCGCAGTCGGACTGCTCGGCATCCTTTTGCAGCGCGCGGTCTATTCACCGATCCTTGCCAAGCCGCACACCCTCTCGATCATCCCGCTGGTCGCGGCGGTGGGCCTGTTTACCATGTCCTCGGATGCCGTGCGCCTGATCTGCGGGCCGAACTCCAAGGCGTATAATCTGAAATTTCCCGTGGAGACGCTGCGCGTCGGAAACGTCGTCATTCTGCCGGCGTGGCTGATGATCTTTGCGTTGACCGCGGTGCTGCTGGTCATCTTGTGGTTCATCCTCAACAAGACCAAACTGGGCCTTGCCTGGCGCGCCACCGCGGGCGACGCGGAGATCGCGCGTGTTTGCGGCGTCAACACGGACACCGCCATGGCGCTGTCCTATATCCTCGGCTACGGCTTTGCCGCCGCCGCCGGCATCATGACCGGCATCCTCTACAACTCCATCACACCCGCGCTGGGCGAGGTGCCCTCGTATAAGATGCTGGCGATCATCGTGCTCGGCGGCCTCGGTAATCCGATGGGCACCGTGGTCGCGGGACTGATCATCGGCATTGCGGAGGTGTTCCTTTCGGTTTACACGGCGATTCCCATTCCGAAGGACGCCATTGCGTTCGTGGTGCTGATCATCATGCTGCTTGTGAAACCGGACGGTATCATGAGCCGCAAAAATAAAGTGTAAAGGGGGCGGCTGGATCATGAGTTCTGCCTATCTGTATTCCATTCTGGCGACGGCCACCATCTTCACGCTGCTGGCGCTGGCGCTGAACATCATCACCGGCTATGCCGGTCAGGCCATGATGGGTATTGCCGCATTCTTCGGAATCGGTGCGTACACGGCCGCCATCATCACGACCAACGGCGGCAATTTCCTGCTGGCGCTGCTGGCCGGTATGCTGGTTTCCGGTATATTCGGCGCAGTCCTCGGCGTCATTTCGCTGCGTTTGCAGGCGGACTTTCTGGCCATCACGACCATTGGCATCAACTTTGTCATGGTCGCCCTGTTCAACCGCCTGAAGATCACCGGCGGCACGCTGGGACTGACCATCAAGAAGCCCGTCCTGTTCGGCGTCAAGATGAACAACACCTACTTTTTCTACATGACGGTGATCCTGATCGTCGTTCTCTGCCTGCTGCTGGGGAAGATGCGGCGTTCATGGTTTGGCATGGCGCTTGCTTCCATCAACAACGACCCCGGCGCTGCGCGCTCCTTTGGCATCAACGTCAGCCGTTATCAGATCCTTGCCTTCACCATCGGTACCGCGGTGGCGGGGCTGGCCGGCGGTGTGTATGCTCATCGCATGGGCTTTATCTCGTCCTCCGACTTCGCCTTCGTCGTGTCGATCCAGGCCGTGTCCATGGTCGTGATCGGCGGCCTGGGCACGCTCCGCGGCCCGATCTTCGGCGCGCTGCTGATCACCTCCCTGCCGGAGATCCTGCGCTTTGCCGACGATTACCGCGAGCTGGTTTACGGTTTGCTGCTGGTGCTGATGGTGCGCTTCATGCCCGAGGGGCTGATCGGCGACGATTCCCCCGTCTGGAGCGCGCTGATGAAGCTGTGGCGCAAGTTTGTGCCGAAAAAGAAGACCCGCGCCGATCTGATCGCGGAGAGCGTGGAAGGAGGCCGCTGACATGGAAGAATTGATGAGGATCGAAGGCCTCAAGATGTACTTCGGTGGCCTGAAAGCAATCGACGGTTTTGATCTGGTGATCAACAAGAGCGAAACGCTTGGCATCATCGGGCCAAACGGCGCCGGCAAGACGACGCTGTTCAATGCAATCTGCGGTGTTTATACGCCGACGGCGGGCAAGGTGACCTTTGAGGGGCGGGAGGTACAGGGCACGCCTGCGCATGAGATGGCAAAAATGGGCATTGCCCGCACGTTCCAGATATCAAAGCCCCTTTCCGGACTGACCATTTTCGATAACGTCATTGCTGCCGCCGGCGTCCATGAATACACCGGCATCCAGTCCTACTTCCACAAGGCGCACACGCCGGAGATCGAAGACCGGGCGGAGGCGGTGATCCGTGAGGTCGGCCTTGCAGACGTGGCGAATAAGAAGGCGTCCGATGTGTCGCTGGGCTATTTGCGGCGTCTGGAGATTGCCCGTGCGCTGGTTACCCAGCCCAAGCTCATCATGCTCGACGAGCCTTGCGCGGGCCTGTCCAACTTTGCCATCAACGAGATCACGGAGCTGGTGATGCGTTTGAAGGAAAAGGGGCAGTCCATCGTGCTGATCGAGCATAACCTGCCCATTACGATGAAGGTTTGCGACCGTATCACCGTGCTCAGCTACGGCAAGAAAATCGCCGAGGGTACGCCCGATGAGGTCAAGAACAACAAACAGGTCATCGAAGCGTATTTGGGAGAGGAGGATGACGGCTGATGCTGGAAGTCAAAGATCTCTATGTATCCTACGGTATGATGGAGGTTCTGCACGGAATATCCGTCACGGTCAAGCCGCAGGAACTGGTTTCCGTCATCGGACCCAACGGCGCGGGTAAAACGACCCTGATCAAAACCATCATGGGGCTGGTTAAGCCGAAATCCGGACAAATCCTCTACAATGGGGAGGACATCACGCACCTGCCCGCGCATAAGCGCGCCGGCCTCGGCATCGGCTACGTGCCGGAGGGACGCCGTGTGTTCGGGCAGCTCAGCGTGGAGGAAAACCTGCGGATGGGTGCTTATGAGCTCAAGGACAAGAAACGCATTGCCGAAAACATCGACAAGGTCTATGCCATCTTCCCGCGTCTCGGAGAACGCAAGGACCAACTGGCGTCTACCATGTCCGGCGGCGAACAGCAGATGCTGGCCATCGGCCGCGCGCTGATGCTTGATCCCAAGATGCTGCTGATCGACGAGGTATCCATGGGCCTGATGCCGATCATGGTCAACACGTGCTTTGAGGTCATCAAGAACCTCAACGACAACGGCATTACGATTCTGGTCGTCGAGCAGAATGCGAACAAGGCACTCAAGGTTGCCGATCGCGGCTATGTGCTGGAGACAGGCAACATCATCATCTCGGATACCGCGGAGAATATGCGCAAGGACGATACCGTGCAGAAAGCATACCTCGGCGGATGAAGAACAGGAAAACAGCAGCCAATGCCAAAAACGGAGGCGTGCGCTGCACAGAAAAGGATGCCACCCCGGCAGTTGCTGCCGGGGTGGCGTTGCATGATGGGGAAAGGTTGTGCATCCGTGTGTGCGCCGGTCGGGCCAGTGGGGCCGACTTCGCCCTGCGCACCGGGTTCGCCCTGCGGACCGGTGGGGCCGACTTCGCCCTGCGCACCGGGTTCGCCCTGCGGGCCGGTGGGACCGATTGCGCCCGCAGCGCCTGCGGGGCCGGTAGGGCCAACAAGCCCCTGCGGACCCTGTACGCCCTGAATGCCTTGCACACCCTGCGGACCGCGGGGGCCCGCAGGGCCGGTCGGGCCGGTCGGACCGACATAACACACGGTGCCGCAGCCGATTCCGCAGCCGCAGGCCTGATAACATTTGCAGCCGCAACTGTTTGCGGATGCGTTGACGCCGCAATTATTCTGGAAACGATTGATATCGATCACCCTCTCAGAATGGATCGACGGGAGAATCCCGCCGATCCATTCTATGTTGCAGGAGGAAAAGGGTGCGCGGTAAGTACGCCTGTCCGTCCTGCCTGGGAAATATGTTTCGGAAGCAAAAAGACAGGAAGTGCTATTGCTTTTCAAAATGCGATATGCTATAGTATCCTAAACTGGTTTGATATGTGCTTATATAGTTGAAACAGAGTGCGGCACAAAAAGGGATCATGAACGGAAGGAACAGAAATATGGAAGATCAGGAGCTTTATTTAACGGAATTGATGTCGCTGTGCGCGAGAAAAGGCAAGGCGCTGCTCATTACGGGGCTGGTTTTTGCATTGCTGCTCGGCGGCTGGCAGTTGCACAAGCAGATCAAGGCGTCACAGGACCCTGAGTTCTCCGCGGAGAAGATCGAGGAGCGCTATCAGGCGGCAATGCTGGAGTATGAAAAGAAGCATGAGGAGCTTACGCGTTCAATTGAGAGCACCGAGAAGGAGCTTGCAGACAAACAGGAGTATCTGGACAACAGCCTTCTGATGAAGATCGATCCGTACAACAAGTACACGACCGATATCTACTTCGGCTTCACGGACATTGACAACGCGGCGTGGGATCAGGTGCATTATTCGTCCACTTCGCTCGATTTCGTCTACTCCAAGATCCGCAGCCAGTATGTTGTGTATTGGAACGGCATGGAACTGCCGGCTGATCTGCATATTGACGGCTACGCTGGCGTTCAGGACAAGTACATGAGAGAAGTGCTGTCCGTTTCCAATCAGGACGGCGGCATGCTGCGCATCAATGCGATCGGCAACAGCGCTTCGGAGTCTGAAAAGCTGGCGGATGCGCTGTATCAGGCGTTTGTCGACTTGCAGCCGACGGCGGCACGGAACTCCTACGGTCACAGCTTTGTGCAGCTCAAGCGCATTACGAAGACGATGATCGATACGGGACTGGAGAGTACGCAAAAGAGCAACCGGGACGCGATAGAGGATTACAATCTGTCCATTGAAGACCTGAAGGGACAGCTTGGGGAGTTGGAGGAGCCCGGAAAGGAAGCGGGCTACAGCCAGAAGACGATCATCAAAAATACTGTGAAATTTGCGGTGCTCGGCGCGGTTGCCGGGATCGTTGTCGGATGCTTTGCCGTGCTGCTGTGGGCGGTGATGGCAAATGTGCTGATTTCCTCGCAGCAAGTGGAGCGCCAGCTTGGCATCACGTGCCTGGGCGTGGTAAAGAAAAAGACAGGTGCTTTTGACCTCTGGGCGGACAAGCTCGGCGGTGAGCGCAGATGGAAGGATCAGGAGCAGGCGGTGTCGTATGCTGTGCGCAAGCTGGAGACAACTGCGGCTCCCGAATCGAAACTGCTGCTTGCGTGCACACTGCGTGAGGGTAAGCAGAACGAGCCGGCAGAGGCGCTGAAAAACGCTTTGGCCGAACATGGCTATAAGGCGAAGTGCGTCTATGATGCGATCCACGATCCGACGTTTATTGATGCCGTGAAGGAAAGCGACGGCGTAGTGCTGCTGGAGAAACAGGGGGTCAGCAGGCTGGCGAATGAAGTGGATGTCCTGAAGCTGACCAAGACCATGGAAAAGCCGGTGCAGGGCTTTGTGGTGGTGTAAGCACCGTGCGGCGGCCGATATTTGCGGCAAAGGACAGTTATTGAACCGGCACATGTAAAAAAGGGATCGGCGGGAGATTTCCCGCCGATCCCTTTGCCATAAACAGAAGACCGGTAAAATGCACCTATACGCGGTCCAGCTTGCGCAGCCAGCCCTGCAGGCTGCCGTAACCGCCGTGCGCCCAGCGGTCGATGTCTGCCTTTTCCTTGTTGATGAGGCAGTCGGTCAGCAAAAACACCCGCATACCCAGATCCTCGGCGGGCATGTCCTCACCGACGTCGTTGCCGATCATGACGCATTCTTCCGGCGCGACGCCGAGCTTGTCCGTGATCTCACGATAATAGCGCAGATCGGGCTTGCAATAGTGGCTCGTCTCATAGGATGTAATCAGCTCCGCGGACGCCGGATCGATACCGGCCCAGCGCAGACGGCTTTCCATGGCGCAGAGCGGGAAGATCGGCTCCGTGGCGATGACAACCGGGTAGCCGAGTTCCTTGCACAGGGCTATGGTCGCCTTGGCCTCCGGCGTATAGCCGCAGGTGGAAGAGATGCGCTGGAAATCAACGGCGTAAAACTCATCAAAAACCGCACGGTCGGCAAGGACGTGCTCGCCGGTCGTCGCGGCAAAATGCTCCCAGAACAGCTCTTCGTTGGTATGCGTGCCGTCATTGGCCTGTGTGGCGGTGATGCCGGCGTTGATTCCTGCAATCAGCGACTCCGGGTCGTAGCCGTGCGGCAGCATCTTCTTTGTCAGAACCTTAAAATAGGTGCGGGCAAATACCCCCGCGTCCATGGGAAGCAGTGTGCCGTCCATGTCGAAGAAAATGTATTTGGGTCTCATGCCGAATTCCTCCTATATGTCCGTTTTTTCTACCGGCAGCTCGGCAACGACGGCCGAGCAGAGTATGAGAAGTGCGCCGACGACCTGCAACGGCGCCATCGGTTCGCGCAGAAGCAGCGCGGAGAGCAAAATGGCCAGAACGGGATCGAGATAGCCCAGCAGTGCAAGCGTGTGCGCGGGAAGCGCGTCCATTGAGCCAAAGTAGAGCGCATAGGCCAGCCCTGTGTGTATCAGGCAGATAACCAGCAGCAGCGCAATGGTCGTGGGGGTGAACGCAACCGTGGACAGATCCTCCGTCAGCAGAACATAGGGAATCAGCACCGCGCCTCCGGAGGCAAGCTGGACAATTGTCTTATCGTACGCGCCGATGTCGTGAATTTGCTTGTTGAGCAGGACCACCGCGGCGTAAAGCACGGCGGCGGCAAGACCGAGCAGAATGCCGCGCCACTGTCCCGCAGCGACAGATGCGCTGTGAAAAACATCGGATACCAGTGCCATTCCCAGCAGTGCCGCCGAGACGCAGAGTATCTTGCGCAGCGTCAGGCGTTCATGCAGCAGAAACGGTGCAGCGATCAAAATGAAAACCGGTGCCATGTAGTAACAAAGCTCCGCGATGGCGACGGTCGTGAACCGGTACGCCTCAAAAAGCAAGATCCAGTTGAAGCCGATCATTGCACCCGATATGGCCAGACGCCAGCCGTTTGCGCGGATCGCCGAACGGGAGAGCGTTTTGCCGCGCAGGTACACAAGCAGCAACAAAAACGCGGCGCCCGCAAGACCGCGCATCATGGCGAGAAAGCCGGACGGCACCGGCAGATAGCGCCGCACCAATCCGATTGTGCCCCATATGCACATCGACGTGATCAGGGAGGCGCGGGCGCGCGCCGTTTGACGGTTCGTCATAGGTCATAGCCCGCTCCGGGGCCAAAGGGCGGGTCAAGCGGCGGCGCAAAGGGCGTGATGGGCATGTCGGAGGCCGCTTCATGCCTGAGCGCGCGGAAAGCCGTCGCGAACATGAAGATGACGAACACCAAAAAGACCAGAGAGGAGAGCGTGGAGCCGAGCATCGCACATGCATCGTAGAAGCCATGCAGGAAAAACGCGGTCAGATATCCGGCGCGCAGGCTGCGGCGGGACCTTTCCGCATCGCCGTAGTTTGCAAACTGGCGTGCACGGCCGTAATAGATACCCATGAAAACCGCAAACGACAGATGCCCGGGAATGGCCAGCAGAGCGCGCGGCAGCGCGACGGAGAGGCCGTAATTCACAACGTATTGCACGTTTTCCAGAGCCGCGAAACCGAGCGAGACGAACGCCGCGTACACCACGGCGTCAAAACGGTAGTTGAACGCGGGGTGGTTCCATGAACGCAGCTTGAGAAAGAAGAGCTTGCAGCCTTCTTCAGCCGCCGCGACGACAAGAAATGCCAGCAGAATAATGTAGATCGGGCTTTCGGGGGAGAGAAAAAGTCCCAGCACCGATTCGCCCACGATCTCCAGTCCGGCGGCACAAAACGCAGAAAGACAGCCCATTGCCAGCAGGGAAAGCAGCAGCCCCGCAGGCTCTTTTTCCAGAGCGTCCTTTTGGTAGACATAACGCAGCAAGAAAATGGCTGGCAGCAGCGCCGCAGCCAGATAGATCAGAACGGGCAGCAGTGCGAGGGCGGGAAAGAGAACGAACATCGCTTAACCCTCCTCCGTATCCTCTATGCAAAGGCGCAGCGCGGGATTTTCCTCCGAAGCCTCTTCGAGCACGTTTTGCAGGACGTTGGCATAAACGCCGAGATGGGCAAACAACTCCTCCCGATGCCGCAGAACAAGGTCGGAAGGCTCGCGGATATCGGTCAGGCAGTCGAAAAGCGCGTCCAGATTGCGCCCGTACCATTCCGGCAGCGCAAGCTGCCGGGCCAGGGCATCATGCAGCTCGTCGCGCGAATGGATCGCCGCGCCGTCGATGAGTGCGTACATGGTTAATCCTCCCCGTAGAGCAGTTCAAAACTCTTGTAGTGGTCACCGGTGTAATAGATCAGACCGTCGTTGGAGAACACGATGCGTTTTGCACCACGGCTTTTGGAGCCCAGCGTGTCAATGTCGCACTCTGTCCAGCGCCGGCCGTCCGCATCGGGCAGCAGACCCTCGTAATTGCCGAACCGGCTACCGCCGATACATTTACCGGGGGCGTAAGGCTCCAGAGAACCGCCGCTCCAACCAAGCGATTCCGCCTGCTTTTTCGTGATGAAGTTGTCCGGCAGGTGCCCATAGAGGTGCAGATAGAGCGCTACATCCTCCTTGGTGGTATAGCTTCCGTCTTCGGGCAGCGTCTGCTCCGGCGCATTTGCCTCGGCGGCTGTGCCGCCGGACGTTTCGACCTGCGGTGACGCAGCCTCGGCTTGCGCCGCATCGGGCGGTGCCTGAGCGCTGCCGGCGTGTATTTCGCCGGAGGATAGCTCCTGCGGCGGCGTGGTGGAGGGCAGGACCGTCAACTCCTGCTGCGCGGGCGCGGCGGGAACGTTTTGCGGCACGGTCTTGCATGCCGCAAACGACAGCGCCAGCACCAGCGCGAGGAGGAAAGTACAGATTCGTTTCATCATATTCCTATTTTACCACGGCAAGGCAAAAAAGAAAGCCGTCATTTTATACGGAATTCCGGCAGATCGGCACGGCAGAAAAGGCGAACATTGACAGCGCGGGCATAAACGCATACACTGGAGGGGAAATCTGCGATAAACGGGAGGCAAGTATGACACAGGAGGAGTTTCAACGCATCGCGGCCGCGCTGGAGCGCGGCGAGAGCGCGGTAATGGAACGGACGGTGGAGGGTGTGCGCTGCGTGCGGCGCTTTGTGCCGCGGGAACGGTTGATCCTGCTCGGCGGAGGTCACGTTGCACATGCGCTCTCAAAGATCGCGGCGATGCTGGACTTCGCGGTCACGGTTGTGGACGACCGCCCGGATTTTGCGAACCATGAGCGGTTCCCAGAGGCGGAGCGCGTTGTTTGCGACGCGTTTGAGGCGGCGATCCGCACGCTCACCGTGCGCGCGAGCGACTATGTCTGCGTGCTGACGCGCGGCCACCGCTGGGATGCGGCATGCCTGCGCGCGCTGCTCACGGGGACAGAACCGTCCTATCTCGGTATGATCGGTTCAAAGCGGCGCGTCAAGGGGTTGCTCGGCGCGTTGGCAGAGGATGGCTTTGACGCGCAGCGCCTTGCGCGCATACACGCGCCCATTGGCCTGATGATCGGCGCGGTAACGCCTGAGGAGATCGCGGTATCCATCTGTGCCCAGCTTATCGAGCACCGCCGTGCGCGACAGGAGACGCCGCGGCCGGCGGACGAGCTGGAGCAAACGAATACCGATATGGATATGCTGCGTTTCCTGGCGTCCGGAGCGGGCGCGAAGGCGCTGTGCCTTGTGTTGGATACCGACGGCTCCACGCCGGTCAAATCCGGCGCGGTGATGGCGCTGGATGCAATGGGGTGCGGCTACGGCACCATCGGCGGCGGCTGCGGCGAAGCAGCGGCGATGGCGCGCGCCAGAAGACTGCTCGGCACGAATCAAACCGCCGTCATGGAGGTCGATATGACCGCCGATGCCGGCGAAGAGGATGGACTTACTTGCGGCGGAACGATGAAAGTCTATTTGGAGGGCTTGCCGGGATGACAAAAATACCCTATTTTGACGCGCATTGTGATACGATCAGCCGCTGCGACGCGCTCGGATGCGCGCTGCGGCAAAACGAGGGGCACCTCGATTTGCTGCGCCTGCGGACGTTTGAAAAGGCGGCGCAGTTCTTTGCCATCTACTTTGACCTTGCGCACGCGCCCGCGGAGGGAATGTTCGCTGTATGCAAGCGCCAACAGGGCATTTTTGCGCGCGAGCTGGCGCAGAACGCGGATATTGCCGCGCCCTGCCGGACGGCGGCGGACGTTGAGCGCGTCAACGCTGCGGGAAAGGTCGCTGCGCTGCTGTCCTGTGAGGGCGCGGAGCTGCTGAACTGCGATCCGGCAAACCTTGCGTGGGCGCAGGAGGCGGGAATCCGCATCGTGAACCTGACATGGAACCACGCAAACCTGATTTCCGGTACCCACTGCGCAGAGCCGGAGCGCGGTTTGAACGACCTCGGCCGCGCCTTTGTGCGGGAGGCGCAGCGGCGCGGCATCCTGATTGACGTATCCCACTGCTCCGACGCGGCGTTTTGGGACCTGATCCGGTGCACGGAAAAACCGGTGATCGCCACACACTCCAATGCCCGCGCACTCTGCCCGCACACGCGCAACCTCACCGACGACATGTTCCGCGCCATTGTGGAGACAGGCGGTGTGGTGGGGCTGAATTTCTACACGCATTTTGTCACGGCGGAGGGGAAGGATGCCACAATGGACGCCGCCCTGCGGCATCTGGACCACTTCCTTGCCCTCGGCGGGGAAAAGCACCTTGCCCTCGGCGCGGACCTCGACGGTTGCGAGGCGCTGGCGGGCGGCATGACGGGCGTGCAGGATATGCCGCTGCTTTGGGACGCCCTGCGCAAACACGGCTGCGACACGGCGCTGTTGGAGGATCTCTTCTACAATAACCTGTTAAGGATAATTGCTTGACGAAAAGCTGAAAAAGCGCCTTACGGATCGTCCGTAAGGCGCTTTTTTGCTGCGCATTTTCAACCGAGGCAGCGCACCAACTCGCCGACGCTCTTGCGCGCCGGCGCGGTGGGATTCTCGGCGGGGTAGCCCATGGGGATGAGGCAGGCGACCGACTGCGTGGAGGGGAGGGAGATCACTTCGGCGACTTTTTGGTCGTCAAACACGCCGAGGATACAGGTGCCGATGCCGAACTCATGCGCCGCGAGACAGAAGGTCTGCGCTGCGATGCCTGCGTCAAAGGACTCCCAGTGCGTACCTTTGCTTGTGGAAAACGAGCCGTCCCGCTCATAGCCGGAGCGTTTGACGTTGAACGACTCGACAGCCAGTGCGGTGCAGCCCTGCAAAATGCCTGCATTGTGTGCAAAACCGAGGACACATTCGTTGGCGATCTTTTCAATCAGCGACCGGTTGGTGATGACCGTGTAGCGCGCGATCTGTGTATTCTTCCACGATGGCGCGTAAGCCGCAAGCGCCACGATCTGCTCGATGGTGGCCTTTGAGATAGGTTGGCCCGTATAGCGGCGGATACTGCGTCGACTCTGAATGCAGTCCTTTGTGTCCATTTTCCAGTGCTCCTTGCCATAAAATTCAACAATATTTTACATAAAGTTTCTGATTCTGTCAACTGGCTTGCGGGCTTTTTTGTGCATAAGCTCGTCCCCGCGGACATAGAGTGAAGTATCACGGAGGAGGGAGACGGCATGGGAAAAGAACGTATCCGGCGCTACGAACAGGCGGCGGAACTGCTGCCGCCGCGTCTGCGGCGGCTGGCGATGGAATTGCCCGACGCCCGTAAAGAGTGCGCTGAGGAGCTGCGTCTGCGTGTGTGCGAGCCGCTGACGGTCTTGACGGACGAGGGGGAGCTTTCCGTCGCTCCGGCGGAGCGTGACGCGCTGGTGACGGAGGAAGACGTGGCGCGCATGGTGGCGGGTGTGACCGAATATTCGCGTTACGCCTCCGCGGAAACACTGCGCCGGGGGTATCTCAGCGTACGGGGCGGATTTCGCATCGGCGTATGCGGCACGGCGGTAATGCGGGACGGTACGGTGTGCGGCATGAAGGATTTTTCCGGACTGGCGCTGCGCATTGTATGCGAACGCATCGGCATTGCTGCGCCGGTCGTGCCAAGGCTCTGGGACGAGGCGGGACGGCTGTGCAGCACGCTGATCCTCTCCGCGCCCGGCGGGGGCAAGACGACGCTGCTGCGCGACCTGATCCGCTGCATTTCCCTCGGAAGCACGGAGCACCGTGCCCTGCGCGTGGCGGTCGTCGATGAGCGCAGCGAGCTGGCAGCATCGTATCAAGGACGGGCACAGACGGAGCTGGGAAACCACACGGATGTGCTGGACGGTTGCCCAAAGGCGCTTGGGGTGCCAATGGTGCTGCGCGCCATGTCGCCGCAGGTCATTGCGGTGGACGAGATCGCGTGTGCGGAGGACGTGGCGGCGCTGTGCGCGGCGGCACACTGCGGTGTTGCGCTGCTGGCGACGATCCACGCCGCGCATACGGACGAACTGGCCTGCCGGCCGCTCTGGCGCCAGCTGCTGGCATCGGAGGTTTTTTCCCGCGCAGTCACGATCGGCGGCGCGGGCAACGACCGGATGTATACGGTGGAGGCGATCCCATGCTCCGCTGGTTCGGCATGCTCCTGATTGTTTGCGGCGGCTTGCTGACACGGCAGGCGCTGGTGGACGAAATGCGCCGCGCCCAGCGTATACGCAGCGACCTCGCGGCGGCGTTTGAGGCGATGGAGGCAGAGGTGCGTCTCCTGCTTACGCCGATGCCGGCGCTTTTGCGCCGCACATACGGAGTAGAGGCAGATGCGTTCCTGCGTGGCGTTTCGGTGCGGCTTGCATGCGGTACAGCACTGGAAACGGCATGGCGCGACGCAGCGGAGGGGCTGGCGCTCCCGGAAGCGGAGCGCATGTCGGTTGCGACGCTGGGCGGACGGCTCGACAGCGGGGAGGAAGGTGTCTGCGCGGCTTTGGCGTTGACGGCGTCCGAGCTGCGTAGAGACTATGACCGAAACGAGGTAAAACGCGGCGAGCGGGAACGCCTTACCACGTCGATCTGCATATCAATAAGTCTATTTTTGGGCTTGCTTTTGCTGTGAAAGAAATGCGCGAACATGAAAGTATAAATACTTTACATAGGTGATAAACGCATGAATATTGACCTTGTGTTCAAAATCGCGGCAGTGGGTATCGTGGTGGCGGTACTCAATCAACTTCTGGTGCGATCGGACCGTCCGGATCAGGCGATGCTGGTGAGCCTTGCGGGACTGGTGGCGACAATGATGCTGCTGGTGCGGGAAATCAGCGCACTGTTCGACCTGATCAAAACACTGTTTGGGTTTGCGTGATGGAGGCGTTGATCCGATTTGCGGGGCTTTGCCTCGTGGCGGCTGTGGCGGCGGCGCTGCTGCGGCGGGATACGCCGGAGATGGGGCTGCTGCTCACGGCGGCGGCCGTGCTGACGGGCGGTGTGCTGCTGCTGGGCGCGGCGAGCGAACTCGCCGGACTTTGGGACGAGCTGACGGTGCTGACCGGCCTTTCGCCCGCGGTTTTTACGCCGCTGGTCAAGGTGACGGCGATTGCGCTGGTCGCGCGCGTCGGCGCGGCGTTTTGCACCGACGCCGGGCAGACCGCTCTGGCGCGGCTGATGGATGCGGCGGGGGCGCTGTGCGCACTGGAATGTGCCGTGCCGCTGCTGCGTGCGGTGACCGATCTGATCCGGGGGTGGCTTTGATGCGGCGGATCATGTTGCTTTTGCTCCTTGCGGCACTGCTGTGTACGACGACGACACGGGCGCTTGCTCTCCCGCCGGAGCTGGCAGATGCGCTGCCGGAGGGGCTGGCCGCGGCGGCTGAGACCGGCGATGTGCTCAACGGCGGCCTTTCCTGGCTGGCAACGACGGTGTACGGCGCTCTCGGCGGTATTTTGCGCGCCGGGGTGCGGAACGCGGCGCTGCTGACGCTTTCTGCGGTTATCTGCGGGGCGGCGGAGGGGCTTTCTGCGGCTGCCGGCAAGAGTGCGCCGCGCTATGTTGCCTGCTGCGGCGTATTGGCGGCGGCGTCACTGGCGGCAGGCGACCTGTCTGCGCTCATTGGTCTGGGAGCGCAGACCGTGGAGGAATTGGGCTCACTTGCCAAGCTGCTGTTGCCGTCGCTGGCAGCGGCGCTGGCGGCGGGTGGATTCGTCACCACGGCGAGCGTGTGGCAGGTGACGACCCTGATGGCCTGTGCGCTGCTGGGCGAAGCGGCGTCGCGGGTGCTGTTGCCGCTGGTCTATTGCTATATCGCCGCCGCGGCGGCGGGGGCGGTGCTGGAGGGCAGCCGGCTCGATCTGCTTGCCGACGGGCTTAAAAAGCTGGTGACGGGCGCTCTCATAGCGGCAACGACGGCATTTACCGCCTACCTTGCCGCAGCGGGTGCGCTGACCGGATCGGCTGACCGCACGGCGGTTAAGGCGGCGAAGGTGGCGGTCTCCGGCATGATCCCGATTCTGGGCGGCGTGCTGTCCGACGCAGCGGAGGGCGTGCTCGCCGCCGCAGGAGCGCTGCGCGGTACGGTGGGGGTGTTGGGCGTGTTAGCGGTGCTCTCGGCATGCCTGGTCCCACTGCTGCGGCTGGGGGTGCAGTTTCTCCTGTATCAGCTGGCCGCGTTTGCGGCAGGGTTGGCGGGCACCAAGACGATCGGCAAGTTCTTGAGCCGCCTCGGCGAAGCGTTTGCCCTTGTTTTTGCGATGACGGCGGCGTGCGCGTTGATGCTGCTCGTTGCGCTGTTTACCGCGCTGACACTGGCAATGGGATAGGAGGCGGGGAACATGGAGGCGTTGCGGCAATGGCTGCTGGGCGTGGTGGCGTGCGCGCTGCTTGTGAGCATCGCGGAGCAGCTCTGTCCCGAGGGGCGGGAGCGCGGCATGGTGCGCTTTACGGGCGGACTGCTGCTCCTGCTGGCGATGCTGCGGCCTCTGAGCGGATTCGCACCGCCGGAGGCGATGCAGGGAGCGGCGGAATACCGGGAGGCGCTGGCGGCATTGGAACCGGAGCTGGAAACGGCGCGGGAAAACGCGCTCACGGCGGGCATAGCGTCGGCATTGAACGCATATATTGAGGACAAAGCCGGGAGCCTGGGCGCGGATGTGCGCGCCGAGGCGGCGGTGGAGGCCGCCGACGGCGTGCCGCTGGTCAGGGGCGTAACGCTGCATGGGGCGTACTGCGGGACGCTGTCCGCATGGCTCACATCGGAACTCGGCATTGCGAA
Source organism: Oscillospiraceae bacterium (assembly GCA_902783035.1). GTDB lineage: Bacteria > Bacillota > Clostridia > Oscillospirales > Oscillospiraceae > Hominicoprocola. The sequence goes on from CACZPK010000070.1 coordinate 28,670, forward strand.
GGAGAAGCAGATATGGATCGAAAACGAATGAGCGATGTGCTGCCCGGAACACTGCGAGCGGCGGGGAAGTATAAATATGCCGCAGCTGTGGTGCTGTTGGGGGTGCTGCTGATGCTGCTGCCGGCGGGACGCAGTTCCGCGCAGAGCGCCGTGCCGGAGGTGTGTGCCGCCCGCGGTGCGACAGAGCGCGAGATGGAGGCGACACTGGCTGCTTTCGACGGCGTGGGACGGCTGCGTCTGACGCTTGCCGCCGATGCGCAGACAGAGCGCTGGATAGGCGCCGTGGTGGTGTGCGAAGGCGCGGAGAGCGCCGCGGTCCGGTTGGAGCTGACGCGGGCCGTCGCTGCGCTGACGGGGCTTTCAACGGAAAAAATCGCAATCGTGAGGGGGAAACCGTAATATGCAGGGAAAGTCAGTGAGGATACCAAAACTACTTATTTTTTTCAGGAGGGACAAAACAATGGGTAAGCTGTGGAAAAGAAACGCCGTAGTGGGCGCAGTGCTGGTGCTGGTCGTGGCGGCGATCGTGCTCAACGGCCGTTATGCCGCGGACGTGGGGGAGGCGGGCAAGGTGCTCGGACAGGCAACGGAGGTCAGCGCACCGGAAACAGGGCCGCTGCCGGATGCGGAAGCCCCGACGGATGCGGCAGAAGGGACATCGGATGAGACTGCCGTAGTGCCGACAGCGTCGGACTACTTTGCCACGGCGCGTCTTTCCCGTCAGCAGGCGCGGGATAACGCCCTTTCCCTGTTGCAGGAGGCGGGCTCCGCGGATGAGATCGACGAACAGGTGGCGGGCGAGGTTGCGCAGGGGATCGAGGCACTGGCGAGTTACACCATGACGGAGGCGCAGATCGAGAATATGGTCACGGCGAAGGGTTACGACGACTGTGTGGTGTTTCTTTCCGACGACAGCGTGAGTGTGGTGGTCTCATCGCAAACCGACGGCCTGCAGACCGAAGACATTGCCAAGATCACAGACATCGTCAAGCAGGAAACGGGACTGCCGGCCAGCGCGATCAAGATTCTGGAGGTCAGCTAGGGCGGCGGGCGTATCCGCGAACACGGGGCATTTGTGCATTTTGCGCGGTGAGAAACGGTTGAAATCCCCCGGTGCCTATGGTAAAATCAGTTCGTTCAATATTATTGATACGGAGGGTACCATGGACATTACCATCACGAAGGACATCCGCTATATCGGCGTTGACGACCATGAACTCGACCTGTTTGAAGGGCTTTACGACGTGCCGAACGGTATGGCATACAACAGTTATCTCATCCTCGATGAAAAGGTTGCCGTTATGGACACCGTCGAGGAGCGTTTTGGCGGCGACTGGCTCAAGAAACTGAACGTTGCCCTTGGCGGGCGCGTGCCGGATTATCTGGTCGTGCAGCACGCCGAGCCGGACCACAGCGCCAATATCTCCGCGTTCATGGCGGCGTATCCGCAGGCGACCATTGTCGCCTCGCAGCAGGCGTTCAAGCTGATTGCGAACTTCTATGGCAGCGACTACGCCGACCGACGCATGGTCGTCGGTCAGGATACCACGCTGGAGTTGGGCCGGCATACGCTGCATTTCCTTACCGCGCCGATGGTGCACTGGCCCGAGGTCATCATGACCTATGACAGCACCGACAAGGTGCTTTTTTCTGCCGACGCATTCGGCAAGTTCGGCGCACAGGACTACGATGATCCCGAGGGCTGGGCATGCGAGGCGCGGCGCTATTACTTCGGCATTGTCGGCAAGTTCGGCGCACAGGTGCAGGCGGTTCTCAAAAAGCTGGAGGGCAGGGAAATCCGCGCGATCTGCTCCCTGCATGGCCCTGTTCTTACCGGAGACCTGTCCGAGTACCTGAAGCTCTACGATATCTGGTCGAGCTACGGTGTGGAGACCGACGGCATAGTCATTGCCTACACGACGGTCTACGGGCACACCCGCGAGGCGGCGGAGTACCTTGCCGAGCAGCTGCGCAAAAACGGAGTGACGCGCGTGGTGGTCAACGATCTTGCCCGCACCGACATGTATGAGGACGTGGAAGACGCGTTCCGCCACAGCAAGCTGGTGCTCTGCACGACGACCTACAACGGTGGCGTATTTCCCATTATGCGCGAGTTTATCGAGCATTTGACCGAGCGCGGTTTCCAAAACCGCACCGTTGCACTGGTGGAGAACGGCGCATGGGGCCCGGCGGCAGCAAAGGGAATGCGTGCGATGCTGGAAGGCTGCAAGGATCTGACGTTCGCCGAGAGTGCGGTCAGAATCACGGCGGCGCTCAACGACACAAGCCGCGCCCAACTCGACGCACTGGCAAAGGAGCTTGCCTGACAAGCGGATAAAACCTGACAAAAAGAAGAGCGGCACAGCCGCTCTTCTTTTTCACACCTTTATATCACATTGTGACTTTATGGTAGACCTTTTTGCCTTTTTTGATCATGATGCCGTCGCCGGCGAGTCGGTCCTTGTCATAGCTTTCATCAATGCTGCCAACCTTCGCGTCGTCCACAGTGACGCCGCCCTGCTGTACGAGGCGGCGGGCTTCGCCGCGGGACGGGCAGAGGCCGGTTTTGACCAGTACGCTCAAAATGTCGATCTTGCCATCGGTAAGGTCGGCGTCCGTCAGCTTCGAGGAGGGCACGTTTTCCATGCTGCCGCCGCCGCCGCCGAAGAGAGCTTTGGCGCTCTCCTGCGCCTTTTCTGCCTCGGCCTCGCCATGGACCAGCTTCGTCAGCTCATAGGCAAGGATCTCCTTGGCACGGTTGAGCTGGCTGCCCTCCCACTTGTCCATCTCGTCGATCTGCTCAAGCGGCAGGAAGGTCAGCATACGGATGCATTTGAGCACGTCTGCATCGCCGACATTGCGCCAATATTGATAGAAATCGTAGGGGGAGGTCTTGTTCGGGTCAAGCCAAACGGCGCCGCTGGCGGTCTTGCCCATCTTCTTGCCCTCGCTGTTGAGCAGAAGTGTGATCGTCATGGCGAAGGCGTCCTTGCCCAGCTTGCGGCGGATCAGCTCCGTGCCGGCAAGCATGTTCGACCACTGGTCGTCGCCGCCGAATTCCATGTTGCAGCCCACGGTCTGGTACATGTGATAGAAGTCGTAGGCCTGCATGATCATGTAGTTGAACTCCAGAAAACTCAGACCCTTTTCCATGCGCTGCTTGTAGCACTCCGCGCGCAGCATGTTGTTGACGGAGAAATGCGGCCCGATATCGCGCAGCACCTCAATATAATTTAGGTCCATCAGCCAATCGGCATTGTTGAGCATCATCGCCTTGCCGGGACCGAACTCAATGAACTTTTCCATCTGGCGCTTGAAGCAGGCGGCATTGTGCTCGATATCCTCTTTGGTGAGCATCTTGCGCATATCCGTGCGGCCGGAGGGGTCGCCGATCATCGTCGTACCGCCGCCGATGAGCGCGATGGGCTTGTTGCCCGCCATTTGCAGGCGCTTCATCAGGCACAGCGCCATGAAGTGACCGACGTGCAGGCTGTCCGCCGTGCAGTCGAAACCGATGTAGAATGTCGCTTTGCCGTTGTTGACCAGATCGCGGATTTCGTCCTCATCTGTCACTTGCGCGATCAGACCGCGGGCTTTCAGTTCTTCGTAAATCTGCATGTTAGTGTTGCTCCTTTATATTACTGTTACAAAATATCAATAAGTCAATGCACATAAAATAAAATATCTAAATATTCGTAATATTTTCCGTTAATTTACATAATCCAGATTTTAAAATATCCAAATTTTCGCCATCAATCGACCGAGCACTTTTTGGGATAATGATTCTACCGAACCCAGATAGACTCTTACAGGCGCAAATAGATATCCCGCAGCGAAAAGCCCGGTTGTCCGATGGGTAATAGACCAGACCGTCGGTTTTAAGGAACACGGTCTTGCTGCCCTCGCTGTCAAAGCTGTTGAGGATGGCGTCGAGCACTTCGCCGTTCCAGCGGGCATTTTTGCCCGGGAGAATCAGCAGCTCGTCGCCGCAAGCGACGCAGTTGACGTTGAAAACCGGCTTTTCTTTTGCCGAGGGATAACGTGCGCGGAACCCCTTGGCGCCGCTCATACCGCCAAAACCGCCGTCGAGGAAAGCGATGGCAACGTTTTCGCGGTAGTGCGGGGTCAGGGAGGCGGCGGTTTCCAGCAGTGCCGCTACGCCGGAGGTGTTGTCGGCGGCATTTTCCGTTTCACTCGGGCCGAATCGCAAATACAGTAACGCGGCGACGAGCAGCAGCAAAAACAACGGCAGTGTCCACTGCGGCGCATTGAGCGCGAAGGTCAGCGCGAAAGACACCACAAGGCTGCCCAACATCACAAGCACCGGCGTGAGCGCCAGATAGAGGAAACCCGTCAGAGGGCGTGTCGGCATGATGAGCGGGGGAAGCAGGGTACGGATGCCGGTATCATAATGCGCGACCAGGATCAGTTTTGCCGTTTCCGGGTCACCCGCGACCACGTTCGTCACGCGTCCGCCGACCTGCAGTGCCGTTTCCCGCGTTTGCAGCGCGGGGCGGTAGCCCAACTCCCGGAGCGTTCCCATCAGCCAAAGGCGGAAGCGCTCTTTTTCCTGCATCGTGCGGCGGACCGGATACTCCCGCAGGATGCGTTCGGCATATCCGTTCATGCGCACCCTCCCGGCAGGGCGGCCTTGAATGCCTCCGCTGCATCCAGCAATTCCTCCGCGCCGTGGAGCATCGTCTCGCTGACGGTTTCGCCGCCGGTGAGACGCGCCAGCTCTTTTGCACGCGCGGAGCGGTCCAATTTCGTGACGCGCGTGAGCGTGCGTCCGTTCTCCTCACCCTTCTCCACGGAGAAGTGGGTGTCCGCCATGGCCGCCAACTGCGGCAGATGCGTGACGCATAGCACCTGTTTTTCCCGGGAGACCTTTGCCAGTTTCTCCGCCACGCGCTGCGCCGCGCGCCCGGAAACGCCGGTGTCCACTTCGTCGAACACCATGGTCATGATGCTCTCCTGCGCGGCAAACACGTTTTTCATCGCCAGCATGATGCGCGCCAATTCGCCGCCGGAGGCAATCTTGTGAATGGGCTTGAGCTCCTCGCCCACATTGGCGGACATCAGAAACCGCACCTCGTCCATGCCGGAGGAGTCCGGATCGTGCGGCTGGAAGTCGATGGCAAAGCGCACCTTTGGCATGTCCAGCTCCCGCAGCTCGCGCAGGATCTCCGCTTCCAGCGTCTTTGCCGCCGCCCGCCGGGCGTCGGACAGGGCGTGTGCCGCCTCTGCTACGGCGTCCTTCTGCGCGGCGTACTTCTTTTCCAGCTGTGCGATGCGGTCGTCCGCATACTCGATGCGGTCCAATTCGTCCTTCGAGCGGGCGAGGTAATCCAGCATTTCGTCCACCGTGCCGCCATACTTCTTTTTCAGACGGTAGAGAAGATCGGCACGGCTCTCGACCGCATCGAGCTCCTCGGGGGAGAAGTCGAACGCCTCCCGCTTGTCGCGTACAGTCATAGCGAGGTCGTATGCCTCGCTGTAGAGCGATTCCAACCGGTCGGACAATGCGACAAACTCGTCGCCGAGGCCGCGCAGGGAACGCATGGCGTCCTCTGCCTGCCGGATGGCAGCGGCAGCGCCGCCGCCCTCGTCACCGCCGTTGAGACAATAGTCCGCCTCTGTGACGGCGGCGATAAATTTCTCACCGTTGCGCAAGATATTGCGCCGTGCCAGCAGGGCTTCTTCCTCGCCCTCGTGCAGCTCTGCGCGCTCCAGCTCGGCGATCTGGTGGCGAAGCGTATCAACGCGCCGGGCCTTTTCCGCCTCGTCCATCTGCAGCGCCTCAATCTCGCGGCGTGTGGCGGAGAGCGTTGCATACAGCGCGCCGTATTCGGCAAGGCGTGGCTCCATGTGCCCGAAACGGTCGAGATAGGCAAGGTGCTGCGTTTCGTCCAGCAGAGCCGTGCCCTCATGCTGGCCGTGGATGTTCAGCAGCGCCGCGCCGACTGCCTTGAGCTGCGTGACTGTGATCGGGCGCCCGTTGACACGGCAGACGTTTTTCCCGTCTGCGGACAGCTCCCGCTGGAGCAGGAGCATGCCGTCCTCTTCGGGGGTGACGCCGTTTTCCACAAGAGCGGGAAGGGAGGCGTCCACGCCGTCGAACGAGGCGCTTACGAGCGCCTTTGGCGCACCGGTGCGGATCAGGTCGCGGGAGGTGCGCTGTCCCAACACCGCTCCGAGAGAGTCGATGACGATAGACTTACCCGCGCCCGTTTCGCCGGTGAGCGCGTTGAAACCGCGCGCAAACGCAATGTCTGCGCGCTCAATGACGGCAATATTCTCAATGTGCAGCAATTGCAACATAATGTGGCTCCTTGACCGCCTTTTTGGCAGGCCGATGATTATTTGCGCATGTTTTCGATTTCACGGCAGAACTCCGCGGCGCTGCTGTTGTCGCGCATGACGATCATCACCGTGTCGTCGCCCGCAAGAGTGCCGACACAACCCGGCGCGTCCATGGTGTCAAACGCCGCGGCAGCGCCGTTGGCAAGACCTGGCATCGTTTTAAGCACCACAATGTTCTGCGCATAATCCACGCTCAGCAGGCTCTCATGCAGAATGTTGCGCATCCGGTCGGCAAAGCCGGGCTTGGTCTGCTGCGCCGCCGTGTAGCGGTAGCGGCCGCCGCCGACCGGCTCTTTTACAAGTCGGAGCTGCTTGATATCGCGTGAGATCGTTGCCTGTGTGCTGGTCACGCCGCGCGCGCGCAGCCGGTCAATGAGCTGCTCCTGTGTTTCGATCGCCTCATTCGCAATGATGTCGAGGATCAGTTCCTGTCTGTCATTTTTCATGTTCTGTTTCCGTTCCTTCCGGCGTCATTTGTCCTGCTGCAGCGAACCGAGCAGTTTGCGTTGTAAAATCTCGCAGAAACTGCGGTTTTCCAGCCGTACCAGTTTCGTGTCGCAGCGAGAGCGGGTAATTTCCACGGCGTCGCCGTGTCGCAACGAAAACGCTTTGCCGCCGTCCACCGAAAGGACGACCGGCTTGTAGCCTGTTGCCTCCGTTTGCACGGTGATGGTGCGCTCGGGCGAGAGGACATAGGAGTTCGCATGGACGCTGTGCGCGCAGATGGGGCTGACGACAAAATTGCGCGCCGTCGGCTCAACCACGGGACCGCCGGCACTGAGCGAATACGCCGTGGAGCCGGTGGGCGTCGCAACCACAACGCCGTCGCCCGCCACATCCACCAGCTTGCCGCTTTCGGTAAAGATATGCAGCCGGATGACGCGGGAGACATTGCCGCGCGCGATCAGCGCTTCGTTGAGGCCGAGGCTGGAATAGATGACACGTCCCTCGCGCTTGACGCAGACGTCGATCATCATGCGGCTTTCTACAATGTATTTCTGCTCGACCAGGTCACGCAGTTTATACAGCTCGGTCTGCTCCAACTCAGCCATAAAACCGAGGCTGCCGAGGTTGATGCCCAGCACGGGAATGTCCTTATGCGCCGCGGTTTTGGACAGGTGCAGGATCGTGCCGTCGCCGCCAAAGGAGATCAGCATGTCCGCGCCGCGAAGCTCCTGCTGCAAGGGGCGAATCTCCAAACCGTAGCCTTCCGGTTCCTCGCTGCCGCGGAACGGGATGCAGACCACGTTCGGACACTGGACACTGTCCAATATAGACTTAGCCTCTTTCGCAACACGCAACTCCGTATCCCGATAAGGGTTCGGACATAAGATCACTTTCTTAAGCAAAGGATTCACCCTCTCAATTTTCTTTCAGACTATCCTTGCGGCGCATGCCCGCCGCCATCCAGTTCCGCATGGGACGCCTGCACCAGCGCGTCAAGGTCAAAGTTGCGCTCCTGCGCCGCGCCCTTTTGCAAATGTCCCAGATACTCAATATTTCCCTCCGGCCCGCGGATGGGGGAGTAGGTCAGCCCCAGCACGGCAAAACCGCTTGCCGCTGCATGCTCCAGAAAATGCTCCAGGACTTCCCGGTGCACCGCCGGATCTCGCACGACGCCTTTTTTGCCGACCTTTTCACGGCCTGCCTCAAATTGCGGCTTGACGAGGCAGGCGACCTGACCGCCGTCCCTGAGCAGGCCGTTCACCGCGGGCAGGATCAGCGACAGCGAAATGAACGAAACGTCGATGGACGAAAAATCCAACTCGTCCGGCACCTGCTCATGCGTCAGATAGCGAGCATTCGTGCGTTCCAGACAAACTACGCGCGTGTCGCTGCGCAATTTCCAGTCCAGCTGGCCGTAGCCCACGTCCACGGCGTAAACCTTGGATGCGCCGTTTTGCAGCATGCAGTCCGTAAACCCGCCCGTGGATGCGCCGATGTCCGCACAGATGCAGCCGTCCAGCCGCAGGCCGAACTCGCGCATGGCCTTTTCCAGTTTCAGGCCGCCGCGGCTGACATAGGGCAGAGCATTGCCGCGCACCTCGACCGCGGCGTCCGGCGCGACAGCGAACCCGGCCTTGTCCGCCTTCTGTCCGTTTACATATACGATGCCGCTCATGATGATTGCCTGCGCTTTTTGCCGCGTTTCGGCAAGACCACGTTCGACCAGTGCCACATCCAGGCGTTTCTTTTCGATCATCGCAGTACCTCCAAGGTTTTGACGGCGATAGACTTAGCGCCTAAACCAAAGGCCTCGCGCAGCTGCTTTGCGCCGCCGTGGGGTGGAAAACGCTTGCCGAGATTGCACAAATATAGTTTTTCAAGCGGCGTGCCTTCTTCAGTCAATATTGCCGCCAGACGTTGGCCCACGCATCCGACGCTGGCACACTCCTCTGCGACGATCAGGTTGCGCGTACCGGCAAAAGCCGCGCGCACATCCGCATCGCGGAACGGGGAGATGCAGTTGACCTTGAGGACCCGCGCCGAAACGCCCTCTTTTTCCAGCAGTTCTGCCGCTTCGAGCACGCTGTTGACCATCATGCCGTAAGCGCAGAGGGTGACGTCATGACCCGGCCGCAGCTCGGCAAAGGCGCCGTCACTGCGATCGTCGTGGTAATCCTCCTCGCCGCCACGGGGATAGCGGATCGCCACCGGCCCGTCGATTGCAAAGACGGCGCGGCGCAGCATGGTGCGCAGCTCTGCAAAACTGGAGGGACAGAGGACGGTCATATTGGGAATGTCGGAGAGGAAGGTTGCGTCAAAAATGCCGTGGTGCGTTTCGCCGTCCGCGCCGACAAAGCCGGCTCGATCCACCGCAAACACCACATGCAGATTGGAAAGCGCCGTGTCATGGATCAATTGGTCGTAAGCGCGCTGTAAAAAAGTCGAATATACGGCGAATACGGGGATCAGACCTTGTTTTGCCATGCCCGCCGCCATCGCCGCGGCTTGCGCCTCCGCGATGCCGACGTCGAAGAAACGTTCCGGAAAACGTGCGGCAAAGCCATCCAGACCTGTGCCGTCCGTCATTGCCGCTGTGATGGCGCAGACGCGTTTATCCTCCGCTGCGAGATCACAGACGGCGTCGCCGAAGACGGCGGAGAAACTTTTGCCGCCCGGACGGATCGCACCGGTCGCGACGTCAAAGGGACCGACGCCGTGCCATTTGCCCGGCTCGCGTTCCGCAGGGGCGTAACCCTTGCCCTTGACCGTCCGCACATGCAGCAGCACGGGACAATTCAGCTCCCGCGCCCATTCCAGCGCGCGCTCCACCTCCTCCTCGTCGTGTCCGTCGATGGGGCCGAGGTAGGTGAACCCCATGTCCTCAAACAACGTTGCATTGGGCAGGATCGCGCTCTTGAGCCCGTTTTTGAGACGATGGTTGAAACGGTAGACCGCCTTGCCCGCCGTGTTTGACAGCAGGATCTGACGGTAGTTCTTCTTGAATGCATAGTATGCCGGCTTGCTCCGCAGCTGCGAAAGGTGCTGGCTCATCGCGCCGACGTTGCGGGAAATAGACATGCCGTTGTCATTGAGAATGACGATCAATGGCTCGCCCGATGCGCCCGCGTTGTTCAGCCCCTCATAGGCAAGACCGCCGGAGAGAGCGCCGTCACCGATGAGCGCCAGCACGGCATAATCCTCGCCGAGCAGCGTACGCGCGCGCGCCATGCCGAGCGCCACGGACACGGAGTTCGATGCGTGGCCGGCGACGAAGGCGTCGTGGACGCTTTCGTTCGGCTTGGGAAAGCCGGAGAGCCCGCCGTACTGCCGCAGAGTCGAAAACTGCGACAGGCGCCCGGTCAGCGCCTTGTGGGCGTAGCACTGGTGCCCCACGTCGAACACGAGTCGGTCACGCGACGTGTCGAAGACGCGGTGGATCGCCACCGTCAACTCTACCGCGCCGAGATTTGAGGCGAGGTGGCCGCCGGTTTTTGACACGCTCTCCAGCAGAAATGTATGCAGTTCTTCACACAGGGTATCGGTTTGACGCCGTGTGAGTACCTTGACGTCCTCCGGTCCCCGGATATGCTCTAAAATCAAATTTCGTACCTCTCTATTGGCTCCCGATGTGGAGCAGATGCATCAGCTTTGCCGTGCGGAACACAACGTCTGTGCTTCGATTCAGCGCGACTTTTTTGCCGATCGCCTTTCCGCCGATGGTCAGACCGGAAATGAATGCCGTGACTGCGATGGAGATGAACATGTTCTGGGTGCCGAGGCCGCTTTGCAGCCGCACAACGATGACCGCAGCGGTAGAACCGCTGACGATGCCGCAGATGTCGCCCACAACGTCGTTGCAGAAACTGGACACCCTTTCCGCGTTGCGCAGCAGATACAGCGCCTCTTTAGCACCCTTTTCGCGGTGTGCCGCCATGGAATGGAAAGGCTTGGGATCTGCCGCCGTCACGGAAACGCCGATCATATCGAACAAAATACCCAGCAGCACGAACAGCGTCAGGGCCAGAACCGCCAGCGCATAGCCCGCGTCCTCCAGCACAATGCCCGAGGCAAGGCTCAAAACCGCCGAGAGTGCAACGGAGATCAGGAATATTTGCAGTACCCAGCGCGAGTGACTTCGCGGTTTTGCCTCTTCTTTTTTCACAGCATATCTCCCGTAGTGATCCTTTTCCGGCAAACACGTTACGCGTTTTTGCCGTCGGTCCCGTTTCACGGCTGCCCCAAACGGAGCGGGTGAACCGGCCGTTTTCCGGTGCAAAATGCGGCTTTGCCGCTTTTTGAAACTGAACAGTGGCGGCAAAGCGGGATAATCTTACGGCTTTGGTCGGGTCGGCTTTCCCCGCGGCCCGCCTTCCGTTGCCGGTCAGGTGGTTCCCCATTGAGGGCCGTGCCGCGCCGTTGCCGCCGCGCGGTACCCGATTGCCACTTAGTCCGCACTGTAATCCCCGCCCGGCCCCGAAAGGACAGCCTAGGCGATTTCCGCCACAGTCGAACCGTCTCTTAGCCTCTTTTGCAGCGACGGTTTCACGGAGCGATCGCCCTCTCCCCTGGCCGGGGGATTTGGTTGTGTTCTCCGAT
>CACZPK010000071.1 GCA_902783035.1 Oscillospiraceae bacterium
ACCATCTTCCGCGCGGTCTGCTCGATCTCTGCCAGATGCTCCGTCAGCTTGCCGCTGGTCTTGAGGTTGGTGTAAAGCACTCTGCGGTGCTTCTTCAGGTACGCTTTCCGCAGTTCTGCGTACTTGCCCAGATGCACCTCCGGCGTCTGCGGCATCAGCAGGTTCGGCACCCGAAAGCCGTCCTGCATCCTGTAAGTGACTTCCATGATTTTCGCTCCTTTCGGTGTCAATTTGTCTTTCTGTATTTGCATCATAGCGGTTTTGACCGGCCTTTGCAAAAAACTGATCCCGCTGGGCCTGCATGACTGTGCGGCTGATCTCCCGCAGCCCCATCTCCGCGATGTCGCTGGTGGCGATGCCCAGGGCGTTGATGGTGGTGGGCGTGTTGAATTCGTACACATGGGCGAACTCATCGGGCGAAAAATACTCGTCTGCCCGCAGGCCGAGGCGGGTCATCAGCATATATGCCACACTGACCTCCAGCGCGTCCCGGTAGAACACCTCTAAATTGAGGTCATCCAGTTCCTCCAGCAGGCTGTCCTCGCGGCAGTCGCGGAGATCTTGCAGGTAGTCTGTGATGTTATCTGCCACGGCATTGTGGCAGGCAGAGCGCACGGCGTCCGCCAGATTTTCTTTTTCGGCAAGGTTGCCGAAGGTGGCCTCCAGCGTTTCGATGACCTCCGGCTCAAAGGCCGGGTGCATCGTCCAGATGGGCAGTGGACGGGCAAAGCGGGACGCATGGGTATCGGAAACATCAAAATAGAGCTTCAGGCAGTTTTGACCGTCATCACCAAATACGGCAATGCTCTTGGCCCCACGGTTGACCCAGCGGCCAAACTGACGATTCCAGCGCTCCATCTCAAGGACCGCCGTGGCGTCCGGACGCTGGGCGTAGATCAGAATTTGATCATCGAAGGGGCATTTGTAGTTATAGCAGGCCGCACGGAGAAAGCCTGTCCAGCTTTTATAGCTGCTGGTGACGCTTCGCACGGTCTGGTCGTACAGTTCGGTGATGAACTGAAATTTGGTCGGCAAGGGAACACCTCCTATCGCTCTGGCTCCGCTCGCTTCTTAGCAAGGGAGCGCGCTTTGTTTTTCAGCTGTGCGCGGTATTTCTCGAAGGCAGCACGCTGATAGCAGTACATATAAAAATTATAATCGCCCTTTGTCGGCGTACAGCGCAGCATATACACATACTGCTTGCTTTCCACCAGAAACGCGCAGGACGGAAGCATTGCATTTTTGATCTCACAGCTATTTCGGTATCGCTTATAGCAAAATTGCATGGCATTGAGATCGTGCAGCGGAGAGTCCGGCTGTTCACGCAGCCAGTTCACGATGCGGTCAATATCTGCCTTGAACTCGGGCGCGTTCAGCATATCATTCTGGTGCGGCCACCAAGTCGTAAAAAACTGCTTGCCGCTGCCAAAGTCGCCGCGCAGGTGTCCCACACAGCCCGCAGACTTGTCCTGTTCCTCGCTGCGAGAGAAATAGAGAGCGTGCAGTGCAGGCTCATTGACGCTGTAAAAGTCAATGACATCTTTCTCACTGGCGGGATACTTCTGCTGAAATCCCGCAAGGGTACGGCATCCGCCATCCTGAAAGGAAAGGCTGTCGCTCTCCAGTGGAATCCACCCATCAATGGGAAGCTGGAACGGCTCGCGGGTGAGGACGGTGCCGTAGTAGTTGGCGAAAATGCCCCTGGCCAGTTCAACGGGTTCGCCCCAATCCTCATCCCCGTGGCGCAGCTCGTAGCGATATACCCCCTCCGGCACAGTGGCCCGGTCAATGCGGCATTCCGTAAACAAGGCCGGTCTGTCAAAAATCGCGACCTCATCGTAGATCAGACGGTTTGCATCGTGTCGGCTCATCGCTCTTCACCTCGTTCTTTTCGTTCTTGTAACGGCGCTATGTTGGCCTTTGTGCGCTTCCGCAAATATTCGGCTTCTGCGTTGATGCGTTGGGCAAAGTCTGCAACAGCATCAAGTTTGGTCGCGCAGTAGTGACCCCAGAAAAAGTTATTCGGGTCATTTTTTACATTGGCCTGCCATGTGACATAGGGCGCTGCCTGATTGTTCGGATTTTCTCCGATGACGAACCGGGCGTTGCCGACGGTCACGCTCTCGATAATGACATAGCCCTCATTGACCTGCTCTTGTTCGTTCATTCTCATGCCTCCTCGGTTTTTTACTTGGCCGAAAGAAGAATATTCTTTCTCGGCACAGTAAGTTTTTCTTCTCTTTCGGCTTAGTTGGGAAAGGGGATTATAAGGGGAAAACCCATGCAGAGCCTAACGCTCCTGCTGCCGGAGTTGCCGCTTGTGCCAGTCCTCCAGCAGCTTCACAATGACTTTCTGCTTTTGTGACGGCGTATAAGTTTTCGGAAAATATTTTGCCAGCACATCACCTTTGAGAACCAGCTTGTCCTCGATGGGCTTTTCCTCGGTCATGATTGCGTCGATTACATTTTCGTCCAGTTTCCCATCCTGGCTGAACTGCTTGAGCCGCCGCGCCTGCTTGAGATTGGGCGTACACTCCTCGCGCTCAATGGCATCGCAGAGCATTTTCTGTTCCGGTTCGGTGAGATAGGACACCTCCACCGCCGCATTGAACGCAATCGTCTTGTTATCCACACGGTTCAACAGGTCAGGGACAAGGTTGGTTAAGCGAATATAGCGTGAAATTTGATTGCGGCTTTCACCTGTCTGGTCTGATAGAAGTTCTCTTGACTCTTTGCCATTTAACTTCCGCCCAATTTGGGCGGAAGTTAAATCCGTCCGTTGCCCCTGTCGTTTCATCGCGTCCAGCTTCATCTTATACGCAAAGGCTTTCTCGGATGGAAGCAGTTCCTCGCGCTGCAAGTTACTGTCCACCATAAGCAAAATCGCGGTATCATCGTCCATTTCCCGCACGATAGCCGGTATCTCGGTCTTACCCGCAAGCAGGCTGGCGTGATGACGGCGGTGTCCCGATACGATTTCAAAATTGCCGTCATTTGTGGGGCGTACCAGAATGGGGACTAAAACGCCCCGTTCCTTGATGCTCTCCACGGTTTCCTGCATTTTCTCATCGTCCAGCACCTTGAATGGATGGTTTGGAAACGGCATAAGCCGGTCAAGCGGCAGGCTCTGCACACGCTCCTGTGCGTCTGCTTGCCGTTCCTCATCCGTCTTGAACAGGTCGTCATAGCTGGCGAGTTGGATATTTTTCGCGGCACTTTTCATGCTCCAGCACCTCCTTCGTAAATTTCTCATAGGCGGTTGCTACAGGACTGCGCGGGTCAAAGCTAAAAATGCTGGTGCCTCTGGCACTCATCTCTGCCGCCTTGATACCGCGCGGTATCTCGGTGTCATAGACTCGTATCGCCTTGCCATAAGCGTTCCGCACAAGCTGGCTGATCTCCTTAGAGAAGTTCGTGCGGCTCTCTGTCATGGTGATGAGGATGCCGCTGATCTTCAGATTGGAGTTGAGCTGCCGCTGTACTTTGCTCACTGTGCGGAGCAGTTGCTCCAAGCCTTTCACGGGAAGATAATGGGACTGCACCGGGATAATGACTCGGTCAGCCGCAGTCAGCGCATTCAGTGTCAGCATACCGAGCGACGGGGAGCAATCGACTAAGATGTAGTCGTACTGCCGCTTGACCTCGTTCAGATAGGTTCGCAGCACCGTTTCGCGGCTCATGGTATTCACAAGGGACACCTCCAAGCCGGATAGCTCAATGTTGGCAGGCAGTAAGTCCATGCCCTCCTTGTGGTTGAGAATGCCGTTCTGCGGCTCGATGGGGCGGTCTGAGATGATGCGCTCCAGCATGGTAGCCAGTGTGGGCGATAGTTCGTCCGGCTGCTGCCAGCCAAGCATTTCGGTCAAGTTTGCCTGGCTGTCTGCGTCAATGAGCAGGACACGCTTACCTTGCCGCGTAAGTCCTGCACCCAGATTGACCGCCGTGGTGCTTTTGCCCACGCCGCCCTTCTGGTTTACGATTGCGATGGTCTGCATAGGTTTTTCCGTCCTTTCTTTCTGATTTTTTGCATAAAAAAGCGGAGCATTTCAAACAAATGAAATACTCCGCTGATGCTGTCTATGAAGTTGTTATATACTATTACGATTCAGTCAAATCGAAATGCCGCCGTCAGTGCGTTTTCTGCGGCATCAGACATCTTCTCTGTGATGTGCGTGTAGTACCGCAGAGTGAACTCCAATTTGGAATGCCCCAGCATTTCCTGCACATAACGGGGATTGAGTCCGTTTTCCGCCAGCACTGTGGCGTAGGTATGCCGCAAATTATGGAACTTGAAGTGGATACCCAAGTCCTTCTTGATGATACGGGCAAGAAACTTTGCACCGTTGGTGGTCAGCATCTCGCCGTTGGCTTTGACATTGATGAAGTCCGGAACTTCGATGATCTTCTCTTTCTTAGGCTCGCGCCGGTCCGTCACGAAGTTGCGCTTGTAGCCATCACCGTACAATTTGCGCTCTGCGTCGTGCTGCATCTTCATGTCCGCAAGATATTGGGCAAATTCGGCTGTGATATTCACAGACCGATAGGAATTGACCGTTTTCAGCGGTGCAAAGCACCACTGCTTATCCTGATAGAGAAGCTGTTTGCAGACCTTGATCTTTTTCTTCTCAAAGTCGATGTCACTCCATGTGAGGGCAAAGCACTCACTTTCCCGCAGACCGGCCTGCAATCCAAGCTGGAATGCGATTTTGGAACGGGTGGATTCGATACGCTCGATCATCTGCTCCAACTCCTTGCGGCTATAAGTCACGATGTCGCCCACATGGCGAGGGTCAGGGGGAGGGGGAACCAAGTCCATTGCGTTTTTCTTCGTGTACTTGTGGTCGTGCGCGTAGCGCAGGATCACATTGAAGAATTTGTACAGACCTTTCACATACTCCTCGCTGTACTTTAGCCGCTTCTGATTTAAGAAGTCGATAATCATGGTGTCTGAGATTTGGTAGACATACAGCGGCCCGAACTCGTCCTTGATATGATTCTGATAAAGAGAATCATATTTCTTCAAGGTAGCATAGGCTCTGGTGGCCTTGCCCTCACGCTCGATGAACTCCTCGTAGACGATGTGAAACGAGATTTTCTTGTTTTCCACATAGTCGCCGGTGTTGTTCAGGTGGTAGAGTACATCCTGCATGGCTTTGGTCGCTTCGCGTTCTGTTTTGAAGCCACCCTTTTCAACTTGCTTCCGCTTGCCATCGACAAAACCTAAATCAATGCGGTAAGACCACGCATTGTTGTATCTTTTTCGCACGCTTCCTTTCATGCTGTTTTCTCTCCTTTGTGTTGTTTTCTAAGCAGAGTATAACAGCCTAAAAGAATGACGGCAAAAAAACAGCCCACAGATTTTAGCCGGGTGAAGTGCCTACAAACCCGCATGGCGTCTATGTTTTTCGGCATTTTTGTGGGCTGTGGGCAGAAAATCCTTCGGTATCGAGTGGACAGCCCACAAACAGCCCACGGATTTTGCCGAGCCAGCATATAGACGCAAAAATGCGGCTCACCCTGATCAGTGAACCGCATTTCTGTTACTGGGTATCTTTTGTGCCGGGAACCGCTGGTTTTACTGGCTTTTCACCGTTACCGAGGCGTATTCCAGCGCGGATATACAGACTTTCTTACTTGTTGAAGTAACGCTTCAGCAGGCCCTCGAACGCCTTGCCGTGGCGGGCCTCGTCCCGGGCCATCTCATGAACGGTGTCGTGGATGGCGTCCAGGTTCAGGGCCTTGGCCTTCTTGGCAAGCTCGGTCTTGCCGGCGGTGGCGCCGTTCTCAGCCTCGACCCGCATCTCCAGGTTCTTCTTGGTGGAGTCGGTCACCACCTCGCCCAGGAGCTCGGCAAACTTGGCGGCGTGCTCCGCC
>CACZPK010000072.1 GCA_902783035.1 Oscillospiraceae bacterium
GTTCCCGGACGCTGGCATTTACTATGTTCCCGCGCGGCAGGCCGTCATCAGCGAGGCGCTGGACCGGCAGATCCTCAGCAGCATCGGCAGCTACGCGCTTTCCGTGGTGCGGCTGTACGCGGGTGAAGACAATGTTTGAGTTCAACGTTGCCGCCTTTGCGGATCGCCTTGCCAAGCTGCCCGTGCGGGTTTCCCTGCTCGAATCGGGAACATATAACCGATATTTGCGGGAAAACGTCTTTGACGTGCTCCGGCAGAGCGGGAAGTTCGATTTGCGGGACTTGGATTGCGACGCGTTCACCTATCAGGACGTGACGCCCGTATCCTACCCCTCTTGCTTCATACACAGCCAAGTCGGTTGGGCAAAGACCTTCAACAAATTCGTCAAGGATACGGGTGCGTCGTCGCGGAAAGAACCGTCGTTCTTTTGAGGTGCGCCATGTACGATTACGAATACGAAGAAGACGTCCTCGCGGTGTTGCGTATGCTCAAGCTCCTGAAAGAGCGGCAGCCGGAGCGATACCGGGCTATCTGTGAGCAGTACGAGGAAGTCGAGTGGCAGTTCTTTGACGAATTGGCATGGACATGTGTGTGGGAAGTATTCGACGAGACCTTTAACGACTTCGATCCCGATTACGAGGTCGAGATCATGGTGGTCGAGGACGCGGCCTTAGACCGTTTCTGGACGAATCTGCAAAAGAAAGCCCGTGAGAGCGGCAGCTACAGTCTGGCGGCCTGCAGGTCGTATATCCGGGACACGACTGAATACTTCCTGCGCGCGTCCAGCTACACGGTGGCAGGGATCGAGTGCATTACGCACGAAAAATCCTTGACGCTGAAGCTGTGGATATCCCCGGACACCTATAACCCCGTTGAGTTTGCAACCGACATCGTGACGTTTCTCCAGTATCTGCAAGCAGAGAACGAGAAGAACACGGCGCGTCCCAAAAAGCGCAGAGCGAAAAAAGCAAAAATTGAGGAAAAGGAGGCGGCATGACATGGAAACGGATCGCTTTGACTATGGCAGAGAGATCGTGCTGCGCATATCGCCGCAAAGCGGGACCTTCACGGTGAAGGAACACAAGCCGGGCGGCATCATCGCACAAAAAGAGATCCTGCCGACAGACCTGTACTATGCCATCAACGCGAGCAACGAGACCTTCAGCTATCTCGACAGCGGCTTGCTGCCGGAAAACTGCATCGGCGTATCCCTTTGCAGCGTGCAGACGATCTATTACCTTTGGTACCCGGAGCGCAGGGCGTATATCCGCTACGGCGACAAGGAATACGAGAATTTTCCGATACCGCGGCTGGTCTTTGGGATCAACCTCCTGAGCACCGGCAGAGTCGCGGACTGCTCCCTCGGCGTCATTGCGGACGAAAAGCCCACGCCGGACACGCCTATGTACTTATACCCGTTTTCCAACGTGTATGACGGCTTCCGTGTCTGTACGGGGAACAACGTGCTGCCGCGCTACAAGAACACGGCGAAGCTGAAAAACTTCCCCAGTTATCTGCTCGGCATCCCAGACAACGACGACTATTATGATCCGGACAACAACAGGAAGGGAATGCCCCACAGCGAGCTGCTGGAGCACCTGAAGGACAAGGAACCGGCGTATTACTACTCGGACATTCTGAAACCGAGCGGAAAAACGCTCGCAGACTTTATGAACAGGGGGTAAAAACGTGCAGAAAGACGCTGAAACCATCAAGCAGGAGCTTGCCAAGCCGTTTGCACCGGAGGATCTGGAGTGGCGCATTCAGCAGGCGTTTGAAAGCGACGGGAACGGCTACGTCGTGCCGTATGTGACGAACCGCGCCATTCAGGACCGGCTCGACGATACGGTGGGGCCGGAGAACTGGCACAACGATTACAAGCCCTGGCACGGCAGCGGAAAGAAAGAGGCGCAGATCTGCGGCATCTCCATCTTTTTCGAGGGACGCGGCTTCATCACCAAATGGGACGGCGCCGAGGACTCAGACATCGAGCCCATCAAGGGCGGATTGTCCGACTCCATGAAGCGCGCCGCCGTCCAGTGGGGCATCGGGCGCGTCCTCTATAAGATGGACACCGTAAAGGTCAAGATCAGAAAGCGCGGCAAAAGCTGGGTGATCTGCAATGAGGAACGCTCGAAGCTCGACAAGGCGTACACGGATACGCTCATGCGGCTCGGCCTTACGCCGGCAAAGGCGGGCGGGCTGCAATCGCAGCTGACGCCGACGCCGGGTGCAGAAAGCCCGCAGGAGACGCCTCCTCCGGCAAAGCCGCAAAGCGGCACACAGCCGAAAATGCAGCCCACGCAGCCGAAAGCGCCCGCTCCCGCCGAAAAACCGAAAGTGGACGCGCCGCAGCAGATCGAGGCTGAGTTTGTCATCACCGACGCCCGTGTTCAGAATGGCATGAGCGGCGGGAAGAGCACCAGCCTTATTCTGGAGAATCCCGAAGGGAAACGCGCGCTCGCCTATGTGCAGGGCGCGCACCCGGAGCTCAAGCGCGGCATGGGGCTTGTCAACGTGAAGAAGGAGCTGAAGCAGCGGGACTCCGTTGTGTTCTACCTGCTGAACAACTACGAATGTCTGGA
>CACZPK010000073.1 GCA_902783035.1 Oscillospiraceae bacterium
GGCTTCACTGCAAAGCTCGCGGGCACGGAGCGCGGCATTACCGAGCCGCAGCCCACCTTCTCCGCCTGCTTCGGTCAGGCGTTCCTGGAGCTGCACCCCACCAAGTACGGCGAAGAGCTGGTCAAGAAGATGGAGAAGGTCGGCGCCAAGGCGTATCTGGTCAACACCGGTTGGAACGGCACCGGCAAGCGCATCTCCATCAAGGACACCCGCGGTATCATCGACGCGATCCTCAACGGCGATGTGCTCAAGGCACCCACCAAGAAGATCCCCATCTTCGGTCTTGAGGTTCCGACCGCCCTGCCCGGCGTGGACAGCGGCATCCTCGACCCGCGCGACACCTATGCCAGCGCCGCTGAGTGGGAAACCAAGGCAAAGGATCTTGCCGGTCGCTTTATCAAGAACTTCCAGAAGTACACCTACAACGAAGCCGGCAAGGCGCTCGTCTCCGCCGGTCCGAAGCTGTAAGAAGCGCTTCCCAAACAGCAAAAAAAGAAACGCAGGTTCGCCTGCGTTTCTTTTTTGTTCAGTTGTCCAGCTCCAACGCGGCAAGCACACGCCCCGACGGCTCGGGAAACGGGTTTTCGTTGAACGTCAGCTTTGCGTTGAGCAGCGCGGAAACATCCGTGCGCACAACACGCACGCTGCCGCGGCACTGAATGATGAGCGAGTACACCTTATCGCCCGAAAGCTCCAGCCGCAGAGTGCCCTCATTGAGAGAAAGCCCCATCGATTTGGTCTCGGGCGCGATCGCCGCGGCAAAAGCCGCCATTGCATCCGCATCCAGCGTTACATTGTAGCGCCATCCGCCGCTTAGCTCCGTGCAGGACGCTTCGCCCAGCAGCAGCGCTTCATAGGCAAGATGCAGCAGCTGCGGCGCGCTGTCGAACGAGTCGCTTTCTCGGCTGACGGACAGTCCCGCGCTCGTGCAGGCGGCATCACCGGTGTAATAAAGCTGCGTGCCGCGGCGCGTCAGGCAGGAAAGTTCCTCCCCGTTCCGACTCGTCCGCTGCCAGTCCAGTGTCTCATCCACCAGAAGCGGGCCGCAGTTCGCCGTCAGCTCGACCTCCGCGCCCAGCGGGTCACGGGTGACCATTTCCGTCCAGGCCAGCAGCAGGCGGTTTGCCGCGTCGCCAATAGGCTCTGCATGCAGAAAGTCGCCGCTGGCAATGGCGCTTTGCACCTCCTGCGGCAGTGTGTGGTCATGAGCCACGGCGGCTCGGCGCAGCAGCGCTTCCGCACTGCCGCCCTCGTCGTTCCAATGGAAGGTCAGGCTCGTCGCTTCGCCGTCGGTCAGCACAAGGTCGATCTCCAGTGTCCCGTCGCCGGGGTCAAGCTGCGCCGCCGCAGGCAAAATGGTCAGCAGGATCTGCCGCGCCGGCTCTCCCTGCGTCGTCACATGATAGGTCTTGACGCCGTTTTCCTCGCTGCTGGCAACGTCCACCGCCCGGTACAGCGACGCCGCGTGGCGCATAAGCATCGTGTAATCCGGCAGAATGCCGACGTCCTGATAGGCATGCCCGTTTTCCAGCAGCAATATGTTGTCGCAGTAATACAGGGGGATATCCTGCCACAGCACACAGGCAACGCGCTTGCCGGCGCAGGATGTGGTGAAATAGGTCACATCCGTGCGGAAAGTCTTCTCACCGATCTGCGTCGAAATGGAAAGATCCATGTCGAGATCCGTGCGCTCGGAATAGTTGCGCAGCAGCATGTAAAGCCCCATGCTGTCCGTCAGTCCCGGCGCGCGCAGCAGCGTCACGCCCACTGCAACGCCCAGTACCAGCACTGCGGCGATCAGCGTCCGGCGGATCACGCGGCGGCGATGGTGGCGCTTTTCGGTTTTCCGTCTCTCCGCCGCGGCTTGCGCCTCTTCCTCCGTCGGCGCGCCCTGTACCGCTTGCCCGTCGTGCCCGGTCTGTTCCGACGCGGTTTGTGCCGGCTGCGCCTCCGCGGCAGGCTTTTGCTTCCGCAGGAGCGCCACATGCAGTGCAAGCAGCAGCGCCACGGCAAGGAATCCCGCCACCAGCGTCCACACCCACCACGGTGTCGCCGTGGAGACGACCGTCAAGTCCAGATCGCGCTGCCCGGTGGCAAAGGTGAGATAAGTCCCTGCCTCATCGGTGCTCAGGCGTTTCCACTGTGTTCCTTCGCGAAGATAGAGTTCCAGATGTCTGCCTGCGTCCTCGGGCGGCAGGTAGCGGATGACATGGCTTTCCGCACCGTCATCCGGCAGTGTGAGCTGCCATTGCTCCAGTAAAGTCCTGCGGTAGGAACGCAGGCGGTGGAGAAAATCGTCCTGTCCGTCATCAAAGTCGAACATTGCCGGAGCCGCTTTCAGCTCCGCATGGTCGTCGAAGATGCCCTCCAGGAAAAACACGGGGCGGGCGGCGCTGCGTGTCATCGCGCTGCCCAGTGCGGTGATGCACGGCTCATAGACCGCCGTGACCGTTGTATCGAAACGCAGGTTACTCAGATCATCGCGGTCCCATCGGGCAAACTGTCCCTCAACGGCAGGGATCTCCGGAAACACGGATTCATCAAAGCTGTCCCCGAAGGCGAAGCGCCTTTGGGATATCTCCGCGTCGTTTGCAACGAATCGAAGCGTAAAGTACCGGAACTCCAGCGGCAGCCCTTTTTCCTCCAGCAGCTGCTCATAGGGGACCGGCTCCGCCTTGCCGCGCTCGCTGACGCGGTCGATTCCCGCAAGGGAATCGCTCACAAAGAGGTTGTCCTTCAGATTGCCGAGCTCGGCGCCGAGGATCGCTCCCGCGTACTGTGTGCTCTCCGTTATATCCACCAGTGTGCGGCAGTTCTCAACGGAAAGGCTCGATCCGTCCGCCTTGCCATAGCCGACCACACCACCGATGTATTTCTCACCGGACAGCGCGCTCTTGGACCAGCACTTGCGCACGATGTTGTCCGCGTAGCCCACAATGCCGCCGACGCAGTCGCCGCCCTCGCTGCGCGCGGAGCCATAGCCCTCGCAGCCGCTGATGACGCCCATCATTGCGTTGCCGCACACGGCGCCGACATTGTCCTTTTTGCCCGTAACCGCGCCGCTGTTGACGCAGTTCTGCAAAATGCATTTAAGCTCATAATGCTTGTGGAAAAAGCTGGACAGCGTGGTCTTTTCATCGCTTTCCGGATCGAGGGCATTGTAAACCATCATCGCCCCGGCGATACCGCCGACGTCGATATCTCCGGAAACCTCGCCCTTGTTGGTGCACAGCAGCACCTTGCCGTCGAGCACGGCATCCACATCTTCGTCCGAGGTGTCCTCCACGACCGACGAAACCGAGGCGTTTTCCGCATCTTCCACCGCATCGAGCAGCGTATTGACCATTTTGGTGAATTGACGGTTGATCCGGCGCACATCCTCCAGCACCTTGTCGCTGGAGGATTTCACCTCGCCGTTGAGCAGCTCCAGATTGTCGGAAATACCGCGCACCGTATCATAGAGCGCGTCCGCCGCACGGTCGGTCTCCGGACTGATGGTATCGAAATGCAGTTGTTCCTGCTGATCCAGATAATCCATCAGCTTTTCCGTTTTATTCAGCGCGTCGGTCAGTTCGGCAGAGGCATCGCGCATGGCCGCAACAGAATCCGAAAGCGCCGACGACGATCCGTCCAGATCGTCCATGGCGCGGCTCAAATGCGTCAGTCCCGTGCTGAAATAGTGGAACGCGCCGCCCTTGCCGTCCGTACCGTTGGCGAGGATATCGGTGCCCTGCCTGATCTGGTCGAAGCCGCTGTCTATCGCCTCATAATCCACGGTGGTATTCTCGTTGATGTATTGCAGGCCGCTGCTGATCTTCCGGAAACCACCGCTCGTCTGTTCGCTCGCCTCATCCATTCTTTCCTGATTGCTCTTCCCCGTGCTGTCCTGCGCGTTCAGGTAATCACGGATCGCGGGAAGATAGCGTGTATTCAGGTCAAGGATGCTGCTGGGCGCCTCGATCTTTGTCAGGCCGTTGAGAATGCCCGTGGTGGTCGTCATGCCCGCAACCGCGTCGGCCGTGCCGGTGCGGATGTTATCCAGCGCGCCCTTCTCCCCGTAAACATTCTTGCGCCATTCTTCCTCGCTGACGCCCTCCTTCGGCTTGACCGAGCCGTTGATGCTGTTAAGTCCGTTGCTGATCTGTTTTCCGCTTTGGTCAAGCAGATCCATCGCCTTGCTGAAATCGCGTGCCATCGCGGAGATCTCGTCCGGAGCGTTGTTCCCGCTCAGCTCGTCCAATGCATCCTTCAGGCGGTCCAGCGCGCCGGTAAAGCTGCCGGAGCTGTCCGTCAGGCCTGCCGTGATATCGCTCAGCTGGGAAATGCTGGTGTCCACGATCTCAAACCCGCGGTCGATCTCCGTCACCGTACCGTCCCAGTAATCCGTGACCTGATCCACCAGCGTGCGGGTATTGTCCTCCGCCGTTTCCACGCCCCGGTTGATGGCGCTCAGGCGGTCGGAAACGACTTGCGAGCCCTCCTCGGCATCGTTGACCGTGTTTTCGATCATGCTGCTGAGGGTGTTCAGCTCCTGCCGCACCTGCTCCAGATTGCTTTCCGAGATATTGAGTTTCACATAGGGCTCCGCCATGCCCACAACGCCGCCGACCTCGCGCCGGCCATAGACCTGCCCTTCGTTGCCGCAGGAGGAAACGTGCCCGCTGCTGCGTCCCGCGACGCCGCCGACATTGTATCCGATATGCTGATAGCCTACGCTGCCATGGTTGCGGCAGCCGAACAGTGCGCCGTCGGAAAAGCCCGCGACGCCGCCGCTGTCCACGCTGACGTTATAGATGTCGGGGCTGGACAGGGACGAACCAAGCCCCGACAGGGACAGATCGATCTTGTCAAAGGACAGCGACGGATCAACGGTATTGGTGTTGACGTAAGCGCGGTTCATACAAAACGAAACCGAGCCGTGGTTCTCACCCACAATGCCGCCGGTCATGTTCTTGCCAAACACGCCGCCGTTCATATTGCAGCGGCGGAGCGTTCCCGTCGTCTCGTTGACGCCGGCGATACCGCCGACGCTCTTCTGACCATCCACGGTACCCACAAAGGTGCAGCCGGACAGCATACCGCGGTTGACGCCCGCAATGCCGCCGGCACGTTCGCCCGTCCCGCCGGGGGCAACGTTGCCTTCCACGGTCAGATCCTGCACAACACCTTTTTCCGTGACCGTGCCGAACAGTCCCGCCGGGGCAACATTGGAACGGATGCTCAGGCCGGAGATCGTATGCCCGTTGCCGTCGAACGTGCCGCCGAAGCTGGCAATGGGCGAAAAGTCCACGCCGCCGAGGGCAATGTCACGATTGAGCCGCACCGTTTTGCCCTCCGACCACGCATTGTAGGCGCAGTTTTCGGCAAAAGCGATCAGCTCGCCCGCATCGTCAATATAAATCGTCGCATCATCGCCGGTCTCCCCCTCGGCAAAAACCGGAGCGCAGATCTGGCAGAGAAGGGCGCACAGGAACAGCAGGCTCAGCGCCCGCGAAACACCGTTATGTTTCATCGTCCTTCGCCTCCTCCACGTTGCCCGAAAGCAGCTCCAGCTTTGCCTCGCCGTCCACGGTGGCGTGCATAACGCCCGTCACCGTGCCGTTGATCTCACCGCGTACCACGCCGTTCACGAAGATGCGGCCGCGCGATTCGTGGTGTCTGATCGCACCCTGCATGGAAAACGAGGTTTTTTCGATGACGCGCCCGCCCAGCAGCAGGATCTGCGGCAGGGCAAACATGACGAGGATGATCGAAATGATCGTGCCGCGGCCCAGGCTCTGGCCAATGCCGACGATGGTGCCTTCCGAACTGATGCGTCCGAGGATAAAGCCCGCCGAGGCAAGGATCGAGCCGGAGGTCAGGATGGTCGGGAAGGCAAAATTCATCGTTTCGATGATCGCATCCCGGTGCTCCATCTCGTTTTGCAGCTCCATATAGCGGCTGGCAATGACGATGGCGTAGTCGATATTCGCGCCCATCTGGATGGACGAAACGATCAGGTACGCAATGAAGAACAGATCCACATGTGTGAACACCGGGATCGAGAAGTTAATGAAAATCGAGCCTTCGATCACAACGATCAGCAGGATCGGCATGCCCACGGATTTGAACGTGAAGAGCAGCACAACGAGCACGATCAGGATGGACATAACGCTCACGACCAGATTGTCGCGGGCAAAAGACTTTTTGAATTCATAGGCGTTTGTGGAATTGCCGACGACATAGATCTGTCCGTCGGGATACTGCTCCTGCGCAACGGCGGCAATGGCGTCGGTAAAGGCATAGGTTTCATCGCCGCTCTCGGGCAGGTCCAGATAGACGAGCATGCGGCTGAAGTCCTCGCCCTGCAATTGCAACTTGCCGTTGCGCATTTTCTCCGCAGCGTCATTGAGTTTTTCCGTCTGTTCGTCGCTGAGGGTCACATAGCCCTTGTCGATGTAATCGCAGACATAGAGGAATATGTCGATGAGCGGCACACCGTAAGCGGACACGCCGCTGACCAGCTTGCCGTATTCCTCATGTTCGGTGGCGTAGGCGGTATAGATCAGCTGCGAAAGCTCATAGTCGATATCCGCCAGCTCCGCAAACTGGCGCGGCGTCAGCTTGTCGGTCAGCGTATAACCATCCAACGCCTCGATATTGGAAAGGCCCTGTGTTGACTTCACATGCTCCATCCCGTCCAGCCGGTCGAGAATGGCGCGTTCCTTTTCATAATCGCCCGACGGAACGACAAGCGCGACAAGATTGGAGGACGTAAAATTGTCCCGGATCATATTCGCCGCGATCTGCTGCTCGTTGAGCTTGGGCGTTTTGATGACGTCCGTGCCGTAGACATAGGGGCACTTTTGCGAAACGAAATAGGCGCCGACGACCAGCACGGCAAAAACGATCGGCACAACATGGCGCGTGGCATAGGCAAATTTGCCGACAAAGGGGATCTTCGGCACAAAGTTCCGGTGCTTTGTCTTGTCCATCCACGGCCCGAACAGCACCAGCAGTCCCGGCATCAGCACAAACACCGAAAACAGCGCATAGAGGATCGCCTTGATCAGGCATACGCCCATATCGGGGCCGAGGCGGAACTGCATAAAAATCATCGCCACCAGGCCGCCGATGGTCGTCAGGCTGCTGGCGCCGATCTCCGGTATGCCCTTGCTCAGCGCAATGATCGCCGCCTCGCGGATATCGTGCGTCTGCCGTTCCTCTTTGAAGCGGTTGCACAGGATGACCGCGTAGTCCAGCGACAGCGCCAGTTGGAGAATGCTTGTAACCGAGTTGGAGACGAAAGAGATCTTCCCCAGCATAAAGTTCGTGCCCACGTTGAGCAGCATGGCGGTAACGAAGGTCATGCCCAGCACAGGTATCTCGGCATAGGTCTGGGAGGTCAGCGTCAGCACCAGTATGACAATGATCGCCACGATGACCATGATGACCTTAACTTCGGCGTCGATGATCTCCGCGAGCTGGTTGCCCAGCGTCGTGCTGAGGTAGGTATCATAAGCGGCGTAACGGTCCAGAATAAGGTTCAGCGATGTCAGGCAGCGCTCGTCCTCTTCCGGATAGTTGAAGGTGATCTCATAAAGTGCGGATACGTTATTGTAATGGTCGGTGGTGTTGTCAAAGGAGACGCCCTGCACGCCGTCGCTTGCGGCGATCTCCCCGCTGATCTCCAGCGCGCGGTCATAGGTCACGTTCGCGATCATCAGCTTTGCCGAGCCGAAGGTCGTAAACTGTTCTTTCATCAAATCCAGGCCCTTGCGCGTCTGCGAGGTTGCGGGCAGGTAAGCGGTCAAATCGTTTTCCACCTTTACCCAGCCGCTGGCAATTGCGGAGAAAACCAGTGAAATGCCGATGAGCAAAAACACAAGGTTCCGTTTATCCACTATGAACGTAGCGAGTTTCAGCATGAAACCCGCCTGTTCTTTTTCGTTTTGCTCGTTCACGTTATCACCCTTATCACATAGGAATCTAAAATATAATTTTATCACAAGTTACGTAAAAAACAAGTTCAATTTGTGTAAAATCATGCGTAAAATTCCCCCATCGGCAACGCACACAGCAACGCCGCGCACGTTTTTTGCGCCGCCGCCTTTTCCGCTGATCTTCCGCTTGATTTTTGCGTCCGCTTTGCATATCATAGAGGGCAAACCGCTATAAGGGAAGTGTTTCCATGAACGATCCTGCTCAGATCGCCACAAAAGTATCCCTGACAAGCATAGCCGCCAATATACTTCTCTCCCTCGGCAAGCTGGCGGCAGGTCTGCTGGCGCACTCCGGCGCCATGGTCTCGGACGCCGTACACTCCGCCTCCGATGTGCTCAGCACGGTCATCGTCATGATCGGCGTGCGCCTCTCGGCAAAAGCCTCCGACCGTGAACACCCCTATGGCCACGAACGCATGGAATGTGTTGCCGCCATCGTGCTGGCTGCGATCCTGTTCGCCACGGGCCTGTTCATCGGCTACGGCGGCCTGCGCAAAATCGCCGGCACAAGCGCCGGCGCGCTCCCCGTCCCAGGCGTTGCGGCGCTCGCCGCCGCCGTCGTCTCGATCGCCGTGAAAGAGGCGATGTTCTGGTACACGCGGCATTATGCCCTCCAGATTGATTCCGGCGCGCTGATGGCCGACGCCTGGCACCATCGCTCCGACGCGCTTTCCTCCATCGGCGCGCTGGTCGGCATTGCCGGGGCACGGCTGGGTTTTCCCGTGTTTGACCCGGTGGCGAGCGTGGTCATCTGCGTGTTCATTGCCAAGGCGGCGATCGAGATCTTCCGCGACGCCATTGACAAGATGGTCGACCACAGCTGTGACGAGGAAACGGAAGCCGCGATCCGCGCGCAGGTCCTTTCCCACACACAGGTGGTGCGCATCGACCTTCTGATGACGCGGGAATTCGGCAACCGTATCTACATCGAGCTGGAGATTGCCGTTGACGGCACCCTGCCGCTGACCGAGGCACATGCCGTTGCGGAAAGCGTCCATGACGACATCGAGTCCGTATTTCCAAAGGTCAAGCACATCATGATCCATGTCAACCCGGCATAAAGGCAGCAAAAAAGGAACGCTTGCACAGCGTTCCTTTTTCGTTCATATCCAGTAATACATCGCGCAGGCAACCAGGATGCCCAACAGAATGCCCGCCGCCACCTGAAACGGCGTGTGGCCGACAAATTCCTCCAGCACCGTCTCCGGATTCTCGCCCTCCAGCACATCACGGATAATTTTGTTGAGCACCGCCGCCTGCTTGCCGATCTCCTGTCGCGAATTCATCGCATCGTGGCAGGTGATGATGGCAAGGGTCGCGCTGACGGCAAAAACCGGAGAGCTGCCGCCGCAGGTCAGGCCGCACATCGTTGCCACCGCGGAAACCGTCGCGCTGTGCCCGCTGGGCATGCCGCCGTCCCCCACCAGCCGCGAAAAATCAATGCCCTTGTTGACAATGGCGTGAATGATGGTTTTGAGCACCTGTGCCGTCAGCCACGCGCACACACCCGCAATCAGGATGCGGTTATTCAGAAGCTCCTGCAAAAAAGTCATCGGAAAACCACCTCGGATGTATCGATCATTTGATACGAGAACGGCTCATGGGCGCTCCACCACCTGATACGTAAACGCGCAATAACCCTCGCCGATAACCTGACTCGCCGTCATGTTCATGTGGAAGCCGTACGGAGCGTAATAGGCGTTCCTGCTGGTTTCCTCCCCCGCCGCAGCACGGCGGGCGACTTCCATCCACGCGCCGGTATTCATCGGGAAAAGGCGGCTGACCCGCGCGCCCACCAGTTCCTCGCTTGTGCGCTCCACGATCTTGGTATACTTCTGGTTTACATAAAGTATCACCGCGTCGATATCCTCGCCCTCGCCCACGATCTTGTATACCGCATAGGCCAGCGGCAGTGCATCGTAGGGGAAGAACATCCGCGCCATATTTTCGCGCAGATGACGCACCGGAATATTTCCGACGTCCTCGGTCATGCGGCGCAGCTGCGCCTGCACCGCCTGTTTGTCCAGACTCTCCGTTTCGGAGTAGGCGGCGGCACCCACGGAAAGATAGGTCGTAAACGGCATTCCCTCCACGGTCTGCGTCTCTGACGAAATCGCGCGGATACGCTCGATCAGTTTATTCACGTCCGTATCCTCATGGATCTGCGTGAAGATCACGAACTCGCTGCCCGTCATGCGTCCGATCATCGAGGTATTCCCGCAGCAGCGCAGCAGTGCGTTCGCCACCGCGCGCAGCAGGCTGTCGCCGAAATCGTAACCATAGCGGCGGTTGATATCGCTCAGCTCCTCCACGGATACCTCTATACGAGCGAAATCCGTATGCCGCAGCTCATATTCGTCCCGGAAGGCATACATGCCCTCGTCCAGTCCGCGGGTATTCAGCAAACCGGTGAGTTTGTCCAGCCGGACGTCCGGCAGGGTCTGTCTGCCGTTTACCGCTTCACCTTCCGCCGCGCTGAAATAGCCAATCAGTCCAATGATATCGCCGTTGGCATTATACACGGGCATCTTGCTGGCGACAATGCTGCGGTTCTCGCCATGCACGATGCAGGTGCCCGGACGATTGCGGGAGGTGACTCCCTCGTTGATCACGTGCAGCTCGCTCTCCCGGTAATCCTCCGGGTGCAGGTGCCAGCCCATGTCCTCGTCTGTCTTGCCGAGGATATCCGCCATGGACGAAAAACCGTAGAAGTCCAGAAAGCTCTGGCTTGCGCCGAGGAAACGGCGGTCTTTGTCTTTCCAGAAGAATTTGAGGGGGCTGTTGCGCTTGACGTTTTCCCACAAAAGGGAGGTGGGGAACCCATCATCGACGTTGTTGCTTCCCTCTCCGCTGTTGCCGTAGTAGGATTCCAGTTCCCGGATTTCCGCCTCGGTGTCACGCACCAGCCCGTAGTAGATCCCCTGCCGGACACGCACCACGGTATAGCATTTCCACGAATAGGCGCCATGGCTGTCGAGCGTGCGGAAATAACTGGTGATCGAACCGTCGCTGAGCAGATCGACGCGGTAAGACAGCGTATCGGCGTCAACGAAGCGCAGGTAGCGTTCCCGATCCTCCGGGAAGATCCATTCCGCGGCATAGCGCTGCGTCGCCTCGCGGATGGTGAGGTGCTGTTTCTCTTCCTCCTCTTCCTCGCGGGAATCCAGATACAGCGGCTCGGCGCAGTCATTGATCGTGTCGATGATGGAAACGCGGTCGTAAATGGCATAAATCTGGCGCAGCCCTTCGTCCAGCGCGCTCTGCCGCGCCAGCTCCGCACCCCGGGAGAGGTTGACAATGCGGGCAAGCATACTGCACCGGTCGTCATAAGACGCAAGGCGTTTGGTGCGGATCTCATAATACTCGCCGTTGTGGACGAAGTTCAGCCGCCCCTTGCCTGCCTTGCGCGTCTCCTCCAGCAGCCGGCGCACGGAGGCAGACAGCCGCGCCAAGGGTATGTTGACACCGCCGTAGATCGGGTTCTGCTCCGCATCCTGCCCCATTTTCCAGTCCGCGCCGGCGATGGTGCGCTCAAATGCCTCGTTGGCGTAGAGGAACGAGCCCTCCTCGCCGTGCAGTTCGATCACGCTAAGCGGAATGCTGTTCATTTCGCGTCCGGTGCCGGGGTCCTCCCTGTCCGCGGCGGTGTGGAACGGGGTGGCGCTGAGGAGATTGATCCGCCCCATGTCGTCGTAATACTTCCGGTGGCGCGGCGCCTCCCACGCCATGCCGCGCGCTTTTGCGAAGGAGCGTACCTCGCTGTAGGGCATGGCGGGCCCAAACAGGTTGCCCTGCACCTTCTCACAGCCGATGTTACGCAAAAACGCAAACTGCTCCTCTGTTTCCACGCCCTCGGTCAACGTCTGGATGCCGATCTGTTTCGCCATGTTGACGATGGAGGCGAGGATCGTTTTGGAGCGTGGCCCAAAGTCGCTGAGGAACTCCATGTCGATCTTCAGTTCGTCGAAGCGATAGTCCTTGAGCACGTTGAGCGATGAATAGCCGCTGCCGAAATCGTCCATCCACACCTGATAACCCGCCTTCTGGAAGCGGCGGATATAACCGCGCATCAGCTCGTCGTTTGCACCGAGCACGCTCTCGGTGATCTCAATGCAGATCTGGCTGCGCGGCACCTTGTTGGTGCGTACCGCCTCCTCCACCACCTCAAAGATATCGCACAGCTCATAGTCCAGCCGCGACAGGTTCACCGAAACGGGAACGAACATTTCGCTCTCGGTGTCTGGCAGGCGCTCGCAGACCTGACGGACAATGTATCCGTCCAGCTCGTGGATGCGGCGGTGGTGCTCCAGCACGCCGATAAACTTATCCGGCGTCAGGACGCCCAGCTCCGGATCAACCCAGCGTGCCAGCGCCTCAAGCCCGCAGATCTGTCCGGAGGCAGCGCGGATTACCGGCTGGCAGTAGGCATCGATATAGTGCCGCTCCAGCGCCTCGTCAAAGTGGTCCAGAATATACTGTTCCGTTACGGTCTTGTGTTTCGTGTCCAGCATAGCGTCTCCTCCGCATGCATGGCGCCGCGAGCCCGTCCCGCAAACTGCCGCGCAAACTTTGTCTATTATTCTATCATGAGAGGAAAAAGGGGTCAACTCATTCTTCGCCTGCGGTGCAAAAATCGTCGTTCCGTCATGTTTTTTTCTTGAATTCAACGTTACCCTGTGCTATGATGAAGATGGAAGTTTATATGTCTGTTTTTCAAATCTTGACCGAACGATCATCTTGCACATATGGAGGCGCACAATGCAAGGATCTGGTGACCCAAAGAGCCGTGGGCTCTCTCTTGGTAAACTGAATTATGTGATGGCATTTCTCGCCCTGTTGCTCTCCTTGCTTCTGTTGTTTGCAACCTATCGCACATCCGGCGGGTATGCCGTTATGCGCGAATCGACAGAGAGCTATATCAAATGGCAGCAAAGCGCATATAAGATGCAGATTGCCTCGGATTATCTGACCGATCAGGTGCGCAGTTTTGTCATGACCGGCAAGCGCGTTTACGTCAACAACTATTTTAAGGAAGTCAATGTCACCCGGCGCCGGGAAACCGCTCTTGCGGAGCTGCGCGGCGGGCTGGGAGAGACGGAAGCGTACCAAAACCTGAAAAGTGTCATGCTCAAGTCAAAGGCACTGGAAGAGCGGGAACACTATGCCATCCGCCTGATGGCGGCGGCGCTGGGCTTTGATATTTCAACCTTCCCGCCGGAGATCCAGGCCGTTCAGCTGTCGGAGAAGGATCTGACCGTTTCCCGCGACAAGCAGGCGGAACGCGCGCGCTCCATGGTTCTGGACAGCGTGTATGTCCAGATCAAAAGCGACATCTCCACGGGTATTCAGGACTGCTTCTCGGAGATGATCAAGGAGACGGAAGCAAAGCAGTCCGTTGCCGCCAATGATCTGCAGGACCTGCTGAGCAAACAGCGCTGGCTGATCGTCTCGCTCATCAGCATTGTCTTCATCATCGTGCTGATGACCTCCCTGCTCGCCATCAACCCGTTGCTGCAAAGCGTAAAGCACATCCGTTCCGAACAGTCCCTGCCCATCATGGGCGCTTCGGAATTCCGTTTTCTTGCCAAAACCTACAACCTGATGTATGAGGCGAGCCGCCAAAAGAAGGAAGCGCTGGCCTATGAGGCGACCCACGACAAGCTGACCGGACTTTACAACCGCAGCGGATATGATTTTCTGCTGCAAAACGTCGATCTGGACACCTCCGCCCTGCTTTTCATCGACGTGGACAAGTTCAAGGATGTGAACGACACCTATGGGCATGACACGGGAGACCGCGTGCTTTCCCGTATCGCGCAGGTTCTCAAGGAAAGTTTCCGTTCCGGCGACTACATCTGCCGCATCGGCGGCGACGAATTCGCCGCCATCATGGTGCGCTCCGGTCCGCAGTTCAAGGAGTTGATCGAAGGCAAGGTCACGCGCATCAACGACCGGCTGCAACACCCGGACAACGACCTGCCGCCGGTTTCCGTCAGCGTCGGTGTCGCTTTCGGCGAACACACCCACACCAGCGGCAGCATTGTCAAGGACGCCGACCTTGCGCTTTACAAAGTCAAGGAAAACGGCCGTTGCGGCTGCCAGTTTTACGAATGAACTCCAAACCCGCTCCACCTCGGGCGGTCTCCGGATCCGGAGATCGTCCGTTTTTATGAAATTTTGTAAACTTGAAAGATGGAGGAAGAACCATGAAACGCCCTGTCCCCAACCATTTCCGTCGCCTTGTGTCCGGCGCACTCGCCCTTGTGCTGGCAGCGCTCACAGCCGCAGGTACGGCGCTTGCCGCGCCGTCCGCGGTCGACGTCAGCGGCGAAGGCGCAGGCTATACCTCCGTGCTGTACGACAGCACAAACGGCCTGCCGACCTCCGACGTCAACGCCATTGTCCAGTCCGCGGAGGGTTTTCTCTGGATCGGCAGCTACAGCGGCCTGATCCGCTACGACGGCAATGATTTCTACCGCTACCCGTCCTCCACGGGCGTATCGAGCGTAGTGTCCCTCTGTGCCGATTCACAGGGGCGGCTGTGGGTCGGCACGAATGACAGCGGCGTGGGTATGCTGCAAAACGAACAGTTCAGATTCTACGACCGCGAGTCGGGTCTGCGTTCCTCCTCCGTGCGCTCCATCGTCGAAGATCCCGCGGGCAATATTCTGATCGCCACAACCATGGGCATGGCCTACGTCGACCTTCAGGGCGAGATGCACATCCTGGACGACCCGCAGATCAACCGCGAGTATGTCTGTGAGCTGGTCAAGGCGGGAAGCGGCGTCATCTACGGCGTGACCAACAACGGCGCATTCTTCACGGTCGAGGATCTGCGCATCACTGCGTTCTACAGTTCCGAATCGCTGGGATTCGGCGTCATCAACACCGTCTACCCCGATCCCACCTATCCGGATTACATTTACCTCGGCACACAGGAAGCCACCGTGATCCACATGGATCTGCGCAGCAACCCGTCCGAAGCGCGCGTCATCGATGTCGCGCCAATGGATTATGTAAACTGCATCCGTGAACTGGACGGTCTGGTCTGGATCTGCTCAGACAACGGCATCGGTTTTCTGGACCGGTATTATCAGTTTACCCCGGCCCAAAACCTCCCCATGTCCAATTCCATTGAACACATCCTCTACGATTTTGAGGGCAACCTCTGGTTTACCTCCTCGCGGCAGGGTCTGATGAAGGTGGTGCCCAACCGCTTTATGGACATCTCCCAGCTCGCCGACCTGCCCCCGATGGTGGTCAACAGCACCTGTCTTGTTAACGGTCTGCTCTACATCGGCGCAGACAAGGGCCTGACGATCCTCGATTCGAATCGTCACAGCGTCAGCAACGAGCTGACGGAGCTGCTCGCCGGTGCGCGCATCCGCTGTATCCGCTGCGACAGCACGGGTGCGATGTGGTTCTGCACGAACAGCGACAAGGGGCTTGTGCGCTATGAGCCGGAAACCGGGGCGTACACGGTCTACAATCTGGACAACGGTCTTGCCTCCAACCGCGCGCGTATGATCCACGAACTCTCCGACGGAAGGATCGCCGTGGCAACCAATGCAGGCGTCAACATTCTGCAAAACGGGCAGATCACGGAGACCATCGACGACAAACAGGGCATCAGCAACCTGGAAATCCTGTGCATCGAGGAAGCGCCGGACGGGCGCCTCTACCTCGGCAGCGACGGCGACGGCATTTACGTCGTCGACGGCGGCAAGCTCAGCCGCCTCGGGCGCGACGACGGGCTGAGTTCGGAGGTCATTCTCCGCATCAAGCGCGACAGCGTCGACAGCGATCTGTACTGGATCATCACCAGCAATGCGATCAACTACATGCGCGACGACAAGATCACCACCGTCCGCAATTTCCCCTATTCCAACAACTTCGACCTCTATTTCGACGATGACGGCCGCGTCTGGGTGCTCAGCAGCAACGGCATTTACATCGTCAAGCGCGATGCGCTGCTTGCAGACGAAACGATCGACTACACGCTCTATGACACCAAATGCGGCCTGCCCTGCGCGGCAACCGCCAACTCCTACAGCCATCTGGAAAAGGACGGCACGCTTTATATCTCCGCCTCCACGGGTGTGAGCAGCGTCAACATCTACAACGATGCGGACGACAATCAGGAGGTGCACCTCGCCGTACCGTTCCTCATGGCGGATGACACGTATATTCCCGTCGGAGCGGACCATGTGGTGCAGATTCCCTCTTCCTGCCGCCGCCTGAGCATCTATGCCTATGCGTTCACCTATTCGCTGAACAATCCGCATATCAGTTACTGTCTGGAGGGCTTTGACGACGTGCCCCGCGAGGTCACGAAGCAGGACATGTCCGCCGTCAGCTACACCAACCTCGCCGGCGGAACTTACCATTTTCATCTTGCCGTGCTCAATACGATGACCGGTCAGGCGGATCAATCCATGACCGTAACGCTGATCAAGGAGAAAACCCTCGCCGAGCAGTCGTGGTTCCGTGCGGCGCTTATCTTGTTCGGCGCCGTCGTGGCGGCCCTGCTCGTGATGTTGTTCTATCATGAAAAAACCCGCCGGCTGCTGCGCAAGCAGGCAGAGCAAAAGCAGCTCATCAACGAGATGTCCAACGTGTTCGCAAGCTGCATTGATATGAAGGACCCCTACACCAACGGCCACTCGCACCGCGTGGCAAAGTACACGGCAATGCTGGCGGAACGCCTCGGAAAAAGCAAGGAGGAAACGGAGGAGCTTTACAACATTGCCCTGTTGCATGACATCGGCAAAATCAGTATCCCCGACAATATCCTCAATAAGCCCGAGCGCCTGACCGACGAAGAGTTCGCCGTCATGAAGACCCATTCGCAGCGCGGATACGACATTCTCAAGGAGATCAAAATTGACCCGAAGCTCTCGCTCGGCGCAGGCTATCACCATGAGCGGATCGACGGCAAGGGCTATCCCCGCGGCCTCACGGGCAATGAGATTCCCGAGGTCGCGCAGATCATTGCCGTTGCAGACACCTTTGACGCCATGTACTCCACCCGTCCTTACCGCAAAAAACTGCCGCTGGAGACCGTTGCCGCCGAGATCGAACGTATCTCCGGAACGCAGCTCAACCCCACGGTGGTCGCCGCATTCATGGATTTGGTACACGAAGGCGCGTTTGACGACGAATAACGAATCAATACAACCGGAAAGAACGACCCTTTGCGCAATGCGCAAAGGGTCGTTCCTGATTTATGTCTCACTCTTCATTTGTGACAGATAGCGGTAAACGCTCGCCTGCGAGCAATGAAGCGCGGCCGCCACATCCTTGACCGCTCCCTTGATGAGGAAGATCCCCCCCGCGTCCAGTGCGGCGATGACCTTGATGCGTTCATCGGACGTCAGGCGCTCCGCCGTAACGCCCAGCCGCTCCAGTTCGCGCCCCACGGCATCCGTCACCACAGCGTCCGGCGAGTTGCTGAACTGCTCCGGCATGGCGCGCCTTTGGGCCTGCATGCTCTCCGGCTCTGCTGCGGGCGTAAAGAACGCGTCCGGGTGGCACAGTCCGAGAATACGGTTGGAGACCTCACGGTAGCGGCTGTCGTCAAAGTTGATGCACAGCATGCCGACCAAACGTCCGCCGTCCTTGATGAACATGGTGTTGGACCGCAGTTCCTTGCCATTGACGGACAGACCGTAATCGTGGATCCGGTAGTCGGTCTTCTCATAGCTCTTGTCGCGCAGAATGCTCAGCGCCCGGTTCGTCAACGGCGCGCCGACTTTCCGCCCGCTGATATGTCCGTTTGCAATGGCAATGAGGGAACGGTTCGTATCCGTCAGATCGTGAAGCGCGACCTCGTAATCCGGCCCCAGCGCCCGACCCAGAAATTCTGTCAGCTTTGCATATTGCCGCAGCAACGCATCGGATGACCCGGCCATACGCGACACCTCTCTTTGAGCTTGATTCAGTTACATATATAGCAGATACGGGACGCTTTGTCAAAGGAATCTCGCAAATCTTTTCTTATAAAAATAATCTTTTTGCTTTTATCGAGCGTTTCAATAGACTATTTGCACAATTATTTTTGTCATTTCATGTCTAACTATACAAATCGCACAGAATCGCTTGACATACTTTTCTCATTCTGATAATATTTTCTCAACTTATGAAAAGGGAGATGTTTTCCGTGAAGAAGATCATCAGCACGAGCAACGCCCCCGCCGCCATCGGCCCCTATGCGCAGGCCGTGGAGACCAACGGTCTGGTCATTACGTCCGGCCAGCTGCCCATCGACCCCGCCACCGGCGCGTTTCCCGAGGGTATCCAGGCGCAGACCAAGCAGTCCCTGACCAACGTCAAGGCTGTCCTGAGCGCGGCAGGCGTGAGCATGGACGACGTGCTCAAGACCACGGTGTTCCTCAGCGACATGAACAATTTTGGTGCGATGAATGAGGTGTATGCCACCTTCTTCACCGAGGGGAAGTTCCCCGCCCGCTCCGCCGTTGAGGTGGCGCGTCTGCCGAAGGACGCCCTCGTGGAGATCGAGGTCATCGCCGCCAAGTAAGCGGCCCAAGAAGTGAGACCGATACTGTCCGCTAAGCGGGCCGGGGTGTGGGAGCCGCGGCACGACGACCGGAGTATCCTCTAAAAAAACACAATTTCATTTGGAGGTAAAGTATTATGTCGAAAGAGTATCCCCTGAGCGTTCCCGCTCCCCATCACTTCACTTTCGCCGTCCGCGACATCCCCAACGTCACGGTCGAACAGCGTGAGCGCGTTCTGAAGGCGACCCACTACAACGAGTTTGCATTCCCCGCCGGCATGCTGACCGTTGATATGCTTTCCGACTCCGGCACCACCGCTATGACCAACCAGCAGTGGGCGGCTCTGTTCCTCGGTGACGAGGCTTACGGCCGCAACACCGGTTACTATGTCCTGCTCGACACCTTCCGCGACATCTTTGAGCGCGGCGGCGAGAAGAACTGGAAGAAGATCATCGACCTCGTGCGCACC
>CACZPK010000074.1 GCA_902783035.1 Oscillospiraceae bacterium
TGCCGTTGCCGTTCGCGTCCAGCGTCTCCGTCTTCGTGCTCTCGTTTCTGTAGACGGTCGGGTCCGAACCGTCATTCGGATAAAGGGCTTCATTGGCTGAGTTGTTGGCTTTTTAAGATGGACTCAGAATGGTCGTTTTCGCTGGACTTTTTGCGGCGATTATCGCCGGACGCTAACATGATCCCGCACCGCCATGTAGTTGACCAGCATGATATGTCCGTCCTTCTCCTTGTATAATCGCAATCTTTGGCCAGCAAACCGTGCCCAGCGTTTTGAACGCCGCAAGCGTTCTTCCCGGAACAGAATCTTGCAATCCTCGCGGCCTTCGTGATATTATTAAAAAAACAACGAGAAATCAAGAGAGGGGTACACATGCGCATCAGCAAAGTGGGCGGCGTGATCGCAGCGGCGAACAAAAAGGTGGCGCAGCCGCTGCTGCAGGTCGGTACGATCTCGGTCATTCGCCGCATCGTTATCACCTACCAGCAGGCGGGGATCTTTCCCATCGTCATCATCACCGGCGCGGAGGAGGACGAGGTCAAGAGGCAGCTTGCAAGCTACGGCGTGATCTTCGTGCAGAACACGGAGGAAGGCGAGCCGGAGCTGCTCACCTCAGTAAAGCTCGGGCTGGAATATCTGGACGGAAAGTGCGACCGCGTCATGTTCACGCCGGTGAATGTGCCGATGTTCACGCCGACAACGCTTCTGACATTGATGGAGCGTGACGAGGACATTGTGATTGCCTCCTATCAGGGGCACGGCGGACACCCGGTGCTGATCAGTCGGAAGGCGATTCCGGCGATTCTGCGCTACCGGGGCGGCGACGGCCTGCGCGGGGCGATTTCGTCCAGCAGACTGTGGCGCGCCTGGGTCGACGTGGACGATCGGGGCGTCTTGCTGAACGTACACAATGTTGATGAGCTGGAGGCACAGCTCGAAGAACACAACGCCGCGATACTGCACCCCGTGCTGCACATGCGCATGGAGAAGGAAACGCCGTTTCTCAACGAACGGCTCAAGCTGCTGCTGTTTCTGCTCTCCAACAATTACAGCATCCGCAAGGGCTGCCAGTGCACCGGCCTTGCCTACAGCAAGGCGTGGGAAATGATCAACCAGCTTGAACACAACCTCGGCTATCTTGTCGTCGAGCGGCAGCGCGGTGGCAAGGGCGGCGGCGGCACGTCGCTCACACCGGAGGGCGAGCGGTTCCTGCTGGCATATCAGGAGTTTGAGGAAGCCATTCACCGGCTTGCGCAAAAGGAGTTCCGCGAACGGTTCATTGATACAAAAATCATCCCATAATTTCGGCGTGGTTCCCAAAAAGGAATTTTGCTTTTTAACCATCCGCTTTCTATAATAAAGACAGGGTTATTCTTACGACAGAATAGCGCTGTATCTTTGTTGGGAAGCGGGTGGTTTTTTGCGTCAGGACGAAACGATCTGCGCGCTGGTGCTCGCAGCGGGGCTTTCCTCCCGCATGGGTGAGTTCAAGCCGTTGTTGCCCCTGCGCGGGAAGACGCTGATTGAAAACGCCGTGGAGAGCGTCTTGCAGGGCGGCGCAGAGACCGTCGTAGTGGTCACGGGTTACCGCGGAAGCGAGGTCGAGGCGGCACTTGCGCATTACGGCAGCCGCGTCCGCTTCACGCGCAATCCCGACTACGCACGGACGGATATGCTGCGCTCGATCCAGCTCGGTGTGCGTGCGTTGCCGCCG
This sequence comes from Oscillospiraceae bacterium, assembly GCA_902783035.1. GTDB lineage: Bacteria > Bacillota > Clostridia > Oscillospirales > Oscillospiraceae > Hominicoprocola. Next base: position 1,715 of record CACZPK010000074.1, read on the forward strand.
TGCGGCGCGTTCTACCTGCTGCCGGGGGATATGCCGGTGGTGCGGCAGTCGACATTCGAGCGGCTGCGTGAGGCGCGGAACCGGGAGCACATGAGCGTCGTGTTCCCGACGCTGGACGGCTATCGCAAGCATCCGCCGCTCATCGACGCGCGGATGATCTTTGAGATCGCGGCGTTTCATGGCGAAGGCGGTCTGCGGGAGCTGTGGAAGCAGCACGAGGCAGAGATCGTCACCGTACCCGTGGACGATCAGGGCGTGTGGGTGGATCTCGACACACCGGACGATTATCGGCAATGCAAGGAAACTTATGAAATACAAAGGGAGGTTGAGACGGTATGGAAAAAATCAGCCAGAGCGTAGTCAAAAAAGACCACGCGCCGAAGGTATCGGGCCGCAGTGTCTACGTTGCGGACTACCCGTCCGATGGCGTACTCTGCGGCAAGATCCTTCATGCAAAGGTTGCACGGGCGAAGGTGCTGGGCGTTGAGGTTCCGGAACTGCCCGAGGGCTACTTCTATGTCGACGCGAAGGACGTGCCGGGCGACAACAATGTCAACATCGTCCTCGACGACACGCCCGTCTACTGCCGCGAGACCGTGGAGTACATCGGTGAGCCGATCGCCATGCTCTGTGGCCCCGATCCGAAGGTGGTCGAGCAGCTGCGCGATGCGTGCAAGGTCAACTACGAGGAACTGGAGCCTGTCCTTGACCTGCGCACGGCAACGGAGAAGTTCTTCGACTACAACTTCGGCCACGGCGACGTGGACAAGGCGTTTGCCGAGGCGGACAAGGTCTACGATGAGGAGTTCGAGACCGGCTATCAGGAGCAGGCGTACCTGGAAACGCAGGGCATGATGGCAGAGCCAGAGGAGGGCGGACGCATGTTTGTCCACGGCTCGGCACAGTGCGCCTACTACATCCACGGTGCGGTCATGCGCGCACTGGGCTGCGGCCCGACGGGCGTACACATCCTGCAGGACGTCACCGGCGGCGGCTTTGGCGGCAAAGAGGCGTTCCCGTCCATTCTCGGCTGCCAGGTCGCAGTGGCGGCGCACAAGTGCAAAAAGCCCGTGCGCTGCGTATTTGACCGCCGTGAGGATATGGAGTACACCTCCAAGCGCCACCCTTCACTGTGCCATTACAAGGTCGCGGTCAAGGACGGCAAGGTCACGGCGATGGACATCGACGTGAAGTTCAACGCCGGCGCGTATTCGACGCTCTCCGCCGTCGTGCTGCAACGCGGCATCATTGCCTGCCCCGGCATTTACAACGTGCCGAATGTGCGCGTCCACGGCTGGGCGGTCAAGACCAACACCTCGCCCTGCGGTGCGTACCGCGGCTTCGGCGCGCCGCAGACCTTCTTCGCGGTCGAGATGATGATGGATCACATCGCCCGCGACCTCGGCGTGGATTCGCTTGCGTTCAAGGAAGCGCATCTCGTCAAGCAGGGCGACAGCACATCCACCTGCGGCAAGTACCACTTCCCCGTCCCCATCCCCGCAATGATCGAGGAGGTCGACAAGGCGTGCGACTACCGCAAAAAGCGTGCGGAGTACGCAAAGCCCCAGACCGGGCGCTACCGCCGCGGCATCGGCATGTCGATGTACTTCCACGGCGCGGGCTTCACCGGCTCGGGCGAGCGCGACCTCATCAAGGCGGTCGCGAAGCTGCGTAAATATAAGGACGGCACGGTGGAGGTACTCGCCTCTAACGGTGAGATCGGGCAGGGCGTGCGCACGACCTTCCCCAAAATCGTCGCTCATGAACTGAATTTGCCGCTGGACAAGGTCTATTACAACCACCCCGACACCGCGCGCGTGCCAGACTCCGGTCCGACCGTCGCGTCGCGTTCGCTGATGGTCGTCGGTGAGCTGCTGCGCCGTGCCGCCATCAAGCTGCGCGAGCAGTGGGTCGACGGCGAGGAGCAGGAGGTCGAGGAGCACTTCAAGGAGCCTGATTTCCTGATCCCATTCTACATTGACAAGTTTGAGGGTGACGCCTATCCGACCTATGCGTGGTCGGTCAACGCCATCGAGCTGGAGATCGACACCTATACGGGTATCGCCAAGGTACTCGGCGCCTACGGTTCGTTCGATGTCGGCACGCCCATCGACTACAACGTTGTGATGGGGCAGATGGAAGGCGGCTTCCTGCAGGGCATCGGTTACGCCTCCATCGAGAAGATGGATTACGACGCCAAGGGCCGTATCCGCAACAACTCCTTCTCCGACTATCTGATCCCCACGACAAAGGACGTGCCGAACCTCAAGTGCATGCTCCACGTCGAGAAGTATCCCGACGGGCCGTATGGTGCGAAGGGCGCGGGCGAGCTGCCGCTTGTCGGCGCGCCGGGCGCGTATGTGGAGGCGGTCGAGCAGGCGCTCGGCGGCGTGACGCTCAACCATGCGCCGTTCACGGCGGAGGATACGCTTGCCGTCATCACGAAGGAGGCGATTTGACATGAATGAGATTCGTTTCACGCTGAACGGAAAAGAAGTCGCCTACGCGGGCAGCGCGACCGACCGTCTGCTGGACGTGCTGCGCAACGAGTACCGCTGCACATCCGTCAAGTGCGGCTGCAAGGAGGGTGAGTGCGGCGCGTGCTCGGTGCTCATCGATGGCACGCTTCTCAACTCCTGCTGTGTTGCGATGGGCGCTGTTGAAGGCGCAAGCGTCGTGACGATGGAAGGCTTCCGCGAGACGAAGCGCTTCGCCGCGCTCGATAAGGCGTTTGGCGAGCTTTCCGCCGTCCAGTGCGGCTTCTGCATCCCCGGCATGGTGCTCGCGGCGGAGGCGCTGCTTTCCAGGAACCCGCACCCGAGCGAGGACGAGATCCGCGAGGGCCTTTCCGGTAATCTCTGCCGCTGCACGGGCTACAACGCCATCGTGAACGCGGTGAACAACGCGGCAAAGGAGGGCAACGGGCTATGGTAAACGGTTATATCGCGACCTCTTTGCAGGAGGCGCTGGAGATCCGCGCGTCGCATGACGTCGTGCCCTATGCCGGCGGCACCGACCTGATGGTCGAGAACCGTCAGGGCGTGGAGTATCTGTTTCTGAACAAAGTCTCTGAGCTGAAGAAGATTACGGCGGACGATGAGTATGTCCGCATCGGCGCGGCGGTCACGTTCACCGAGGCGCTGGCCAATGCCAACGTGCCACAGCTGATGAAGGAGGCGGTGTCGCGCATCGCCGCGCCCGCCATCCGCAACGCGGGCACCTTCGGCGGCAACCTCGGCAACGGCTCCGCCAAGGCAGATTCGGTGCTCATCGAGTTCGTTTCGGACGCGAAGCTGCGCCTTGTCTCGAAGAAGGGCGAGCGCATGGTCGACGTCGACAAGTTCTACCTCGGGCGCAAGAAGCTCGACCTCGGCAGCGACGAGCTGATCGCGGAGGTACTGCTTCCGAAGAAGGGTCTTGAGCAGTATTCCTACGAAAAGGTCGGCGGGCGCAATGCGCTGGCGATCTCCCGCGTGTCGTTTGCGGGCGTGTTTGCCGCCGAGAACGGCAGGATCACCAACGCCGCCGCCGCGTTCGGTGCGGTGGCGGACACGGTGCTGCGTTACAAGGACATTGAGACAACGCTCATCGGTAAGACCATTGACGAGGCGAAGGCAATGAAGGAGGACTACCTCAAGGCATACGCCGAGCGCATGGTGCTCACCCGCGGCCGTGTCAGCGCGGAGTACCGCAAGAACGTGTGCATGAACCTGCTGCGCGATTTCCTGACGAAGTTCGGCATTTGATACCACTACAGCGAAAAGCCGCGTAAAGCGCGGCTTTTCGCAAAGGAGGAACCATGTTTACTGTCAATATCAACGGCAAGGACTACGAGTCCGCGCACGATAAAAAGCTGCTGCGCTTCCTGCGCGACGACCTGCATCTGACCGCGGCCAAGGACGGATGCAGCGAGGGCGTTTGCGGCACCTGCACGGTGCTTGTCGACGGCAAGAAGATGAAAGCCTGCGTCGTGTCGCTCAGCAAGCTCGAGGGTAAGAAGGTCGTGACCGTCGAGGGCATCGCCCCGGAGGAGATGCGCGTCTACGAGCATTGCTTTGCGGAGGCGGGCGCGGTGCAGTGCGGCTTCTGCATCCCCGGCATGATCATCTCGGCGAAGAGCCTGCTGGACGTCAATCTGAACCCGACGCGCGAGGACGTCAAGGCGGCCATCAAGGGCAACCTCTGTCGCTGCACGGGCTATAAGAAGATCGAGGATGCGATCCTGATGGCAGCGGAGTATTTCCGCGAGAAGAAGGCGATCCCGCCCGCGCCCAAGACGCTTCACATGAACGAGCACGCCAAGCGCATCGACGCGGCGGAGAAGGTCAACGGCACGGGTCTTTACGCCGACGACCTTGTGTTCGACGGCATGCTCTACGCAAAGCCCGTCTTCTCGAAATATCCCCGCGCGCGCATCAATCGCGTGGACGTCTCAAAGGCACTGGAGCACCCGGACTGTGTCGAGGTGCTGGCCAAGGACGACGTGCCCTGCAACAAGATCGGCCACATCAAGCAGGACTGGGACGTGATGATGGGCGTCGGCGATGTCACGCGCTACATGGGCAACGTCATCGCGGTCGTCGCCACCAACGACAAGGATAAGCTCGACGAGATCGCGGCGCTGGTCGAGGTGGACTACACCGAGCTGCCCCCAATCACCAGTCCCTACGACGCGCTGCGCGGCGACGCACCGCTCATCCACCCGGACGGCAACGTCATGAGCCGCGCCAACCTCGTGCGCGGCAATGCGGACGAAGCGATCAAAAACTCCAAGTACGTCGTCACGCGCAAGTATAAGACCTCGTGGCAGGAGCACGGTTTCATGGAGCCGGAGTGCGCCGTCGCGCTCCCCGAGGGCGACGATGGGCTGCTCATCTACACCACGAGCCAATCGGTCTACGACGTGCAGCGCGAGTGCTCGACGATGCTCAAGATCCCCGCGGAAAAGGTACACTGCCGTGCGCCGCTGGTCGGCGGCGGCTTCGGCGGCAAGGAGGATATGTCCATCCAGCAGTACGCCGCGCTGATGGCGTGGGTGACGAAGAAGCCCGTCAAGGTCAAATACACCCGTCAGGAGTCGCTCGCCTATCACGTTAAGCGCCACCCGATGGAGATGGAGTTCACCACCGCCTGCGACGAGAACGGCATCCTCACCGGCATGAAGGGCATCATCATCGCCGACACGGGCGCGTACGCCTCACTCGGCGGGCCAGTGCTGCACCGCGCCTGCACGCATGCCGCGGGCCCGTACAACTATCAGAACATCGATATCTTCGGCATGTCGGTCTACACGAACAACGTGCCGTCCGGCGCGTTCCGCGGCTTCGGTGTAACGCAGAGCTGCTTTGCCACCGAAATGAATATCAACCTGCTTGCCGAGATGGTGGGCATCGACCCGTGGGAGTTCCGCCGCCGCAACGCCATCAAGCCCGGCGATGTGCTGCCGAACGGTCAGACCGCCGACCCGAACACCAACATGGCGGCGTGTCTCGACGCGGTAAAGGACGTTTACTACGGCAACAAGTATGCCGGCCTCGCCTGCGGCTTCAAGAACTCCGGTACCGGCATGGGCAAGAAGGACATCGGCCGCGTGCTGCTCTCCGTGGAGGACGGCAGGATCCACATCCGCACTTCCGCGTCCTGCATGGGACAGGGCATCGGGCAGATGGTGCTCACCGAGATCTGCCATGTGACCGAGCTCGACCCGGCGCTCTTCGTGTTTGAGACGGCGGACACCGTCCGTACGCCGGACGCGGGCACCTCCACGGCCTCGCGCCAGACAGTCATGACCGGCGAGGCGGCGCGGCGCGTGGGCGAAAAGCTCAAGGCAGCGCTCGCGGGCAAGACGCTCGCCGACCTCGAGGGACAGGAGTTTCTTGGCGAATACTCCGCGCAGACCGACCCGCTCGGCGCGATCAAGGAAAACCCCATCAGCCATGTGTCGTATTCCTACGGCGCGCAGGTCGTCATCCTCAACGACGAAGGCAAGATCACCAAGGCGGTGTCCGCGTTCGACGTCGGCACGCCGGTCAACATCCAGTCCGTCGAGGGCCAGATCGAGGGTGGTATGCTCATGGGCATCGGCTACGGTGTGACGGAGAAGATCGAGATCGAGGACGGTGTGTTCAAGAGCAAGTTCGGCACCATCGGCTTCATGCGTGCCGACGCCGCGCCGGAGCTGGAGGTCATCCTCTGCGAGCCGAAGGAAGAGGACAAGCTGCCGTATTCGCTCGGCGCAAAGGGCTGCGGCGAGCTGTGCATGATCCCCACCGCGCCCGCCTGCGCGGCGGCGTACTACAAATGGGACGGCAAGTTCCGCCAAAGCCTGCCGCTCGACGATACGCCGTACCGAAAAGCGAAATAACAAAGTAAAAGAGAAAACCGCGGGCTACCCGCGGTTTTCTCATGTAATGAGGAGCTTTGCGTAGAACGCCGTCTGGTTTTGCATCGCGACGATCTGCGCCGCCGTGACGGCTTCGTTCAGCGTTTCGGGATGCTCCGCCTGATTGTATGCCAGCGCCGCAAGGCCGCCGTCCACGCAAAGGTACGGCATAGCGCACGGGAGGATGACGGTCATCTGTTTCGCACTCTCATAGCAGGCGCGGAAAAAGCGCCCAAGCTCCTTCCCGTGCAGGCCGTCAAGACACCCGCGCACAAAACAGCCGCGCACGGTGATGTTGCGAAGCTGGCGAATTACAGGCGCAATCCCGGACAGCTCTCTCACGCGGATGCCGTTGATCGCACCTTCGTCGAATGCGTCGGGTATGATGCGCAGCCCAATACGCGTCAGCTCTCCGGCTGCATTCGGCTGCGCTTCCGCGTTGCAGCGCCGCAGGTCGTCGAGACTGTTTGCCAGCAGATAGCTTTGCGTGGGGATTTGATACTCCGGCACCAGCGCCGCAGCCTGCGTGAGCTGTTCGGGGTTGTATTCGGGAAGGCTCATAGGGCAACAACTCCTTTGTCTGCCATCTTACCGCGTATGCCGTTTGCCTGTCAAGGTGGGCAAAGCGGATCTGTCGCGCTGCCAAGCAGCCAGCCGACCTCCAGCTCCAGCGCCGCCAGCTCCACATCCGGTTTAACACGCTCACCGTGGAAGTCGCTGCCTCCGGTGGCATGCAGTCCGTATCGTTCACACAGGCGCAGATAATACGCCTGCTGCTCCGGTGTATATTGGGGATAATAGCACTCGATTGCATCAAGGCCATAGCCTGCAAGCTCACGCACGATGCCCTCCAGCGTTTCATCGTCCACGCCGATCTGGTACGGATGCACCAGCGACACCTTGCCGCCGGACGCCTTGATCGTCTCAACACACTCCCGCGCCGTGGGCTTGACGCGTTCCACCTTTGCGTGGAATTCCTCGGTGTCGAGAAAGCGTTCAAACGCCTCTCGGTTGTTCGCAACGTAGCCGCGTCTGACCATCGCCTGCGCGAAGTGCGGGCGCCCGATGACCTTTCCGCCGGCAATGGTTTCCACCTCGTCGAGCGTCAGCTCCATTCCCTTTTCCGCAAGGTAGGCAAGCAGGCGCATTTCCCGCTCGTCGCGTCCCTTCCGCATACGCTTGCACAGCGCGGCGACAGGTGCCGCGGACAGATCGAACGCATAGCCGAGGATGTGAAAGGTATGGTACTCCCTCGCGCTCAACTCAATGCCCGGGATCACGCGAACGCCCAGTCGTTTGCCCGCCGCGGTCGCCTCATCAACGCCGTCTGCGGTGTCGTGGTCGGTCAACGCAAGGGTATGAATACCGCGCTCCCGTGCGAGCGCGACAAGCTCGGACGGCGTATACTGGCCGTCCGATGCGGTAGAGTGGGTGTGAAGATCCGAAACGTCCGTCATGGCGCGTCTTCCTCTCATCTTCCGTACTTTCAGGGTGCATCAGAGCCGATGCACGGGCAGCCGCAGCATTATCTGCAAATCTCCGCAATGCCCCGCGCAACGATCTGCTCGGTCTTTTCCGCCTCAGCCCTGCTCTTTGCCTTGACGGACAGATACGCCTTGAGCTTCGGTTCCGTTCCAGACGGCCGCACGACAAGCGAAACGTCCGGCTCCAGCCGGAAGCAGAGCACGTCGGACGGCGGCAGCCCGTCTATGCCGGGCAGATAATCTTTGGTTTTCCATACGCCAAGCCCGCCGACGTTCTCCACGCCCGCGCGCAATCCCGCCATAATATGCTGCATCCGTTCAAAGCCGCTTGCGCCTTCAAATGTATAGCTGTGCAGCGTGTTCAGGCAATATCCGTAGGTTTCGTACAGTTTGTTGAGCTGCTCAAGCAGGCTGACGCCGCGTGTCTTGTAAAACGCAAACATCTCGCAGATCATCAGCGCGGCGTTGACCGCATCCTTGTCGCGCACATAGGTTCCGGTCAGGTAGCCGTAGGACTCCTCAAATCCACAGATGTAGTACTCTGCCCGCCCCTTGCGCTCCAGCATCCCGATCACCTCACCGATGAACTTGAAGCCGGTAAGAACGTTGATCGTCTCCACGCCGTAGTGCGCCGCGATTCTCTCCGCCATGTCCGTCGTCACGATGGTTTTGACAAAAACAGGGTGTTCTGGCATCCTCCCGTGCGCCTTACGCTGCGCGCAGATAAAATCCAGCAGGAGCAGACCGACCTCATTCCCGCTCAGCAGCGTATAGTCTCCTTCTTCGTTTCGCACCGCGATGCCGCAGCGGTCGCAGTCCGGGTCGGTCGCCAGCAGCAGATCCGCGCCGGTGCGCCGGCAGTACTCGATTCCCAACTCCATCGCTTCGCGAATCTCCGGGTTGGGATACGGGCAAGTCGGGAAATTGCCGTCCGGCTGCTCCTGCTCGCCGACAACGGTGATGTTGGTAAATCCAGATTCCCGCAGCGCCCGCGTTACCGGCTTAAGGCCCGTACCGTTGAGCGGTGTGTAAACAACGGCAACGTTCCGGTCGATCCTGTCCCCGAACAGGACCGACTGTTTTTTTATCTCTTCGGTGAACGCCGTACAGACCTCGTCCGAAATGAAGGCGATTCGTCCATCCGCAACGCAAGCGTTGAAATCCACTGTCTTGATGTCGCTGAAAACATCCAGCTTTTCGATCTCATTTTGAATCTCCCGTGCTGCATCGGTGGTGATCTGGCAACCGTCTGCACCGTAGACCTTGTACCCGTTGTACTTCGCCGGGTTGTGGCTGGCAGTCACCATGACCCCCGCTGCGCAGCCCAGTGTCCGCACGGCATAGGACAGGCAGGGTGTCGGCATCAGTTCGCGGTAAAGGAAGACCCTGATCCCATTGGCTGCAAACACTGCGCCGGCGACTTCGGCAAACAGTTCGGATTTGATGCGGGAATCGCGGCTCACCGCGACGCTGCGCGCCTCCTCCGGGCAGTGCTTGCAGATGTAATTCGCCAGCCCCTGGCTCGCCTTCGCCACCGTGTAGACGTTCATCCGGTTGGTTCCCGCGCCGATCACGCCGCGCAGTCCGCCGGTGCCGAATTCCAAATTGCGATAGAAGGCGTCCTCGATTTTTGCGTCGTCGCCCTCCATCGCGCACAGCTCGGCAATCACGTCTGAATCGGAAAGCGCAGCCGCGGGCGCTCTATTTCTCCAGATCCGGTAAAGTTCGTGCATATCGCGCATAACGTATCCCTCCATATACGGCTATCCCCGCGCGGCGGATCACGCCGCGCGGGGCAATTGTCAAGTCCGCTCCTTGTAATATAGAATCTGCCGCTTCTCACCCGGTTTCCACACCATTTTGTCCGGCCGCGTATTGAGCAGAGCCGCCAAATAGCTGAATGAACTGTTTGCAATGACCATACCCCGGCACTTGCTCATCAGCTGCATGTCAATGTAGTTGTTGCCCCCCATGTTGCCCTCAACGAAGACAACCTCATCCGTGGGCAAAATCCCCAGATCGGGCAGGTGCTTCTTCACCCACGGAATGTCGTCCGAGAAGAAGAAGAACATCGGTTTTTCGACCTGTTCGCGCACACCTGCAACGGATCTTACATAGTAGTCGGTCGGCAAAAGCCAGCCCAAATTAGCAAAATCGCCTCTTCGCACATGAACGGCAACAGAGTTCGCACCGGCAGATTCGATCTGTGATACAAACGCCTGATTGCGCGCATCCGGCAGTGGCGGAAACGTCAGCTCATTTAAAATCGTTCCGATAATGCCCGCCATCCAACCGGCGTTGATCCAATAGCCGTAATAATAAAGGTCGCCCTCGCAGCGAAGAATATCCGGATAAAACTCATTGGCGGGCGTAGAAAAAATGGAGCCGCTATAGCTGGCGACGTCCCGGTAGAAGTTCCCCTCCTGAACAGGGAACAAGTCAATTCCACAGCTTTTAAATACGGTCAGAATGCTCTCCGGCTTGCCGTCCGGCCCATTCGTGGACAGAATACGGCGCATCTCGGCAATCACATCCGCATCCAGCAAATCGGACAGTCTGGTATGTTTCAAGCCAAAGATACGTTCAATTTCGTAGCCGTTGTGTACAGTTTCATCTCCACAAAAGTATAAATCCTCGATAACGCACGCCTCACCGCTTTTTTCTTCGATGTAGCGCATAAAAATATACTGGAACAGCTGGTTGCCCAGTCCGCCGTTCATCATGACAAGTCTCATAACAGCCTCCCTGTTTACATTCTTACCCGCCTACCTTGAGCAGCTGCGCCCTTCCATGGAGCACGCAATCCGTCGAATCGGCGGGCACAAACACGCAATCCCCCTTAAAAAACGGGTGATTCTCTCCGCCCCAGCCGATCATGCCACAGCCGTCCACACACAACAGCACCGCAAAGCTCCCGCTGCCGCTCTTGTAAGCCACCAGTTCCCGGCAGCGTTCCGTGTTGAGCAGCACGCGTTCCACCATGAAGTATTCGCAGCGGCACAGCAATTCCGTCGCGCAGCCGCGGCGGTATTTTAACACACGCATCGGCTGAGTCGGGCGTTCTTTCTCGCGCAAATCCGCAACAGCCAGCGCCTGTTCAACGTGCAGTTCGCGCGGTTTCTTATCCTTGCCGAGCCGCCCATAGTCGTAGAGGCGGTAAGTCAGGTTGCTGCTCTCCTGGATCTCCGCGACCAGCGCGCCCGCGCCGATGGCGTGGATCGTTCCGGCCGGAATGTAGAACACATCGTCCTTGCGAATGGGTACCTTTTGCAGGCATTTTCCCACCGTGCCATCCTCAACCGCTTTGCAGAGCTCCTCTTTGCTCATATCGCGGTTGAGCCCATAGACCAACTTGGCGTCTCTCGACGCGTCGAGCACATACCACATTTCCGTTTTTCCAAGGCCAAGCCCATGCTCCGCGGCATAGGCATCGTCGGGATGCACCTGAATTGAAAGATCCTTCCTTGCATCGATCAGCTTGACCAGAATCGGAAGCTGATCGTCGCTAAGGCCATGGCTTTGCAGCACCTTGCGCGGATGCGTCCCAAGATACGCGGGGTATTCATGCAAAACGCTCCGCAGCTCGCGCCCGGCAAACACTCCTGAGGCAACCATGCTTGGTCCGTCCGGGTGCGTGCTGCACTCCCACGTTTCCGCAAGCGGCTCCATGTCAATTCCCTTGGAGAAATCATCGTTCAGGCGGTTGCCGCCCCAAAGATAATCCTTACCCGCAGGACGCAGAAAAAATGGCTTATTCATACTCATGTCTCCAGCGGATAGACCTGCTTGTCCTGAACGCTGATCTCACGGCCGAGCTGCACTTCGATCAGTTTCAGTTCTGTGTCCGCAAACACGGTGTGGCGGCAGCCCGCCTCCATCGTGATCACGTCGCCCGCAGATATTTCCTGCTCCATGCCGTCCACCAGAGTCCGGCCCCGCCCCTCGATCACCACCCACACCTCGTTGCGGTGCTTGTGGCTGTGGTAGTTCATCTTGTTTCCGGGTTTAAGCGTCACTTTGACGGTGGTGCTGCCATCCTCCACATCCATAACGCGGTAGCTGCCCCAGGACTTGTCTGCATACCGCGCCTGACGGTCAATGTTGTCCACAATAGGCTTGATGTAAGAGCTCTGTACCTTGTCTGAAACCAGAATGCCGTCCGCAGACGCGGAGATCACCACGTCTTTGAGACCCATGGCAAGGATCGGCATGTCCAGCTCATTGATGATATGCACATTCTCGCAGGTTTCGTTGAGAATGCCCTCGCCGACGGTCTGCTCTTCCATTGCCTCGGTCAGCGTGTTCCATGTACCGAGGTCCTTCCAATCGCCGCGGTAGCGCATCACCTGAATGTGCGGCTCCTTTTCGACCACGGCATAGTCGAAGCTGATCTTCGTGAGCGCCTCATAACGGTCAAACAGGTCCTGATAGTCGGTATAATCCAGCAGCTCGCGTGCCTTGTCCAGCACGTAGGAAAGCCTGTACGCAAACACACCGCCATTCCACAGCGCCCCCTGCGCGATATATTGCTCTGCTGTTTTGACGTCCGGTTTTTCCCGAAACGTGGAGACCGTGCTGACCTCGTCCTGTGAGGTCGGTATGATGTAACCGTACTTTTCACTGGGATAGGTCGGTTCAATGCCCATGAGCACAAGGTTTGCTTCACCCTTTGCCGCCTGCGCTGCAAGCGATTTGAGCATGGCAAAGTAGCCGTCCTGCACATAGGGATCAACCGGGCAGACCACGACCGCCTCATCCTCCGGCACATGCAAGACATCGTGCAGATACGCCGTTGCCAGCGCAATGGCTGGAAACGTATCCCGACGGCAGGGCTCGAGGCTGATATTTGCTTCATCGCCGAGCTGATTGCGAATAGACGAGACCTGCGTACTGCTGGTTGCGATGGTCACCTCTGCATCGGGATCGGTCTTTTTGAGTTGGCGATAAATGCGCTGCACCATGGACTCATAAGATCCATCCGGCTTTTTGAACAGTTTGAGAAACTGTTTGGATCGTATTTCATTCGACAGCGGCCACAGGCGTCTGCCAGATCCGCCGGAAAGTAAAATGATGTGCATAAGATATACCGTCCGTTTGCCTATTTTTTTGCAATCAGGTTCAGGCTCATCAATCTTCCGTGCTCAAAGTCCATATGAGGCAGATAAGCTCGGCTGAAATCGTCATAACCGTCCGGCAGGAAATCTCGCCAGTCATAACGCTCGGCTGATTGAAAGCCCGCCTCCTTCAGCAAACGTACCATACGGGCGAAGTCGTATGTCTGATAGTGAAAATTTCCTTCATAGTTTTGCCCACCGTAAAGGAGCCCCATAACCCGGTCCAGATCATGTGAATCCAGATACTCCTGAACGATTGCTTCAAAGTCTGGCACAGCCAGTCTCAGGATACCCCCCGGCTTTAGTACACGGTTCCATTCCCTGAGAACGGTCAAAATAGCCGCACGCGGAAAGTGTTCCAGAATGTGGCAGGCATAGATTTCTTCGATAGATTCATCGGCAAAGGCACTCAAATCTTCCGCCTTGCTCACATATTCAACATGTGGGAATTTTCGGGCATCCAAATGCTTATATCCCGGTAAATACTTATCACCGCAGCCAATATGTAACTTCATCTTTTATCTCTCCATTCTGATGGGATTGCTTAAAAAGTCCGCATACGCAAGCCGGATGCCGTCTTCCAGTTCGGTTTTGTACGTCCAACCCAGCTTTGTCGCCTTGCTGACATCCAACAGCTTGCGGGGCGTTCCGTTCGGCCGCGTTGTATCCCATCGAATTTCGCCGTCATAGCCGATAATTTTAGCGACTAATTCTGTCAGTGCCTTTATGGATAGTTCTTTGCCCGTGCCTGCATTTACCGTCTCGTTCCCGCTGTAATGGTTCATCAGAAACACACACAGATTCGCAAGATCATCCACATACAAGAACTCCCGCAGTGGTGAACCGTCCCCCCAGCAGGTAACGTAAGGTGCGTTTGCCTCCTTCGCCTCGTGAAAACGGCGAATCAACGCCGGCAGCACATGGCTGTGCTCGGGGTGATAGTTGTCATTCGGGCCATAGAGGTTGGTCGGCATCACGGAAATAAAGTCCGTACCGTACTGTCGGTTAAGAAATTCGCAGTATTTCAATCCGCTGATTTTCGCAAGTGCATATGCCTCGTTGGTTTTTTCCAGCTCACCGGTCAGCAGGCACGACTCTTGCATCGGCTGCGACGCCATACGCGGATAAATGCAGGAAGATCCCAAAAACTCCAACTTCTTGCAACCATTTCTCCACGCCGCATGGATTACGTTCATCTCAAGAATCATGTTATCATACATGAAGTCCGCCAATGCACTCTGGTTGGCAACAATGCCCCCCACCTTCGCCGCCGCAAGGAAAACATACTCCGGCTTTTCCGATGCAAAAAAGGCTTCCACCTGATCCTGGCGGGTCAGATCCAACTCGGCATGGGTGCGGACAACGATGTTTGTGTAGCCCTGCCGTTCAAGTTCACGGGCAATGGCAGACCCTACCATGCCGCGGTGACCGGCGACATAGATTTTTGCGTTTTTCTCCATCATCAAGCCTCTTTCAGCGCCCGCTCCCGCTTGGCAAGCTCCCGGTCATGCTCCGCCATGATGCGCACCAGCTCGCCGTAGCTTGTCTTTTGCGGATTCCAGCCCAGCACCGTTTTTGCCTTCGTCGGGTCGCCCCAAAGGTTATTGACGTCTGTGGGCCGGAACCACTGCGGATTTACACTCACAAGCAGCTTTCCCGTTACGGTGTCATAGCCTTTTTCGTCAACACCCGTTCCTTCCCATCGGATTGTCATGCCGTTGGTGGCAAAAGCCTTTTCCGTAAAGTCGCGCACCGTGTGCTGCTCACCGGTGGCAATGACAAAGTCATCCGGCTTATCCTGCTGGAGCATCAGCCACATGCACTCCACATAGTCCTTTGCATAGCCCCAGTCACGCAAAGAGTCCATATTGCCCAGTTCCAGATGATCCTGCAGGCCCTCGGCAATTCGTCCCGCTGCAAGAGTAATCTTTCGGGTAACAAAATTCTCGCCGCGGCGCTCAGACTCATGGTTGAAGAGAATGCCGTTGACCGCAAACATGCCATACGCTTCACGATATTCCTTGACCATCCAGAAACCGTACTGCTTGGCAACAGCATAGGGAGAATACGGATGGAATGGCGTCGTCTCGCGCTGTGGGATCTCCTCGACCTTGCCAAACAGTTCGCTTGTGGACGCCTGATAGATGCGGCACTTCTTTTCCAGTCCCAGCATGCGCACCGCTTCAAGAATACGCAGCACGCCGATGGCGTTCACGTCGCCGCTGTATTCCGGTACGTCAAAGCTGACCTGCACATGGCTCTGCGCCGCAAGATTGTAGATCTCGTCCGGCTGGATTTCCTTGATAATGCGGATCAGCGAAGTCGAATCGGTCAGATCGCCGTCATGCAGCTTTAGCTGATGTATGACGTGGTCGATACGGCCTGTGTTGGAGATCGACGCACGGCGCGTGATGCCATGGACGGCATAGCCCTTATCGAGCAAAAACTCGGCAAGATAGCTGCCGTCCTGTCCGGTTACGCCGGTGATCAGGGCTGTCTTTTGCATGCTCATGGGTACCTCCTTCATCTGGTCAGCGCACAGTTTCCAGTATCTGTTTTGCCATCTCATCCAGCATCGCAATCTCCATACCGGGATAGACGCCGATCCACAAGCTGTCGCGCATCAGCTTGTCCGTCACGGCAAGATCTCCGACGATGCGGTAATCCACGCCCTCTTGCAGGTTTTCAAAGCAGGGATGGCGCGTCAGATTTCCGGCAAACAGCGGACGCGTCTGGATTTTGTTTGCCTCCAGATGTGCCATCAGTTCGTCGCGAGAAATTCCCGCGCCGTCGCGCACGGTCATCAGAAAGCCGAACCAGCTTGCGCGAATATCGGGCGTTTCTTTGGGAAACAGCAGCTTGTCTGTCACAGGCTCCAGCTTTTCGCGCAGATATGTCCAGTTTTTGCGCCGCGCCTCCACAAAGGCAGGCAGCTTTTTAAGCTGTGCCGTGCCGATTGCCGCCTGCATATCGGTTGCTTTCAGGTTGTAGCCGAGGTGCGCATAGACATTTTTATGATCATAGCCTGCTGGCAGTGAACCGAACTGCCCCGTAAAGCGGTGTCCGCAGGCGTTGTCCTGCCCGCCGACGCAGACACAGTCGCGTCCCCAGTCGCGCATGGAGCGCACGATGCGGTGCAGCAGCGGGTTGCTTGTATAGACCGCGCCGCCCTCGCCGGTGGTGATGTGGTGGGCGGGGTAGAAACTCGATGTACCGATGTCGCCGATCGTGCCGGTCTTGCGCCACTTACCGTCGATCTCCACCTCCGCGCCGAGTGCGTCGCAGTTGTCCTCAATGAGCCACAGGCCATGCGCGTCGCAAAAGGTTTTGACCGCCGCAACGTCAAAGGGACGCCCCAGCGTATGGGCGAGAATGACCGCCCTGGACTTGTCGCTCAGCGCATGTTCCAACTGCGACGCATCCACATTGCCGTCCGGCAAGCGAACGTCGACAAACACCGGAATCGCGCCATTTTGCACGATGGGCGCGACGGTGGTCGGAAAGCCGCAGGCGACGGTGATGACTTCGTCGCCGCGCTTCAGGCGGCGTTCTCCAAGCAAGGGCGAGGTGAGTGCAGATACCGCCAGCAGATTCGCCGCCGAACCGGAGCAAACCAGCGCGCAGTGCGGCACGCCGAGATAGGCGGCAAGCTCGCTCTCAAAGCGTTTCGCATAATCCCCCGCAGTCAGCCAGAAGTCCAAGGAGGAATCCACGAGACTGACCAGCTCGCGTTCGTCGAACACGCGCCCGGCGTAGTTGATGCGGTCGCCGGGCGAAAATGGCTCCGCCTGCTCGAAGGCTGCGTGGTAGTATTTCTCTGTCAGATGCAGGATCTGCTCCCGCAGCGCTTCTGGATCGATATTGTCCATATCTTCAATCCTCGCTCCATTTAATCCACGATACGTTCTTGTTCTGGATTATACTCTCCAGAAACCGCTTTTCATAGCTGTAGTCCATGCCCACCACTGCCACGCGCCACGGCTCTGTCTTCTGATCGTAGATGATAATCTGGTTCCCGTGTGTCAGGCCAAAGTCCACGTCACAGGTGTGGAAGTAGTAATCAGGAAACCACTCCTTGATTATGTGCTGCCTGTAGCCCGCACAGATGATAAAGTCGTGAAATTCGTAGTAGAAATACTCCTTCATGATGTGCCACAAGATCGGCATTTTGCCAATCAGGTGGAGGGGCTTTATTTTTTTTGAAGAGTGATCCAGCCGCCCTCTAGCGATCCGGTCTCGATATTGTCCACAGTTATGTGACCCTTTACCTGCTCCGTCTTCTTGAGGAGCAGCAAGCCGCCGTTCGTTAGGTGCTCCAAGCAAAGCGTCAGCAGCGTTTCAAACTTGAACTGGGTCAAAAACGGCGTTTCCCAGACAATGTAATCGAATTGCTTCTGATAAAGCAACTCCTTAAACGCCTTGATCTTCGTCACCGTTTCCGCCGCGTCGCTCACACCCCTGAGGTCAAGAAAAAAGCGCTCGTCGTCGGTGACATTGGTCAGGGTGCAATTGGTGTTGTGGCAGTACTCTTTTATTTGCTCTTTGATTTTGAGCGAGTTGCTGCCCATGCCGCAGTTGATTCCCAACACCTCCGTGTGGCCTTGGTGCTCGCCGACGACGCGCTCCATAAAGATTGGATCGTAGCAGAATCCGGTTCCCCACGGGTCAATGCCGAACCATTCGTAGAATTTTTGACGACCGTCATCATAAAACTTCTGCTCGTTGTACCGGGCGATCTCGTCTTTGAGGGTGACGGAGCCGAAGTGGTGGCAGTAGGCGTCTTTCGCGAGGTACATCTTGTAGCCGGCGCGGCGGCAAAGAAGCGAAAAACGGTCGTCCGGGAACATATTGCAGTTTTTATTCAAATAACCGTTGTGGCAAAGTCCCTCTTTTGAGTAGCAAAGGTGCATGTTGTCAATATTTAGGGGATTGCACAGTCGAGTTCTCTGTTCCCATCGAAAAGGATTTTTGCCATTGTTTTGACGCGCAGCTGCAACCATTTCGTCGGCGTCCCGATATTGTATATAAATGGTTTGTAAATTGCTTACGTTCGGCGTCGTTGGCACAACGCGTGCAATGTCATCTGCCGACTGAATACATTCCAGTGAATTCTCAATAGCATTAGGCAATACTATCACGTCATTACTGATGGAAAAAGAGTATTTTCCTTCCCTTGCACGCAACGCAGATGATCCGATTCCATGGTTTGTCTTAGCCTTAATCAATTTTGTGGGACAGATGCTTTCAAAAAATGCTTCTGTGCCGTCTACAGAGCCGTTGTCAAACAAAATCAATTCATAGTTCAAGCCCCTTGGGATGTTCTTCAACAAACTCTCTACGCACATCTTGGTATAATCCAGATGGTTATACCCTGTGACAGTAAAGGAGACCTCGTACTTATATTCCCCCGTTTCCAACGCCGCATTGGCGTACGGATTGCTTGCCAGCTCATACATATCTTTGCGATAGTATAGTTCCTCCCGATCCGGATGGGTGTAGACATACGCCCAGTAGTAAAACTGCATATACGCTTCCTCAAGTGTCGGTGCCAGCTCATAACGCAGTTTCATCTCCGCTTTCGGCAAATTCGACGGAATCGCTTTGCAAACCGTGTCCAAGGTATACAGCATACACTCGCAGGTGATCGGAAGCATGACGGTGTCCAGCTTCTCACGGAAAGGCGCCGCGGCCTGCTGAATGCTGGTAATCAACTGAACCAGCGTGGCTGCGA
This sequence comes from Oscillospiraceae bacterium, assembly GCA_902783035.1. Lineage (GTDB taxonomy): Bacteria > Bacillota > Clostridia > Oscillospirales > Oscillospiraceae > Hominicoprocola. Next base: position 20,426 of record CACZPK010000074.1, read on the forward strand.
TCCCGGCAAATGCGGAGAAGTTTTTGCTTTCCAATTGTTCAAGCAGGGTGTCGACCGCTTCACGGCCGACTTGAAGCGATTCCAGCAGTTGAAGCGCAGTCGCTTCCTCCTCCGGGGTGAAACAATGCTCCATGATATGCTCTCCCTTTTGTTGCGGTATGCCTATTCCAATCCGCTGATCGGATAGGACGCAAGATTTTCTTTGTAGTATTTCGTCAGTTCTCTGATCCCGTCTGCAAGGCCGGTGAATGGGAACGTCCCCATTTCACTTATCAGCCTTGTGTTGTCACCCGAATACTCCGTCTGCCAACCTTCTTTTTCGACCTCAATGGAAAGCGACGGGTCGATTTGCCTGCGGATCTCCTCCGCGATACCGCGCAGGGAAACGGGCGTCCCCGTGCAGACGTTATAGTGATGGTGTATCGGTTTCCGCTCAATAAACCACTCTACAATCCGGCGTAAATCGTCGGCGTACAGATAGTCAAAGCGCGCGTCCTGCCGGATGGAAAGCGGCTGCCCATGCAGCGCGCGGAGGATGTTGCTCGAAATAAAGCGCCGCTGCCACAACTCATGCTTTCCATACACACCGAACAGGCACAGGTCATAGATGTTTCCGCTCCGCCCCGCCGCCTCGTGCATGATGTATTTCGCAAAGCCGTAGGGATCTCTGGGAACGACCAAACCGAACTGCTCCTCCCGTACCAGCGGCGGCAGTTCATAGCGCCCATATTCCGCGCCGGAACCGAAATAAATAAGCTTGTCCACGTCCCCTGCGCAGCGGCTTAAATTGTAAAACATACGGAGATTTGTGTCAAGGATGCGGTATGGGTCCGATTCGTTCGGCCGGGTGTTGGCACAGTGGACAACGATGTCAATCCGGTGCTCGCGCAGATAGGTATCCACCGCTGCGGCATCAGTCAAGTCCAGTTCGCGAGAGGATGGCGAAAAAATGGTATATCGCTCCTGCCATGCCTCCTTGAGACTGCGACCGATAAAGCCGGACGCGCCGGTCAGTAGTATCGTTGGCATCAAAGGCCTCCCGTTCCCTGTTCCGCGGCTTCCTGCCAGCACAATTCCTCTCCCGCTCCATCGTAGCTGTCCTCGTGGCGGAATCGCTCTCGCAGTTTCGGAGATATCACGCAGCTTCCGTCAAACAGCAGATTCCAGATGGCAAGCGACACTTCGCGGCTGGCAGGCGGCATATCCCGTTTGACTCGTTGCTCCACATAGTCCCCGATCCCCTTCTGTACCTGCTTCATCACCGGCCACGCGGCATTTTGCCCGGCGGCAAAGAACGGCTTCCCATCCTCTGAGAGCCGTACCAGCGTTGTATCAGGATCGGTCAGAACGGATTCCAGCATCAAATAGCCCTCCGCAAGAGGATTGTCCCCATATGACGTGATATTGCCAAACGGCGCGGCAATGTCTCCCTCCTGATAAAATGCGTTTGGAAGATTCATCGTCGCAAAGTAAAAGCCCCGCGTTTCGCATCCAGTAAGCTTCTCATAAAAGTGCTGTACCGTTCCGCCGGCAACAAAATCCGTGAATCCGTACAGGCATTTTTCTGTCAAGCCAAGCCCGTCCAAATAGCGCAAATAGCAATTGCGCTCGTTTTCAGCGTTCTGCAAGATCATCGGCATATATTGCGACAAGAGCGATTCCGCTCCCGCGCTGCCTGTTTCCCACTGCGAGTCATCTTCGATCCTGATCCCGAACCGCTCGCCAAAAAACGCTCCTGCCGTGCCGTGAAAAACTCTGTCCGCAATCGCGCGCACGTCATCTTCCGTGCGGATGGATGCGACCGAAACCGCGCGGCGTGAAGCCTTGAAGTATATGCCCGGCGGCAAGCCGGGATATTTCCTCCTGCATTGCTCATACAGACTGTGGAGCAGATATCCGTCACGCGCGGGGAACAGCATCTTTTGAATGTCTGATTCTTTGAGTTTTCGGCAAAGCCAGTCCAGCCAAAAATCGACCAGCGGACCGATGAAGCTGTACCCCAGTTCGTATGGCGTCTCGACTGGAAGCCGGCCTCTTGTCTGGTGCAGCGAGAACGGAGAAGAAAATCTGCTTGCCACAAATTCGCCCAACGCGAGCGGCGACGTTTGCTCGTGATTCAACAGCCGCTGCGCGGCGGATTCTTCCAATAGGCTGTATCCGCTGTAAACGCGCGCAGCGGCGATCCCCTCCCGCTCCGCGCTCTGGATATCCGCGTAGCGGTTGTCGCCGATGTGCAGACAGTCCGACGCCTTTGCCCCAGAGCGGCGCAGATACTCGCGGAACAATGCGCCGTCCTCCTTCGAGCAGCCCGTCTCGCAGGAAACGATCATCGGCGCGGCGGTAGCCGCGCCGATCTGCGCAAGCAGCTTGCGCAAACGTGTTTCCGGCCAGTACATATCCGTCAGCAGCCAGACGCGCTTTCCGCGTGTTTCCGCGTAGTGCAGCGCCTCAATCATGTCTCCGCGCGGATAAACCGTTTCGCACTCCAAACGCCACTCGGTTTCCATCGCCGCTTGCGTTTGCTTCGGCGTCCAGTTTAGCGCCGTTCTGACCGCATCATAAAGCTGATTGATGCCTGCGGTCGGTCCAAGCTCCTGTTGTGCCCTGGCCCGCGCGGCACGGAAACCTGCCGCCCACGGCAGACTCCGTTCCAGTAATCCGAAGATATCCTCCGGGTGGAGAACACGACGGGCCAGCAAGGTATCAAAGATATCAAAGGAAACGAAGGAAACGCTGTCAATGCGATCTTTTAAGCGCACAAACGTTTCATCCCAATATGGGAGACTTTCATTATCATAGCAGTTTTGCGCCGCAGCGGGCTGTCCGTTGACGCGGTAGATACGCACGCCGCGCGCCTCCAACGCCGCGATTCTCTGATAAATGATCGGTACAACGGCGTTTCTGGCGACAATCACGATATCCGCACCAAGCCGCGCCGCCTCTTCGGTTAATACGACCGGCTTTCCGTGCCAGCTCGTTCCGCCAGCGTCCAGCCCCATGACCCCTGCAATTTCTATTTCCGGGCACAGGTCAAGAATCGCTTCGGTGTTGCGCCCCAGACCGTAAAGCAACAACGGCTTCGGCCGCGCGCGGCCGAAGCTCTGGCGGAAGGCCTCCGCCACGGTATACTGTTCGGGTGTGTAATCACTCATTGATTCTTTCCCGCGGCACGTTTGAGCGCCTCGTATTCATCCCGCCTCACCAGGGTATAAGCAGACTTTTTCATGTTTCCGGCCATTTGCACTCCCGCGGGAATCTTCTTATTGGGCAGGCGCCCCAGATCGCAGCGGTCACAGGCGTCGGTAAAATCCAGATCATATAGCGCGCGGATTTTTGCGCGTATCTTCTCGCCGCCGTCCTCTTCGCGCAGCTCAAAATAGTCGTGTGCCGACTCATAGCCGCAGTCCAGCGCATACATCCTTGCGCTTCGGGCGCAAACGTGCATTTTTCCGTTGAAAATGCTCTTCATCAGCCAGCCCTGCTCGCAGTTGCGGTAGACTTCGCGCCGTTGTGTGTCGTCGCGTCCGCGCGGCTCCACGCCGCCCATATCGTCCCAAACCTGCTCTGTCAACACACGGAAACGGACACCCGCGCCCTCCAGCGCGGCGACCGTGCGGCTCATCTGCTGAATGTGGCCGTAGTCGCTGACCTCCACATAAAATTTAGGGGCTTGCAGAATGGCAAGCGCCTCCGGCGAGGGCTGGATCGTACTGTTCGTGATAAGCAGTACGCTGAATACCTTTTCCTGCTCTTGCAAATAAGTCAGCAGCTCCGGCAGAGTTTTGCTGAGGAAGGGTTCCCCGCCCACAGTCACACGGATGCAACCATCGATGCTCCGAAACAGCAACTCAAGGTCACGGGTATTTTGCTCGACGGGGATATCGGTTGGATGTTCAAACAGCGGCAGCAGCGAAGAGCAGCCTTTACACCTCAAATTGCAGCGCGTGGTCGGCAGGATCATCACGCGCGGGAGCACCAACGGCCGGTGTGCCGGATCCGGACCGAGTAAGAAATCCCGCTTTTCGGCAAGCAGCCGCTTACGCTCGTTATTGTCCGTGTCTCCACGCTGGCGAAGCGCGGAGTCATACTCCAAAAGACACTGCTCCAGAATGCGGCGGCGGAAAAATTCCTCGCTGCCCGGCGTGCAGGCCGTCAGCATTGCGGGAAACGCCGCGCAGCAGACATTTTCCAGCTCCGGCCACGCAGACAGCTCCCGTTCGATTTCCCGAAACCATCCGCTGGTGATTAGCAGCGCCGTGCAGGAAAGATCCTCTGTGCGGAGGCGATCCGGCGCAAAAACCTGATAGCGCTCTCCGTAAAAGGAGCGCTCCTGCTTGTCGGAGCTGCCGTCCACAAAAAAACGCACCTTCTCCGCAAAGCGGGGTTCCCGCAGAACATCCTCCGCCATCGCTCCGGCGCCGTAGCAGACCAGCTCCCAATCCTCGCTCTCCAGCCAATCAAGGAACTCGTCAGGCGTTCCCTGCCATAGCTTCATTCGCATTTCCTCCGTTTTCCTCCAGCGCCATTGCCAGCGAAACGATCCGCTCCATCGGAATCCCCGCCTCAAGCAGACTGTCCGCAATGGGTCGGAATGCAAATTCCGGCGTAACAAGAACGATGTCTGCCTGCTCAGCGTTTCGATAGCCGTCAATATCAAACACAGGCAGACCGCCCACGCCGTTTGGATACTCCGCCGCGCGCCGATCAATTAAGCATAAAACACGCACCTGCGAATTCCTCAAATCCGCCAGCGCGTCCTCGCCCAGTCCGCCGACGCCGTACACAGCAGCGGTACGGACGCCGGAGCGCGTCAGATTCTCCCCCAGCCCGCTGCCGTTGAGGCGGAGCCGCAGCCATTTTTCCAGCGTGTGGTGCAGATAAGCGAACCGCTCTTGCTCATAAATCCCGTTATACATGGCGTCACACCCTCAAGGCGTCAAGCAGGAAGCCTCTGGACGCCGCACGAAACGCGTCAAGCCGCTGTTCCGGCAAGATCCAGTCCTGTTCCGTTGTCGCCGCCTTCAAATCCAGCCATCCTCCGTACCGTCGGTTTTCCAAGCCAAGAGCGCCTGTCAGCTCGATTGCCCGTGTGCTCATCCCGCCGCGCGTTACCTGCGTGTAAAACGGTCTGTGATAGAGGATGGAAAAGATCGTTCCGTGGTATGAGTTTGTAAACACAAGGCTCGCGTGCTTCACGTAGCTCAGAAACTCCCGTGGACCGCAGAACGCAAAGCAGCCGGAACCGTTTGGAAAAACAGCCGCAGGATAATCCACCAGATAATGCACCATGCGCAGACCAAAGCGCTTCGTGAGCAGATTCGCCGCGTCTACCGCCGCCGGATCGTGCGTTAGGCTGTAAAATAGCAGGTATGGCTCGTCCGGCAGGCTGACGTCCGTGTGCTCCAGCGGCGCGTAATCCTCCTGTGTCAGCAGCAGCGTCGGGTCAAGCACGGTTTGCACAGGAACCTTTGTAAAGCGCGAGACCATCGACGCATCCGACGCCTCGCGCACGGAAACCGCGTCGAACGCGGGCAAATACCGCGCTGCGAGCGGCTCGTCTTCTGCGCGCAGCCGTTGACTCGCCGCGTAGGCGATCCGTTTCGCGCCCGGCTTCACAAAGTCAAGAAAGTACGCCGGATGCAGTGCCGCGTGTTCCCTGCTCCAAACGATATCGCTGCCGACGATATAGGCGTCACTGTCCGTCGCAGACAGCACCTCTTCGCCGCCATCCGTCGCTGTCATGCCAAGGCAGTCTCGGCGAAATGCCGCAAACAGCGCTTGCTTGTCCCAAAAGCTAGCAAGTAGCTCCGGATCGGTAAAATATGGATAATTCGGTATTCCCCGCGGACGAAACGGAACGATCTCCGCGTGGCACTCCGGCTGGCTGTTGAGGAAATGCCGCAAGGCCCAGGCTTGCAGGACTGAGCCGAAGTTATCGTAGAAATGTAAGGTGAGAATAGATATGCGTATCATTGACTCAACTGATTCATCTCTGAAACATCCATACAAATATCCCTGATATATTGATTCCGATTCCAAGTGCAGGTGTAGATGTGTCTGAACCCGACACGCTCCAAGAAAACGCGCGCATCGGCGTGACTTTCTCGGGGCGAAGCGATCAAAACCGCTGCTTCGCCAATCTCCTCCGAGAATAATTCTGTAATAAAAACAGCCGGAACCGAATTAAGCATCCTTCCCCAGTAACCTTTCAGCCTTGGGACGTCGTAACCCGGAAGAGTCAGAATTCCGTGAATCGGAACCTCCATCTCTCTGAAAAATCCCAGACAAGTTGCAGCTTGTGGCCCATTTCCATAGAGATACCGCTTACCTGTCGACTGGCAAAATTCAATTAGAGAATCATCAATGCCCGGATGGGCTTTTATCTTCTCAACATACGCATCCCGCATTGCTTCACATCCTTTGCAACCAGCGAATAGCCAAATCAGACCACTGGGCGCAGGTCGGGTTGATTTCGTTCTCTCCAGCGGCTGTTGTTTCATCTGCCAGCGACAGACCATGTCCGCCCTGCGGAAAAATGTGCATTTCATATGGCACAGATTCTTTCGATAGCGCGGAGGCATATAACACTGAATTCATAACAGAGACATCCTTATCGTCGGCGTTATGCCACAGAAAGCAAGGCGGCGTATCCGGCGTCACGTGATCTTCTGCGCTCAGCCACGAAAACCATTCGCTGCTCTCGTTTACGCACAGCTCGTCCAAGAAGATTGGCGCACGGTATGGCTGGTGTGCGGTGACGATTGGATAACACAATATCGTCCCATTCGGACGGCACTCCCCATTCGGATACAACTCCCGCAACAGCGGCTTATCCCAATGGACGGCGAGCGACGCCGCAAGATGTCCACCCGCGGAAAAACCGCACAGGTAGATTCCATCAGGGTCAATGTCCCACTTTTGCGCGTTTGTCCGAACGGCCTTAACCGCTTCCGCTGCCTCCAAAAGCGCAGTCGGATACGGCGCATGGCCTGTGCTGTAATGCAGGACAAAGCTCTGGAATCCGTAGGCTTGAAACCGGAGCGCGACCGCATCGGTCTCTCTGTCTGAAAGCTTTGCATAACTTCCGCTGGGAAAAATCAAAATTGCTTTGCGATACCTTTTCCCAAGCTCGCGGTTTGGGCGGTTCAAAAAGCAGTGTAACCATGGAAGAATCCCGTCATGTAAATAAGTACCGCTGAAACGTAACTCCGCTCGATCAAGCATTTTTGAATCCCTTTGTCACATACTTTTTCTCAGCCGCCCTATAATCTCTTCTGCGTGAGCGCGCACGTCGTCGTTGGACACGCAGACGTCACAATCTTTACAGTAAGGGATCTTTCTTCTATTCCCCATCAGATGCGCTATAGAAAAGTTTTTGAGCTTTCTGGAGTTCCAGATGTCTAGCAGCGGCTGATTCTTTACATTTCCGTATTCCGTTGCAAATTTCCAGTCCTGCGGACAGCATCCGACACTGCCGTTGGAGTGGATCGCCATGTTTGTCAGCGGGAAAGAGCATATCTTGTCCTCATCCATCATGTCGCCGATATTGCCCGCCTCATAATTGCCTTCCGGCACATACGCGTCAAATTCCGACCATGCCTGCGTGGTGTCCTGAATATATGTATAATCGGAAATCGGTTCGTAGATGTCATAGAAACGGTTGGCGTCTGCGTCGTCCTTGAGCGCCACGTTCAGCGTTTTGAGGGAAACCTTTGTGTTCGTTCCTCGGCTAATCTCATACAGGTAGTGGATCTGCTCCACAAACTTATCGTAGTCCATCTTCACACCGCAGATCCGCTTGTAGTCCTCCGCGTTGAGCGCTTCCACCGAAATGCGCACCATATCGACACCCGCGTTAACCAAACCGCGGCAACGCTCAGGCGTCAGCAGAAATCCGTTTGTCGTGCAGCGCAACTCGCGGCAAAATCCACGTTGTTTGATTTCGCGCGCCATCTCGATATAATTCGGATGCAGCAGAGGCTCTCCAAAGCCATAGAGGTTGATCACCTTAACCCGTTCAGGGAATTGCTCAAGATCGTCCAATATCTTATGAAACAACTCCATGCTCATTCTTTCATGGCGTTCCGCCGCCTTGAAGTCACTGTTGTTGCAGGGGCAAAATTTGCAAGAGAAGTTGCACGCTCCGCATGGGTCGAGGAACAAAACATAGGGTGCCGGAAGCGGCGCCACATCCCAAAGCGACGTGCGTGGATTGCCATATTCCAATCGGTCACGATTGACCATGAGCGTGCCCTCCGTATTTTTTTAGGTCTTCTTCCGTCAGGCTGGCGGGATCCACCCATTCAGTAATCTCACGTTTCGAAATAGTAAATGGAATTGATTTTTGCCTATGGATAGAGTTACAATAATCGCAGAAAGGAATCTTTTGCTTTATTTTTCTCACCAGTTCTTCCCGGTCTTTAACCGCGAAAATATCTACGCTGTTTTCTTCGAGCTGCGGCAAACTTGTGCCAAACGCTTTGTTAAGAATATCAGAGTACGCACCTTGGGCGCAAATATACATTCTTCGTCCACGGAGCATAAAGCATCGAGAAAAACACCTCTCAAAATTTTCTTGCCCGTGGCGATCATTTATTAAGTGATATGCAGAACCCCACATCTCTTTAATGGTGCCATCCTCCACGCCAGAATTCCCTATCACATGCTTAACTTTCTCTGCTTTCAATTTAGCTCGAACCTGCTCATAATCTAACCGAATCGGGTAGACCGTAACCCAAAGCTCAACATGATTATTGCGGCACGATGAAAAGAATTTTTCATCCGCGTGTTTAAGTAAAGTTCCATTTGTCACTATAACGATGTCTGTTTTTGGAAAATATTTCCGTATAATGTATGGGAAACTATAGCATTGTGGATGCAGCAATGGTTCTCCGCCGGCAAGTTGATATTCATGCAGTTCATCACCCAATAACTCGCTTAACCGCCTTGCGCTCGCCTCAAATTCGCCTTCATCGAGAAAATAATCCTCTGAGATTGGCGAAAGATGACTGCATCGTGCACAATTCAAATTACAGTGATCTGTAACATGTGTTTGTATCATGTTGATTTTTATGAAACGAGAGTTAAGTTGTTTTTCAATTGCAAACTGCTCAAAAGTAGTTACCTCTGCATGATGTAGCTGAGCGGCAAATTGCATTATTTCTCGAATTGTGGTTTCCGTCCGAACAGTAATAATAATCGTGTAGTCATTACTTTGTTCGCGATCGAAAGCGCACAATTTTTCTGGAGAAATGATTTTCGTTCCCCAGAAAGATTTTCCTTGCTTTTGAGTATCTCGATCTACAATATAAAGAATATCAATACCCGCCGCGTCAAGCATCTGATAAGCAAGACGCAGATTTTGCGTGCCGGCACCATACACTATAATCGGTCGGTTTCCGATTTCAAGTTCCATTTCTTATTCCTCCATCAACGCTTTCATTGTACCGTATAGATAGACTTTTCTTGATACTCAGCATTGTTGTCTCCATTTGTGCAATAATTACATACATGTAATTTTTGTTTTTGCTCTCGTTCAAAGATGATAAGTTTTTTGAATTCCCTATTCAAGTGATCTTCAGAAGTTTTATTTTTTTACGCGGTTCAATATAATGGTCCCAGCGATCCAGACCACAGCTATGCAAAAGAACGTGAACATGGTATGATAAAGAAAAACAGAAAAGGAGCGCAA
>CACZPK010000075.1 GCA_902783035.1 Oscillospiraceae bacterium
CCCACCTGCCGCCGCGCCGTGACCGAGGCCGATCTCCCGAAGCTCAAGGAAGTATATCAGCAGACGGTCGGCGCTACCCTCGCCGAAGGCAAGGATGAGCAGGCTAAGCTGGACGAGCTCTACGAGCTGGAGCAGAAAGCGCGCGACACCTTTGAGCAGTTCAAGAAAGAGGACGTCGCCAAGCTGAACGCGGAGATCGAGGCGCTCGGCGCGCGGAAGGACTCCGGCGACAGCGCCGCCGACATGGATCGGCTGCGCGGCGCGATCCAGGAGATGACGACGCGTATGGAGTATGGCAACCTCGACGGCGAGGAATACGATCGGCTTCGCGTATGCACCGAGGACATCAGCCGGACCGAGGCGGAACTTGCGGCGTTGCAAAGCGTATCCGCGCCCTCTCCCGAAAAGCTGCAAGCGAAGATCGACGAGACCAACGCGAGCATTGAGGCGGACAGGGAGAAAATGAAGGACGCGGCGCTGTTCGTCGCCAAGAAGACGGAGCTGCTTGCCGCGAAGCTGCAAATGAACCGCGTGGAGATCTCGCTCTACGACGTGATGAAGACCACGGGCGAGGTCAAGGACGTGTTCAAATTCACCTACGGCGGCAGGCGCTACGACCGGCTTTCCCTTTCGGAGAAGGTCCGGGCGGGCATGGAGCTGTCGGAGCTGATGAAACGCCTGACGGGGCGCAACTATCCCGTGTTCGTGGACAACATGGAGTCCGTGGAGGACTTGCGGAACGTCCAGCCCACGGGGCAGGTGCTTATGGCGTCGTGCGTCAAGGGCGCGGAGCTGTGCGTCGGGCCGATGACGCAGCCGAGAAAAGCGGAGATGCCGAAAGCGGCATAACAGATAGGTTACCGGCAAAGGAAAGGGGTGAAAACCGTTGAGCCGTGCCTATCAGAAAGTCCCCATCGTGGACACGGCGCGGCGGTGCGGGCTTGTCCTCGACTCCCGTACGCTTGGGCGGCGGGAGGTCGAGGCAAGCTGCCCCTTCTGCGGTGACCGCGGGCCGGGAAAACATCACTTGTATCTCCGAACGGACACGGATCAGTACCGTTGCGTGCTGTGCGGTGCAAAGGGAAACAGCGTTACGCTTTACGCCCAAACACACAACCTGTCCAATAAGGAGGCGTTTTTGGAGCTGACTGCCGGAGGAAAGGTCTATCCTTTCCCCCAGCAGCCGACTCCCCAAACACAGGAAAAGCAGCCTCGGCCTCTCTCGGAGCGGCACGAGGTCTATACGGATATGCTCGGCTTGCTGAGCCTGTCCGACGAGCACCGGGCGAACCTGCTGGAGCGCGGGCTTTCCGAAGAACGCATCGAGCGGAATATGTACCGCACGATGCCGAAAACGGAGCAAGGGCGCCGACTGCTGGCAGCGATGCTCCGGCGCTGCGGCCATGACCTCGACGGCATACCGGGCTTTCGCACCTACTACGGCGACTGGACGATTGCCGGCCCCGATGGCTTTCTGATCCCTGTCCGAAACAAGGAGGGACTGATCCAAGGGCTGAAGATCCGCAAGGACGACGAAGACGGCGGCAAATACCGCTGGCTTTCCAGCCGCGATATGCCGAACGGCACGCGCAGCTATTCATGGATACACGTTACGGGGGATATCCACAGCAAGAGGGCTTTCCTCACCGAAGGCCCGCTCAAGGGCGACGTGGCGAGCTTCCTCTCGGACGATTCCCTGTTTGTGTGTCTCGGCGGCGTCGGCGCGATCGGCAATCTCGACGAGGTGCTGACCGGTCTCGGCGTCACCGAGGTCGTGGAGGCGATGGATATGGACATGATGACAAATCCGCAGGTACGGCAGTCCGTTCTCAAGGTCCGCGCGACCGTGCAGAAGATACCCGGTATCAAGTACCGCAAGTACACATGGAACCCCGCCTACAAGGGCATCGACGATTACTACAAGAGCCTTGCGGCGACGATGTAAACAAAATCTAATAATGGAGGGAAACGCATGAGCGACGAAATCAGATTGGAAAACCTGACCGGCGCGGCGTCCGGCGACGCGGCGCACATGCTCGGCAAGCTCCTGTACTTCTCGCTATCAAACCTGCTGGTTGACCGGCAGGCGCTGGGCGACCTGTGCAAGAGCATGGGCATTTACTACGCGGGCGGAAAGCGCGTCTCCGTGATCGACGCTTTCCGCAGCGCGACGGGCGACATCCGTGACCGCGTGATTTCCAAGGCAAGCGGCGAGACCAAGATCTATCTGGTGTACTGCCGCGACAACCGGCGCACCTCTCCCGGCGTTTTTTCCCGCGAGCTGGTAAAGGAAACGCTTAATCAGGAGACCAACCGCTACGAAAAGCTGGCGAACATCAGCTTAGACAGGAACTCCGGCTACTTCGGCTACGACAACCTGGCCTTTGACAGCGAGGTGGACGCCGGCGAGTATTGCCGGAAAGCGGAGGGGCTTTTTGAGCTGTACCAGACCTGCGCCAACCGCAAGCAGATTGAAACGATCGGTCTGAACTTCCTGCGGACGCTGGACGCCACGAAGCTGAGCGTGAACGGGCATCTGTACTTTATCCCGCAGTACCGCATGGAGCGCGTGGACATCTTCGAGGACTTCATCGCGGCGGTTGCGAAGCTCAACCAGACCGACAATCCGCTGATCGCCAATTCCATCTACGTCATCGACGACGCCAAGCAGCGCGATAAGATGACGGAGGAGTTTTACGCGGCGGTCAAGAAGGAAATCGCGGAGTACCAGGAGCGCGCCGATTATCTTATCAAGAGCGGCTGTTGCAGCCCGGCAATTCTGGAACGCTGGGTGAACAAGATCAGCACATTGGAGGACAAGAAGCGGCACTATGAGAACATCCTGCGGCGCGAGCTGGACGGACTCGACGACGAGTTTACCGCCCTCAAGGGCTACTCGCAGGAGCTTGCCATTCGTGCGCGGGGCATCCGCGCGCGAAAGGCGGCGTAAGAGGAAAAGAACAAAAGTAAATATGAGGACGGCGGCGAGGGAGTATCTCCCTCGCCGCCGTCAGTCTGTCAAGGTGTTCAGAAGATGGGGGGTGGAAAGAAAACATACGGAAGCAAGCTTTTGCTGCGAATTTGGGTTGCCTTTCGCGCCCTTTCCATAGCCGCAAAACACTCTTGTGAGTTGCTCTCACCAGATCGTTTGGATATGACAAAAAGTACAGATCCATGGCTTTCGGACTGATGGGAGCTAGTATAACGCCTTCGAAATACCTGGACTATAATAACTTAGGAAAACGGCGGTATTACCAGCCTTCAACAAAATTATATAGTCCAGCTAATTAAAACTATTATACTAGTGCTTTCGCCTTATCCGACATAGTCATTCATGTCTATCCCATCAGGCTTCCCGACATAAGCAGCCAGCAGGGCAATAAACTGCGTCGGCGTGGGTCGGCTGAAGAGCCTGTGGAAGGAAATCTTGCGGAGCAGGTCCGGGTTCGCGTGCCACGCGCGATTCGCAATATGCCGTATGTTCCGCTCAACTGCCCTCCAGTTTGTATCATACTCTCGCGCCACCGCAGGATAGAGGTACTTCGTGATGTATTGCAGCCGCTCAGGTTGCTCCACGACGAGGTACACCGCATACGAAGCTTGGAAAAAGCCGCTGCTCCCTGCATTCGATCCCAAAAGGTACAGTAAGGTGTGGATCTTCCCGATGATTTCGCTGCTGTAATCTCTTGTTACGATTTTCATAATGCCCTCCTGCAAAATAATTGGGTTGTCTATATTATTTGGCAAAGGCGACATAATGTGACATTTCCTGGCATTATTTTTATCATTGTACGTATAAAGTCAGATAATTGTACTTAAACGTCAACAGACTTTCCTCTCATGTCAATATAATATACTCAGAGTACAGTCAGGGAGGAAAGCTGCCATGAAAGATGATGATAAGCTCATACTCGCCATGAAAAACATCGGACCCAATATCCGGCGCAGACGGCACGACCTTGACCTTTCGCAAGAAGAGCTTGCAAACAGGATGAATTACAGCCCCGGGCATATCTCACATATTGAGTGCGGCAAGTGTGGGATGGGGATTGATGCGCTTCTTGCGTTCTGTAAGGAGCTTCATACAGATTGCAATTCGCTTTTCATGGATCCGAGGGAGTGGGATGTCGACGAGGAGCGCGGGAAGGCCATCGATGAGCTTGTTTATCTTCTGCGCGGGAAGCCCTTAGAGTATATCGAGATGGTCAAACACTTCGTCCTTATGACCGATGAAGTCATGAACACTGCACAGCAGCATAGGGAGGAGGTTACATCTTGTGACACCGACGCAATTTTGGTTTGATTCTGTTTACCGTAGTTACCACGCATACATAAGAAAGGCTGCATTTTTGATCGGGGTGACGCATGGCGTACGCAGCATTGAGCAATGGGCCGATGATATGACGCACAATGCTTTCTGCTCACTGCTCAAAAGCGTGATGGTTCATGGCATACCTGAGGAGGATAATATCCCAGGCCTCTTAAAAGGCTATCTGCGCAATGTGGTTGGGAATTACTTTCAAAAGTCCGCAAACCATGAGAGTACCTTTACAGAAATCGGAGATGCCATCAACAATTTCCCGGCATCAAGCCCGATTGAAAGCATCTCATATCCAACGGGACTATCGGGAGACGACCGAGTCTTGCTGCACCTTCATTATTCCATGGATAATGAAACCTTGCTTATTGTCGCAAATGAGCTTGATCGAGGCGACATGCGGACAACCGAGGTCGATGCAAAGGCGGATCCCTATTGGGTCAATGACGCTGTCTTCTATCTCATGTCAGATAAAGGTTCAGAAATAGCTATCTGGTACAATGGCGATTTTGAATGTCGTATCTATGGAACGGTAAGCAGAGATGAGTTGAAGCAAATCGTATCAAACACTAATTCGTAAACCGATCACCGCCGACGCGACGCCCGAGAGCTACAGCATGGCGCAAAATCGAACAATATACAAACGGGATGCCCTCCCTGCGCGAAAGCGCAGGGAGGGCACTTATCTGTCATCCTCAAAGTAAGTCAAAATTCAAAATTTGCGATACGTCGCCTCAATAAAACAATTGTGTGTGTTTAGAGGTTTCCTTTAATCTGATACCAGCACAGATTGGAGGGATTCTTGTGAAAAATCAAACCTACGGCTACATCCGTGTCAGCTCGCGCGACCAGCATGAGGATCGTCAGAGAATTGTCATGCAGGAGGCTGGAGTTCCGATCGAGAACGTTTTCATGGACAAGCAGAGCGGCAAAGACTTTGACCGCCCGGGCTACCGGCGCGTGCTGAAAAAGCTGAAGCCGGGCGATACTCTTTTCATCAAGAGCATCGACCGGCTTGGCCGCAACTATAATGAAATCCTGGAGCAGTGGCGAGTTATCACGAAGGAAAAGTGTGCCGCTATCGTCGTGCTGGATATGCCCCTGCTGGATACGCGGCAGGGGCGCGACTTGACGGGGACGCTGATTGCGGACATCGTTTTGCAGCTGTTGAGCTATGTCGCCCAGACCGAACGCGAGTTCATCCAGCAACGGCAGGCAGAGGGGATTGCAGCGGCAAAAGCGAGAGGGATCAAGTTTGGGCGTCCTCCGAGATCGCTCCCACCCAACTTTTACGAGGTATATCAGAGTTGGCGTGATAAGAAGATCAGCATAGACGAGGCGGCTAAGGAATGCGGAATGCCACGCTCCACATTCCACGACAGAGCGATGGCATACGAAAACAGCATACATCCACGTTGAGCATAACTGAAGTGCCCATGCAGCCGCTTTTGACTGCATGGGCACCTTTTTACCCTTTGAATAGCCGGATTAACAAAAAAGGAATACACAGGTTTCTTGGTTGTGCAATTTGTTCGGAATAGTGTACTTTCTCGGACAATCATAACGCCTTGTTATCTTGATGAGTTTACCACAAAACCAGCTGGAAAGCAAGCATTTCGCAATTTCTACATTTTGTAAAAACTGCCATCCGAAAAAGTACACTATCACGGATAACGGCCAGATAAACGCGAGTTCAACGTTCTGCGTGGCGTGACAGTAGGCATATGCCACAGACGCAATGAGGTAATTATCTCATGAATCTATATGGATATATTTGTTTGCCTTCGGCGGCTATGGACAAATCGGCACAGTTGAACGCTCTTTGTGCCAGCGGAGTCAGCGAGGGGAACATCCTGGTAGATACAGGCATTGAACAGGGTAAAGAGCGTCCTGCGTTTCAAAAACTGATCGAGCGCATGGAGAGTGGCGACAGGGTTGTGATCACCGGGATCGAGTCGTTGGGCCAGTCATATAACGAAATCGTTGACTGTCTGACATTCCTTATTAAAGAGAAGCACATAAACGTCACGGTGTTGGATATGCCTCTTCTGAGTTCGGCAACATCGCATGGCGCAATGGATGGGCTGGTATCGGAGATTATGCTTGAGCTGCTCACCTATTTGACGCAGAAAGAGCGGAGCATCAGGCGAGAAAAACAGGCGGATGGAATATCTGCGGCAAAAGCAAGAGGCGTGCGCTTTGGAAAGCCGGCTTTGGAAAGACCGGAAGGGTATGAAACGATCCGGGAAATGTGGGAATCCGGTGATTTGTCCACTAGAACAGCGGCACGGCAGCTGAATGTGTCCCATCAGACATTTCTAAAATGGGCAAAAAGTGAATCGCGCCCGAACCAACACCTATTTATATGAGGGGTATTGGGAGATATGGAAGAACAGGAGCTTTATCTAACGGAGTTACTGGCGCTGTGCGTGCGCAAGGGCAAGGCGCTGCTGATCACCGCATTGGTGTTTGCCGTGCTGCTCGGCGGGTGGCAGCTTCGTAAGCAGATCAAGGCGTCGCAGGACCCGGAGCACTCCGAGGCGAAGATCGAGGAGCGCTATCAGGATGCGATGCGCGAGTACGAGAAGGAGACCGAGGAGTTAGAGCGTTCCATCGACGACAATGAAAAGTCACTTGCGGAGAAGCAGGAGTATCTGGAAAACAGCCTGCTGATGAAAATCGACCCCTACAACAAGTACGAGACCAGCATCTACTTCGGCTTTTCGGACATCGACGAGGCAGCGTGGGATCAGGTGCACTATTCGTGCACTTCGTTGGACTTCGTCTACTCCAAGATCCGCAGCCAGTACGTCGTGTATTGGAACGGCATGGAGCTCCCAGCGGACCTGCACGTCTCCGGTTACTCGGGCGTTCAGGACAAGTATATGCGCGAGGTGCTGAGCGTATCGAAACAGGACGGCGGTATGCTATGCATCACAGCAATCGGCAACAGCGCATCAGAGTCGGAGAAACTTGCAGATGCGCTGTATCAGGCGTTTACGGACGTGCAGCCCACGGCGGCGCGGAACTCCTACGGCCACAGCTTCGTGCTGCTCAAGCGCATTACGAAGGCAACCATCGACACAGGACTCGAGAGCTCGCAGAAGAGCAACCAAAACGCGGTAGAGGACTACCAACTGTCGATCGAAGACCTCAAGGCGCAGCTTGAGGAACTGGATAAGCCCTCGCGCGAAGAGGGCTACAGCCGTTCGACGATAATCGAAAGCACGCTGAAATACGCGGTGCTCGGTTTGATAGCCGGCATTGTCGTCGCATGCTTTGCAGTCCTGCTGTGGGCGGTGATGGCGAACGTGCTGATCTCCTCGCAGCAGGTGGAGCGCCAGCTCGGCATCACATGCCTGGGTGCGGTGAAGGAGAAGTCCGGCGTGTTTGACCGTTGGGCTGACAAACTCGGCGGTGAGCGCCGGTGGAAGGACCCGGAGCAGGCGGTGTCGTACGCCGTGCGGAAGCTGGAAACGACGGCGGCGCCCGAGTCGAAGCTGTTGCTTGCGAGCACACTGCGTGCCGGCAAGCGCGGCGACGCGGCGGAGACCCTTAAGAAGGCGCTGACCGCACGCGGCTACAAGGTGAGCTGCGTGTACGACGCGATCCACGACCCGGCGTTCATGGATGCCGTGAAGGACAGCGACAGCGTGGTGCTGTTTGAGACGCAGGGTATCAGCAAACTGACGAACGCGATCGACGTTTTGAAGCTTGTCAAGGCGATGGAGAAGCCGACGCAGGGCTTTGTGCTGGTGTGAGACAGCCTTGAGGGCGGCAAACAGTATGAGAAGATGAATTGGTGGTGAAGAGATGGCAATTTCGCTGTTCCCCCACAATCAAACAGCCTATGACGCCGTCGTTGCCATGCTTGCCGAAACAGGCAAGGCCGCCGTCATCCACCCGACCGGCACAGGCAAGTCTTTCATCGGCTTTAAGCTCTGCGAGGATCGACCGGAGCAATCCATGCTCTGGCTCTCACCGTCGGAGTATATTTTTAAGACGCAGATGGAAAACCTTACCGCGACGGGTGCTGAGATGCCGGAGAACATCACATTTCTCACCTACGCCAAGCTGATGCTGCTTGATGACGCCGAACTGGCGGCAATAGAGCCTGACTACATCATTTTGGACGAATTCCACCGATGCGGCGCGGAGCAGTGGGGCGAGGGCGTTCGGCGTTTGCTGGCGGCATATCCGAAGGCAAAGCTGCTGGGACTGTCCGCGACCAATATCCGCTACCTCGACAATCAACGCGATATGGCGGAGGAGCTGTTTGAAGGCAATGTTGCGTCAGAAATGACGCTCGGCGAGGCGATCGCGCGCGGCATTTTGAACGCACCTACCTATATCCTATCCGTCTTTGCCTATCAGAAGGACTATGACCGCTTGAAAAGCCGCGTGCGCCGCGCCAAAAATAAGGCGGTGCGCGACGAAGCGGACAAGTATCTGGAGGCGCTGCGCCGCGCGCTGGAAAACGCGGACGGGCTGGACGCGATCTTCGACAAGCACATGACCGACCGTACGGGAAAATACCTCGTTTTCTGTGCGAGCGTCGAACATATGCGCGAGATGATTGATCATGTGCCGGAGTGGTTCGGAAAGATCGACGAAGCGCCACATGTCTACAGCGCCTATTCCGACGATCCCGCGACGAGCAGGGCGTTTGCGGACTTTAAAGCGGATGCGAGCGGGCATCTCAAGCTGCTCTTTTGCATCGACATGCTCAACGAGGGCGTCCACATGGAGGACGTGAGCGGCGTGATCCTGTTCCGCCCGACCGTTTCGCCCATCATCTACAAGCAGCAGATCGGGCGCGCGCTTTCGGCGTCGAAGTCGAAGGAACCCGTCATTTTCGATATTGTCAATAACATTGAAAACCTCTACAGCATCGGTACCGTCGAGCAGGAAATGCAGGACGCGATGTTCCTGCTGAGAGAACGCGGTGACGGTGAGGAGGTTGTTGTAGAACGCTTCGACGTAATCGACGAGCTTCGTGACTGCCGCGAACTCTTTGCGCGGCTGGATGAGACACTCACTGTTTCGTGGGATCTCATGTTTACTTACGCAAGGCAATACTTTCAGGAACATGGGGATTTGCTTGTTCCCCGACGCTATCGGACGGCAGAGGGCTATGCGCTCGGCAACTGGATTCTGATACAGCGCAAAGTGCGCAGCGGCAAGCAGTATGGAAAGCTGAATGAAGAACGCATTGAGCGCCTTGACAGTATCGGCATGGTCTGGGAGGACATGCGGGAACTATCGTGGAAACAGTTTTATGATGCCCTGTGCCGGTATAAAGCGCAGCATGGGGATATTGACATCAAAAGCGCCTATGTCGATGAGAACGGGCTCGCGCTTGGCGCGTGTATAGCAAATCTCAGATCGGCCAGGCGG
>CACZPK010000076.1 GCA_902783035.1 Oscillospiraceae bacterium
GCCAGCGCCTGCGGGCTGATGGCGACGGTGTCGGGCAGACGGTGGCCGGTCTCGTCCCACATGACGAGCTTGATCTTCTCGGCCTCGTCGGCGTTCGCAAGATACGCACCCTCTTCGACCAGAGCCTTGACGAAATCGTCATAGACGGACTCATGAACCACGAGGTTGCCGTCGCAGGAGCAGCCGGAACCGAAGTCGGAGCACTTGGAAATGCGGGTGTTCATCGCGGCTTCCTTGATGTACTCGGGCTTGAGGCCGGCGGTCTCATCGACGATAACGGTCGCGTTGCCTGCGCCGGAACCATAGGCGGGAACACCGGAGGAATAAGCGGCCTTGACCATCGGGCGGCCGCCGGTCGCCATGACCAGATCGCACTTGGTCATCAGGTACTGGGAGACGGAAATGCTCGGCTCGGTGATGACCTGGATGATATCGGGATCGGCGCCTTCACGCTTGAGCGCGTCACGCATCAGGTTGACGCACTTCGCGGTGACCTTCGCCGCACGGGGATGCGGGGAGCAGATGATAACGTCGCGCGCCTTGATGGCATAGATCGCCTGGCCGGCCGGGGTGAGGCAGGGGTTGGTCGTGGGGACCAGCACGCCGATCACGCCCACGGGCTTGGCATACTTCACAAGACCCTTCTCGGGGATGGTCTCGATGGCGCCGACGGAGGGATGACGCAGGCACTCACGGAGAATGAGCTTGAGCTTGTTGCGCTTGTTGCGCTTGGTGACCTTATCGCCCAGACGAGTCTCGTCCACGGCCTCGTCAGACAGGTTGCCCCAGATCTTGAGAGGATAGACGGCGGCGCAGACAGCCTGGCAGAGGCGATCCACGGTAGCCTGATCGTAGGTCTCGATGACCTTCGCGGCCTTGCGGGCCTTAACTACCATTTCGTCGATCATTGCGATCTGTTCGGGGGTGATTTCTTTTGCCATTGTCATGTTCTCCTTTTCATTAAAATTTGGATTGTCTACAGTTTACCCCATAGCGGCGGATGCGTCAAATATCGGTTTTTTTGCACATGATAGAATTCCCCTATCATTCACTTGCCTTATCATAAAAGATGCGCTATAATTCATATATCAATGTAAAAAATGGAGGATTGGGCATGACCTTGTCGCAGCTGCAATACTTTCAGACACTGGCACATGTGCTCCACTACACGCGGGCCGCGGAGGCGCTGCACATTGCGCAGCCCAGTTTGAGTTATTCGATTCGTGAACTGGAAAAGGAGCTGGGCGTCAAGCTGTTTGTAAAAGAGGACCGGCGCGTCAGTCTGACGATGTACGGCGAACAGTTTCTGCCCTATGTGGAAACAGCGCTGGCAACGCTCTCGGACGGCACGCAAGCGGTGCGCCAATTAACGGACGCCTCCTACCAGCTGGTGAAGCTCGGCTACTTCCACTCCATCTCCGCGACCTTCATTCCGCAGGTCGTGGAGGCGCTGTACGGCATGGAGGAGAACAAAAAGCTGCGTTTCCAGTTCTCCGAGGCCACGTCTGCCGACACACTGAACCTGCTCAAAAGCGGCAATCTTGACCTCGCATTCTGCATGCACCGCGACGAGTGGGTGGAATCTGTGCCGGTCATGCAGCAGCAGCTTTATCTGGTCGTCCCGCGGGATCACCCGCTTGCAACGCGCAAAACGGTGTCCTTCGCGGACTTTGCCGACGAGCCGATGGCCATGCTCGACCAGGCAAGTTCGCTGCATACAACCGTTGATAGAATCTTTCTTCATTACGGAAACAAGCAGGTTCCCAACGCCATGTTTGTTGTGCACGAGTGCAACGCGGCGCTGCAATATGTCTCGCTGGGCTTTTGCGTGTCGATCCTGCCGAAAGTGCCGGCCATGGATAACGGCAAGGTCGTTGCGCTCTCCATCTCCGATCCGGACAACGAATTTTCGCGCACGGTCTACTTTTCCTGGATGAAAAACCGTCCGCTCTCGCCGGCGGTAAAACGCGTGCGCAACTTCGTGGTGGAGCATTACCAGCTCAAGTAAGAGGGGCTCTATCAGATTATCGAATTTTTATATTTGCGTCTGCCGCACTGCCTTGTCTAATATAGAATCAAGAACTTTGAAAGGGGCGTTGTACCATGAAACTGCCGTCTTCCGTAAAACTGTGCGAGGTCGGTCTGCGCGACGGGCTGCAAAACGAGAAAACCATTCTTCCCACCGATGAAAAGGTGGAGCTGCTGCGCGGCATCATCGACGCGGGTTTCCCCGTGATCGAGGTCGGTTCCTTCATGCATCCGAAGGCGGTGCCGCAGATGGCGGACACCGACGAGGTCTACAAGCGCATCGGCGAGGTGCCGGGCGTCGAGCTGCGCGCGCTGATCCCAAATCTGCGCGGCGTACAGCGCGCCATCGACTGCGGCTGCAAGAAGGTCAAGCTGAACGTCTCTGCCAGCCGTATGCACAACCTCAAAAACCTGAACATGACGCCGGAGCAGAGCGTCGCCGGTTTTGCGGGCTGCGTTGAGGCGGCAAACGCCAACGGCATTGCCATTTCCGGTTCGATCTCCATGCCCTTCGCTTCCCCGTGGGAAGGCCGCACGCCCGTGGAGGACGTGGACGCCATTATCGAGGCGTATCTGAAGGTCGGCATCAAGGAAATCAGTCTCTCCGACGCCTCCGGCATGGCGGTGCCGAATCAGGTCAGCGAGCTGTGCACGCACGTTCAGGAGAAGTATCCCGAGGCGACGTGGTGGCTGCACTTCCACAACACCCGCGGCATGGCAATGGCAAACATCATCGCCGCGATGGAGGCCGGCATGACACAGTTCGACAGCTCCTTCGGCGGACTGGGCGGCTGCCCCTTCGTTCCCGGCGCCGCGGGCAACATCTCCTCGGAGGACGTCATCCACATGTGTGATGAGATGGGCGTCCAGACCGGCATCGACGTCGTCAAGGTCATGGCGCTGTCCCGCCGTCTGCGTGATCTGCTGGACCACAATCTGGAGAGCTATGTCCTGCGCGCGGGGCGCTCCAGCGACCTCATTGAGAGCAAGGCGGAATAATGACGCTGCGCGATATCGAGATACGCCGCACCGCCCCCGTAGACGGCGTACTGAGCCTGCGCCGGGCGTGGCAGACCATGCAGCAGGAGAGCATCACCACGCTCTGCGTAACGAACGCGCAGGGCGCGTTGGAGGGCATTATTACGCTCAAGGACATCTCCGTCGCCAATCTGGACGGGCTGGACAACTATGTATTGTCCAAGGCGGGGACGAACTATGACAACGTGGTCGACACGCTGGATGGAACGGTGCTTGCGGGCGATCCCGCCGGCAAGGCCGTTGAGGGGCGCATTGTCGTTGGTGCCGGCAGCGCCGATCAGATGGAGCACGCCATACACAAGGGCGATGTGGTCATCGTCAGCAACCGCAGCGAAGGACAGCTGACCGCGATCGAGGCGGAGGCCGGCTGTCTGGTGGTATGTACCGGTGTGGAGGTTTCACGCATTATCCGCCGCGTGGCGGAGGAGCGGGGCTGTTTGGTGGTCAGCACGCCGCACAACGTCTATGCTACCGCGCAGATCATCAGTCAGGCAGCACCGATCCGGCACTATATGCTGCGCGAAGGGCTGCTGACCTTCGATCTCAACACCTCCGTTGAGGAGGCCGCGGCGCACATGCGCACCGTGCGGCACCGTTACTTCCCCGTGCTGGACGACGACGGCCGCTACTTCGGCATGGTATCCCACCGGAACCTGCTGAATCAGGTGTAATACTATTCTTCCATTAAAACAAGATGTTTTAATGGAAGCCGCTGTGCCTTGCACATCGGCGCGTCTCATACGATATTCTACGCGCCTGGCGGCGCTATTAAAAGCAGACTTTTCTGCTTTTAATAGAATATCAGTATAAGAAAGCAAAAACACGCCCCACGCGATGTTTCGCGTGGGGCGTGTTCTTTCAGCGGAGGATATAAGCGGTTTGGACGCCCATCAGGCGGCACAGATCGACCTTGACGGCAATGTCCGCGTCCGTCTCATACCAGACGACGGTGATCGAACCGTCTTCCTCGGGATGGCGCAGATACGAACTCTGGTAGCGTGCGGAACGTCCGAGCTGCGTATTCTCGTCCCCCAGCATCGCGTGCAGCGCCTCGGCGGAAAGGATACCCTGATTCGTCACCGTGCCGTTTCGGATGCTTTGGGCGTAGGGCAAGGCGTTGATCGCAACGGCGCCGCCGTTCGCCGCTATCGCCGCGTCATAGACGCTCTCCAGCGGCGCGCGCGGACTCAGCGGCAGCTCCGCGTCGCTGCCGGTCAGGCTCCGCACGGCGACCGTATCGCCGGACGGTTGGCCGGAGAGCACCGTGATGGTCGCGTGCAGCCGGTCGTACACACGCAGCAGCACCGCCGCTGCCTGCTCACGGGTGGAGGCATCCTTGGGTGAAAAGCGGTGCGCGCTGACGCCGTTCATGATACCCATACGGTAGGCAAGCGCAATATAGCCGGGATTGGTGGTCACATCCTCAAAATGGCAGTCATCCTGCACGACCCCAGCAAAGGCTGCGCCATAGCCGAGCGCACGCACGCTCATCGCTGCCATCTCCTCGCGGGAGAGCGGCTCGTTCGCGTCACAGCGGTCGCCGATCCGGAGCAGCGCGCCATGCAGATACGCGGTTTCCACCGCGCTGTAATACCACGCGGATTTGTCCTGATTGTCCGAAAAGCTGCCCGTCTCCGGTGACACAAGCGTCCAGTCCATCAGGCGGCAAAGCATCGTGGCGTACTGCGCGCGCGTGACCTTCTGCCCCAGGCCGAAGGTATTGGCCGTCATGCCCTGAATCAGTCCGCGCTCCGCGGCAAGGCTGATGCTCTCATACGCCCAGTGATCCTCCGCTACGTCCTGAAACGCCGCGCAAGCCGGTGCGGCAAGCAAAAACGCCGTCAGCAAAGCGGCGGTCAAATACCGAAACCATTTCATAGCAACACCTCTTGCGGGGTATTGTAGCACAACTATCCGTCCGCGTCAAATCCGGGAAATACGCACATCATTTCCGAAATACCACGATACCGGCGCATTCATGCGACTTACCTCTTGCAACAAAGGCGCAGTTTGTGGTAGACTATAAGCCGTGTTTCCCAATGGCTGCACATCGGCCGCGGAAACAGCGATCGGAGCATACCGAAAATGGCATATTTTTGCCGTCCTTCCATTCGGGGCGGCGGAGAGAGAGGATAAACCCACATGGAAAACAAGACCTTTTATATCACCACGCCGATCTACTACCCTTCGGACAAGCTGCACATCGGCCACACCTACTGCACCGTTGCCACCGACGCAATGGCACGCTATAAGCGTCTGACCGGTTATGACGTCATGTTCCTCACCGGAACGGACGAGCACGGACAGAAAATCGAGGACAAGGCGAAGGAGGCGGGCGTCACGCCCAAGGAATTCGTCGACCGCATTGTGGAGGGCAACCGCGGCATTCTCGACCTGTGGAAGCTGATGAACATTTCCAACGACCGTTTCATCCGCACCACGGACGAATACCACGTCAAGGCGATCCAGCGTATCTTCCGCCGGATGTATGACAAGGGTGATATTTATAAGGGCACCTACAAGGGCAAATACTGCAAGCCCTGTGAGTCCTTCTGGACGGAGAGCCAGCTTGTCGACGGCAAGTGCCCCGACTGCGGCCGCGAAGTGCAGGACGCCGAGGAAGAAGCCTACTTTTTCCGCGCGTCCAAGTACGCGCAGCGCGTGTGCGACTTGCTCACGGGCACGGATTTTCTCCAGCCCGCAAGCCGCGTAAATGAGATGGTCAACAATTTCATCCAATGCGAAGGCGGCTTGCAGGATCTGTGCGTCAGCCGCACCAGCTTCACCTGGGGCATCCCCGTGGACTTTGACGACAAGCATGTCGTCTACGTCTGGCTGGACGCGCTGTTCAACTATATGACCGCGCTGGGTCTGGAAAACGACGCACATCACGATCTTGACAAGTACTGGCCCGCCGACGTGCACTTCGTCGGCAAAGAGATCGTGCGTTTCCACGCGATCTACTGGCCCGCTTTCCTGATGAGTCTGGATCTGCCGCTGCCCAAGCATGTTTACGGCCACGGCTGGCTGGTGATGGACGGCGGCAAGATGTCCAAGTCCAAGGGCAACGTCGTTGATCCCTATATCCTCGCCGAACGTTTCGGCGTGGACGCGCTGCGTTTCTTCCTGCTGCGCACGTTCCCGTTCGGCTCGGACGGCAACTTCTCCAACGAGCTGCTGATCAACACGATCAACGTGGATCTTGCCAACGACCTCGGCAACCTCGTTTCCCGCTCGACGGCGATGGTGGAAAAGTATTTTGGCGGCACGCTGCCCAAAACCGGCGTTGCCGAAAGCGTGGACGACGAGCTGCTCACCATGGCGAAGGCGCTGCGCGGCAAGTACGAAGCGCAGATGGAAAAGTATCAGTTCCAGAGTGCGCTGGAAGAGATTTTCAAGGTCATCGCCCGCGCAAACAAGTATATTGACGAGACCGCGCCGTGGGTACTTGCCAAGGACGAGTCCAGGCGTGACCGTCTCGCCACGCTGCTCTTCAACCTGCTGGAAACCGTGCGTATCTGCACGGTGCTGCTCACGCCCTTCATTCCCGAGAGCTGCGACAAGATCTTTGAGCAGATCGGTGCGACCGCCTGCGAGCGCACCTGGGAGAGCGCAGAGGTCTTCGGCGTGCTGCATGACGGCGTAAGCGTTCGCAAGGGCGACGCGATCTTCCCGCGCATTGACGCCGCTGCCGAGCTCAAGGAGCTGGAGGCGCTGGAGGGGGCGGCGAAGAACGTCGGTACGCCCGCGGTCGAGCTGGAGCCTTACGCGACCGAAAGCGTCGATTTCGACACGTTCTGCAAATCCGATTTCCGCGCTGTCAAGGTCAAGAGCTGCGAGGCGGTGAAAAAGAGCGAAAAGCTGCTGCGCTTCACGCTCGACGACGGCTCCGGAACGGATCGGCAGATCCTCTCCGGCATCCACAAGTTCTATGAGCCGGAGCAGCTTGTTGGCAAGACCCTGCTGGCGATCATCAACCTTCCGCCGCGCAAGATGATGGGGCTGGAGAGCTGCGGCATGCTGATCTCCGCCGTCCATAAGGAAAGCGGCGAGGAAAAGCTGCATCTCGTTATGCTGGACGACGCGATCCCCGCTGGCGCCAAGATGTGCTGACATGGCTCTGATTTTTGATACGCATGCGCATTACGACGACGAGCAGTTCGACGCAGACCGCGCCGAACTGCTCGCCGCTATGCCCGCAAACGGCGTCGGACTGATCCTGGACCCCGGCTGCGATCTTGACACCTCCCGCAGGGCGCTTGCGCTGGCGGAGCAATATCCCCACATCTACGCTGCTGTTGGCTGGCACCCCGAAAACTGCGCACCCTTTGTGCCGGAGGACATGGATGCGCTGCGTGCGCTTGCCGCGCATCCGAAGGCCGTTGCCATCGGAGAGATCGGACTGGATTACCACTGGGCGGAAAATCCGCCAAAGGACTTTCAGCAGGACGTGCTGCGCCGTCAACTTGCGCTGGCGGTTGAACTGGATCTGCCGGTCATCATCCATGACCGGGACGCGCACGCCGACTGCTTTGCCATTGTCTGTGAATTCCCGGCACTCCGCGGCGTGTTCCACTGCTACTCCGGCAGCGTTGAGATGGCGCGTGAGCTGTGGAAGCGCGGCTGGTATGTCGGGTTTGACGGGCCGCTGACCTATAAAAACGCGCGCAAGACGGTAGAGGTCGCGGCAGAGGCACCGCTCGACCGCATTCTGATCGAAACGGATTCCCCCTACCTCTCCCCCGTCCCGCTGCGCGGTACGCGCAACGACTCCCGCAACCTCGTCCATGTCGCCGCAAAGCTCGCTGAGCTGCGCGGCTTAACGCCGGAGGCCATCATCGCACGGACGGCGGAAAACGGCAAGTGCCTGTTCGGTATCGCCTGAAATCTTCAACGCACGGGACGCAGCTCGTCGGGACGGCAGTAAAACCGTCCTGCTTCGGGCGGCGTCCCCATTTCGTCGAACAGCTCCTCCAGCGTCACGAAGCGATAGCCCTGTTCGCTCAGCCGGTCGATCGCGTCCAACGCCGCATCCACGCTGGACGCATAGGCGTCGTGCAGCAATACGATATCGCCGTCGCGCACGCAGCTCTCGATCCGCTGCGCCACGCACGCGGCGTCCAGTGACCGCCAGTCCTCCGTGTCCACCGACCAGTGGATCAGCGGCACGTTTGCCGTGTGCAGGGTCTCCGCACCGGCAAAGCCCCACGGCGGGCGCACCCAGTATCCGCTGCCGCCCAGGACCTTGTGCAGCATGGCCTCAGTGCGCTCCAGCTCATGCCGCCCCACCGCGCCCGTTGTGTCGAGGCGGCGGTGTGTCCAAGTGTGGTTGCCGACCTGATGCCCTTCTGCTGCCATACGCCGAAGCAGCGGCTCCTGTCCTTCTGCCTGCTGTCCGATGATGAAAAAGGTCGCGTGCGCGCCGCGCTCCTTTAAGCCATCCAGCAGCCGTTCGGTCAACGCGCCGTTCGGGCTGTCGTCGAAGGTCAGCGCAATGCAGGGCGCGCGTGCGGGCGCAGCGGCAGGTACGGTCTCCTCACCCCGCGTCAAAAGTGCCAGCAGCGGCAGGAGCAGCAGACATAAATATCTCCGTTTCATACGCTCACCTCTTCGGCAAGTATATGCGCAAAGGCAACAAAAAAGCCCATTTCCATAGTTTCGCGAACTGCTATGGAAATGGGCTTCTTTATGTTTGTTTGCGGATTAGACCAGTTCGATCATGGCCGTCTCGGCAGCGTCGCCGCGGCGAATGCCGGTGCGCGTGATGCGGGTATAACCGCCGTTGCGCTCCGAATAGCCGGGAGCGATCTCCTTGAAGATCTTCTTGACGACGTCCTCACGGGTGATGAACGCCATCGCCTGACGGTAGGCCGCCAGGTCACCCTTCTTGCCGAGGGTGATCATCTTCTCGGCGAGGGGCTTGATCTCCTTGGCACGGGTGACGGTGGTCTCCATCTTGCCGTTATCCAGGAAATCGGTGACCTGCTGGCGGAGCATCGCACGGCGCTGATCGGTAGTCTTGCCGAGCTTACGGGTTCCGGGCATATCGTATCCCTCCTTACAGGATCAGTTTGTTCTTTAGTTGTTTTCCTCGCTGGCGAGGGACAGGCCCATCATAGCGAGCTTGTTGATAACCTCTTCGAGCGACTTGCGGCCGAGGTTGCGGACCTTCATCATATCGTCCTCGGTCTTGGAAATCAGATCCTCGACCGTGTTGATGTTGGCGCGCTTGAGGCAGTTAAAGCTGCGCACCGACAGGTCAAGCTCCTCAATGGTGAGCTCCAGCACCTTGTCACGCTGCGCTTCCGCTTTCTCCACCACCGTGGAACGGGTGCTCATCGTATCGCTGAGATCCGTGAACAGTGCAAAATGATCGCACAGGATCTTTGCGCCCAGCGACACCGCGTCGCGCGGGCTGATCGTACCGTCCGTCCACACTTCAAGCGTCAGCTTGTCGAAGTCGGTCATATTGCCCACACGAGTGTTCTCCACCGTGTAGTTGACCTTGTAGACAGGAGTATAGATCGAATCGACCGGGAGAAGGCCGATGATCGTCTGCGCGGGCTTGTTGCGGTCTGCGGGAACGTAGCCGCGCCCGTGGCTGAGCGTGATCTCCATATTGAGCGTCGCGCCCGCGTCCAGCGTGGCGATGTGCAGCTCCGGATTGAGGATCTCGACCTCGCTGTCGCCCTTGATGTCACCAGCGGTGACCTCGCAGGGACCGACCGCCTCAATATAGACGGTCTTGACGCTGTCGCTGCCCTCAAGCTTGGCAATCAGGCTCTTGATGTTCAGCACGATCTCCGTCACGTCTTCCTTAACGCCGGGGATGGTGGAGAACTCATGCTGCACACCCGCAATCTTGATCGTGGTAGCTGCCGTTCCAGGCAGGGACGAAAGCATGATACGCCGCAGCGCGTTGCCGAGCGTAATGCCGTAGCCCCGCTCCAAGGGTTCCACTACATACTTGCCATAGGTACCGTTTTCCGGATCTTCCATGCACTCGATCTGAGGCTTTTCAATTTCAATCAAAGCAGTTACCCTCCTTATTCAGTTTACGGCCATTGAATAGCCATGGAAAAAAAGCGATGAGGGTGTTCCGATTACTTCGAGTACAACTCGACGATCAGGTGCTCCTCGATCGGGAGATCGATGTCCTCGCGGGCGGGCATACGAACGACCGTGCCCTTGAGCGCATTCTTCTCTTTCTCGAGCCACGTCGGGACGGTAAAGATAGGAGCGTCCTCGCCGGTCAGGCGCTTGAACATAGCGGACTGGCGGCTCTTCTCGCAGACCTCGATCACGTCGCCGACCTTGATCAGGTAGGACGGGATATTGACGCGCTTGCCGTTGACGGTGAAGTGACCGTGGCTGACGGCCTGACGCGCCTCGCGGCGGGTCATGGCAAAGCCGAGACGGTACACGACGTTGTCCAGACGACGCTCGATGGTGCTCAGCATGACCTCGCCGGTCTGACCGGGGGCCTTGCTGGCCTTCTCATAGTACTCACGGAACTGCTTTTCCAGAATGCCGTAGACGAACTTGACCTTCTGCTTCTCGTTGAGCTGA
>CACZPK010000077.1 GCA_902783035.1 Oscillospiraceae bacterium
CGGGTACGCCGTCCGCGTTCAGGCGCTTTGCGATTTCCAGAATGCCGTATCCCGACAGGTACTCCCGGAAGATTCTCCGCACGGTTTTGGCCTTGTCCGGAACCACTACGATTTTCCCGTCCTCAATCCGATAGCCGTAGGCCATGGAACTGGGCAGGAAGGTGCCGCTCTCCATGCGCTGATGGTAGCTCCAGCGCATATTCTGCGAGATGCTCTCGCTTTCCTTCTGCGCGATTGCCGCGAACACCGAGGTCAGCAGCTCGCCGGTCACCTTCCCGGTGTCGATGTTCTGCTCCTCGAAGCAGACGCCGACGCCGATTGCCTTCAGCTCGCGCACGATTTCCAGACATTCCTTCGTATTGCGCGCGAAGCGGGAGATCGACTTAACGAGTATCTTATCGATGCGGCCCTGGCGGCAGTCCGAAAGCATCCTCTGGAAGTCCGTCCGCTTCTCTGCGGACGTTCCCGAGATGCCCTTGTCGGCGTACACGTCCGCCAGCGTCCAGTTCTCGTTGGCGGCGATCATGCGCTGGTAGTGCTCCATCTGCGCGAGGAAGGAGTTGGCCTGATCGGTCGAGTCCGTGCTGACGCGGGCGTATGCCGCCACGCGGAGCTTTTGCGTTTCCGCGCGTTCCGCGGGCTGGATCACGATCACCCTGTTCTGATCCAGCGCAAGGCTGCCGTTCGTTGCTTTCTTCTCGCCGCTCATGTCCTCGCCTCCCCTTTTTCAGCAACACACTACCACATCACGCTATAGAAAGCTATTGCTTTTGACGAACACTCCTATCGATAAACGATGTTCGCGCCGATCTGCTCAGCCACCCTGCCAGCGAGCTTTTTCAGCTCATCTTCCGTAAAGCCGTATTCTTTCAGTATTTCAAGCAGATTGCGGACTCCGCAGTAATCCACGTTCGCGTTCTTCCCCACAATTATCATCCCCTTCTGTAAAGTAATGCTCCGATTTTACGGAACGGATATAATCTTCAATGTCCTGCATAGTGTCCGCCCGCCTCATCTCCGGCAGCGCGGACAGCACATCTTCATGGTACCGCCCGCCCACGCGGGCGCGCTCGTCCAAAATTGCCACGGCGCAGGTGTCCGTCTCCGTACGGATTGCGCGCCCAAAGCCCTGCTTGAGCTTGATCTGCATCTCCGGAACGATCACCGCCCGGATGTAGTCGCGCAGGGTGTCATAGCGCTCTCGCTCCGCTTCTTTTACGGCATCCGGCAGTGGAAACGGCAGGCGCGGGATGATAAGCATTGACACACAGTCGCCGGGGAAGTCGAAGCCCTCCCATGCCGCGCCGGTCGCCAGCAGCACCGCGCCGGGTGACTGTCTGAATCTCTCAACCGCATGGACGTCATGGCGACTCATGGCGTAGACAGGCCAGTTAAGATTTGAGCGATTCAACCGTTCCCCTGTCGCCGCCATATCCGCGTAGGATGTGAACAGCACCAGCGCGTGCCCGCCGGATGCATGCAGCAATGCGGCAATATCCGCGGTCAGCTTGTCGAGGTATGCGGCGTCGCCTCTTTGCAGCGGTTTTTGGGGAAGGTACAGACGGCAGTTTTTCTTATAGTCAAACGGTGAAACAGAAACAGACTCCTTCACACGAAGGCACTGGTCCAGCCCCGCCTCCTCCCGAAATCTCTGGAAGCTTGATCTCACAGCCATTGTGCCGGATGTCAGGATATACGGGCAGGGGCGGTCCCACATGGTTTCCATGAGCTTCGCGCTCAGGTCTGTTACTGTCCCACACAGGGTGATTTCGCCCTCCGGGTTTTCCATGGCGTATCGAAGCGTCTGTTCGGACTCGTCGGCGAGATATCCCACGGTGTGGGCAAGGTCTTTCAGCTTCCGCCGCGTCTGCGGCGTCGCACGGTTCGTGATCTTTCCTGCAATGATCGGCAGTGCCCTGTTGAGCGCAGCCAGATATTTGACATAGGCTGAAAACTCTCTGGTATCTTCAGAGTCCTCTAAACACGCGATGAGCGGCGCAGCGATCCTTTGCAGGTTGATTGCTTCTTCGGTGAATTTCTCGGTTTTCAGATCCGCGATAAGGTTCCTGATATCCTTTGCCTCCAGCGTCGTGCCGAACATCTGCCGCGCCGCCTCCGGGAGCTTGTGCGCTTCGTCGATCACGACGGCACAGCCCACTGGCAGGAGCGATCTGCGCCCTGTGCTGCGGTGGATCGCGTCAGCAAGGAGGAGATTGTGGTTGCAGATCTGAAAGGGATACTGCCTCACCTCGCACTCGTTCAGAAAAGCAAGGTACCGGCAGGTGTTCCGATGGCAGTCACAGACCTGCGGAACACAGACGCGCTCCCGGTCATAGTCGCTGAGTCTTCCCGCTCCGTCCATGTCCAGCTGCGTGAGCAGAGATGTCAAAGCATTTGCCGCTGCCTTGTTCTTGTTTTCCATATTTGCCTTGCGAAGCCGTTGCTGTAGGCGATAGTCACAGGCATAGTGCTGTTTACCTTTGCGGATCACCGCTTCGATAGGCTTTCTGATCTGTCCGTCCGCCATGAGGATCTTCGTCAGAAACGGAAGATACTCGTTCAAGACCGCGTTTTGCAGCGCAATGCTTGACGTTGAGATCAGGACGGGCTGAAACAGCCTGCCGTCCCTGTCGCGCTCGCTCATGAACGCGATTCCCGCGGTGAGATAGGCGTAAGTCTTCCCGATGCCCGTGCCGGCGTCGCAGAGGGCGATGTTTCTGTTCTCCATGGCGTCCAACATTCTGTAGCTCAGGGCGATTTGTTCTTCGCGCACCGTCATGCCGTGCGCAGGCATAAGGTTTCTGAAAACATGGTCAATCAGCTCATGTCCGTATAAAGTCATTGATACCAGCTCCTTTTTTCGTCTTTTGCTTCACCGTATTGTTCCTGTTCCCCCGGTGAATCGGGAGCAGCACGGGTCAGGTCCGGCAAGACCTGCACGGGCATATTCCAGGGGTCTCTACTGCTTCCAACCCAAGGGCAGCGCCACCTCTCTTACGCGGAGGCCATGCAAGGTGTCTCATTATCTGCCGGAACAGCGTCGACGCCTGCGGTCGTGCCAAAGACCGCTCCCACAGCTCACACCCGCTCACCAGAGATCGCGATTGCATTCTCCGGGTCATGGCAGGCAGTCCCATGGGCTGCTCATCTGTTCCAGCGGTTCCCCGTACTGCTGGTGTGAAGTTGTCAAGGTGCAGTGGAGATGCGCATTACACACATCTTCCATCCAGCTTTTCAGCTGGCAGGGTCACATCGCGCAAAGCGGTGTGATCCTGCCGAGTGAAAAACTCCCGACGCTCAAGCCGACTCTTTCTCGCTTCCGAATGTGGCGAGGATGCCGTCTATGACACTTTTTTCGTCAGTGGAGGCCGTCGCTGCCAAACGCCGCAGCAAATCAGATTCCGTGGCGGTCAGGTGGCGGCGGTCTGTGAAGAACCCGTTCTGCACCCGGACTCCGCCGCCATGCCCTTGTTCCGTATAGATGGGGTAGTCATTGCTGAGGATGTCAATGTCCCGCCGGATCGTACGCTCGGTAACGCCAAACTCAGCGGCAAGATTTGATACCGTGTCTTGACGCCGATACATTAGCGCGTCCAGTATTGCCTGCCGTCTGCCGACGGTACTGCACATCCTCGTCACCCCCTTTCCATGCGGCTTTTCCCTGTGACGCGAGAATCCTAACAGCCAAACCGGACATTACCTTTCCGGTTTGGAGAAGAAATTTTGGGAAATGTCGTTTTCATCGTTTTGCCTAATTTGCAGATCTTTTTGTTGTGCATTTCACCGATTCAGTGCAAATTTCGTTTCAGTGTAGACCATTGTGGTCTAGCAGGTCGATTCGCGTCCGAAATTGTCACGGCGTTGCATTTTAGCAACGTGAAAGCTCGAAAAAGGTCGAAAACGGCAAGTTTTCACACAATCTTCTCACAAAAAGCAAGTGGCAAATGGGCCGCGTCATTCGGCAAAGGAACAAAAGCAACGTCCGACCGCTTATCGCTTGGCTTCAAGCTCCTGCCAAGCGCAAAAAGGAGCCTTACAGGCAGCTCTTGTGAACTACCCGTAAGGCTCCGAACGCTTGCTCACATCGGTGAGTGGTTGGTGCGCTTGACGAATTTATAAACGTCTGACCTATTCAAAAATATCCGGCGATACGCCGATTTGGTTGTGGCAGGCTGGGCACTTCAAGAACCAGCTTGCCTGATCTGCCTCCTCCGGCTTGTGCAGAATGGCATGTACCGTACCGGGACGCTTCGCCTCATCCAGAAGATGTCCCCTCCCGCACAGCGGGCATTTTCGCTTCACCACTTCCGGCTTGTACTCGACTTTCAATGATGTCCCCTCCTTGAGTTTACAGATCAGCAGGTTTGCGAATTACTGGTGACAAATATATGCGGCACGCATGGTACCGCATACATTTTAATCCCGCGATTGAGTCTGGATAAGGTTGAGGCGGATCATTCTGATCTGCGCCGCCCGCTTGGAAACGCTGAATCTTCTGATTATTGGCACGATCGCTTCATCGAAGATCTGACGATCCCGGCTCTGTCCCTCCACAAGGTATCCCCTCGATGCGCCGGCTTTCTTCAGTTCCGCCTTGGCGTAGTCGTAGAATACGTCGCGGGGCATCAGCATTGCGGCTGCCAGCCTGTCCGCCTGCCATTCGCGCCAGTCGGCGTCCGTCCGCGTCTTTTGCTTATAGGTCTCCACGGTACGGCAGGCAACGAAGCATGACTTGTCGGACTGGGACAGCTTTTTATAGTAAGGCCGGTGAAGGAGCCAGTGAGAACACTCATGAACCTCCGTATACCTGCGGCGCGGCGCCTTGCTGGCGCAGCAGAGCTCCGAGTTGATCAGAACGGTTCCATAGGTCTCCTCTAGCAGGA
>CACZPK010000078.1 GCA_902783035.1 Oscillospiraceae bacterium
AAAGCGGGGCTGACGAAAGAGATCCATGTCTCCTCGGCGGCGACCACCACCGAGGAGATCAGCAATCCCGTCTATCCTCCGGCACGGAAGAAGCTCGCCGAGCACGGCATCAGCTGCGAGGGCAAGACCGCGCGCCGACTGCGCTATCCCGATTACGAGCAGTACGACCTGATCATTGGCATGGATCGGGAGAACCTCGAAGATATGCGCCGCATCTGCCTTGGCGACCCCGAGGGCAAGATCCATCTGCTGATGGACTATACCGACCGCCCCGGCGATGTTGCCGATCCCTGGTACACGCGGGACTTCGAGGCGACATGGCGCGATGTCGAGGAAGGCTGCCGAGGGTTGCTGGAGCATTTGAGCCAAAAAGAAAAGTGAGCAAAAAAGAGAAGGGCATCAGTCGATCTGACTGACGCCCCACGCAATGCGTTTGACGGGACTTCTTCTCAAAGAAGCGAAATATACTTTGCCTGCTGGTCAGCGGGAATGCCGAGCGCTTTCACGGCCTGGTCGACGGTCATGCCGACGTTCTTGACAAGATTTTGGATTGACTCCACTAGCGTGGCATCACGACCTTCCGCACGGCCTTTTTCCTCAGATCAGGCATCAGACGCCGCGCTAAATCGCCGAATCGTTACCGTGTTTCTCGTCTTCTTTGACTCATACAGCAGCTTATCTGCCTCCACAAACATATCCTTTGCCAGACCGGTTCCGAACACCACGCCGAAGCTCATGCTCAGGTGAACCGAAGCGTGCTTCGCCCGCTTGATCTTCTCGATGCTCTGACGTAAGGTTTCCATGCGGTTTTGCAATGCCTCCTGCGTGATGTCGCGGAACACGATCAGGAATTCATCTCCGCCGTAACGCACGACTTCGTCCACATCCCGGACAGAGGAGTCAAGAACCGCAGCGACCGCGGCAAGGGCATCATCGCCGCATTGATGGCCCTGCGTATCGTTGATGCTTTTGAACAAATCCAGGTCTGCAATCGCCAGCGCCTGACAGGACTGGGACGCGAGGGACTCGTCATAGTACTTCCGGTTCTTCACATGGGTCAGTGAATCTGTATACAACTGCGCCTTTCGCTCGGTGATTTCCCGGTCCATTTCCGTGAACCCCAACAGAACGGTGTTTCTGCTGATTCGAACGATCCTTACCTCGCCATATATCCCCAGATTATTTCGATACTCCTTGGTTATGCTGCTGCCGTACGGCAAATTTACCATCAGGTATTGCGGGTCCAGAAGCATCTGCACCTCGGCCCGGTCTTCCTCAAAAACGCCATGCTGCACATACATGGCAACCAATTCCGGCCATAACGGCAGTTTGCCGGATTGCAGCATCTGATCGATCAGGGGAGAGCCGGATTGCATGAATTCGACCTTCAAGGTTCTGAAATTGGCATCGCAGATCGACGTGTATCCGTTCATCAGGGCATTGATGATGCGCTTGAGCCTGTGATTTTCTTTTCTCAACTTTTCCAGCTCTTCCGCTGCAACCGATGAAACCTGCTGTGCATTTTTGATTGAGGTATTCTCCATTTTGCTCCCTCCGGTGACGATAGGACTCCGCCAGATTCACAGCTTTAACTTTTATTATAGCATGCAATACCGTAAAAGTCCACCGCGGGTTCTCTTTTCTTTCCCGCTGCAGAGCGGATTCTGCGAACGGCACAGAAAGGAACGGCCATCGCGCATGGATCTGACGGGGGTGAGAGCCGGCTGCGCGACAGACGCACGCCAATGTGCAAAAACGCCGCCCGCGATATGCGGGCGGCGTTTGCCGTGTGTTGATCAATCGCGGCGAAGCTCAAATCTGGCGACCCGCTCATGGAGCTGGTTGGACTGCCCGCTGAGCGAGGAGCACAGCGCAGAGGTCTCTTCCGCCGTGGCGGCGTTTGTTTGAATGACCTCGGAGACCTGCTCGACGCCGGCCGTGATCTGCTTGATGGATTCGCTCTGCCCCTGACTGGCTTCGGCGATGTCGACGATGAGCTTTGCGGTCTGTGCGGAGATTTCCTTGACTTCCTTCATGGATTCCGCCGTGGCGCCCGCAATTTCCGAACCCTTGCCGACCGCGGCGATCGCGGCGGTGATCAGATCGGAGGTGTTCTTCGCCGCCTCCTGCGACTTGTTGGCGAGGTTGCGCACCTCGTCCGCAACAACCGCGAAGCCCTTGCCTGCCGCGCCTGCACGCGCCGCCTCGACGGCTGCGTTGAGCGCAAGGATGTTCGTCTGGAACGCGATATCCTCGATCGTTTTGATGATCTTTTCGATTTCCTTGGACGTATCGTTGATTTCGCTCATGGCGTGGAGCATGTTCTGGATCTCGGCATCCTGATAATTGACCTTTTCCTGCGTCCGCTCGGAAAGCTCGCCCGCCTGCGTGGCGTTGTCCGCGGTCGTCGCAATCTGCATGGAGACGTCCTGAATGGTGGCGGAAATCTCCTCAATGGCGGAAGCCTGTTTGGTGGTGCCGTTGGCAAGGGACTGCGAGCCCTCCGCCATCTGCGTCGAGCCGTCCGAAACGGTGGCGGAGACCTCCGTGATTGCGTGCATGGAATCGGAAATGTCTCTGGTGAAGCTGTTGATGGCGTCCTGAATCGCCTTGAAGTCGCCGTCGAACTCACGGGTGAAACGCACATTGAACTGACCGGCGGCCATTTTGGACATAACGTCGCTGATGTCGTCGATATACAGCGCGAGGGAGTTGACCGCCTTGCGCAGCTGGTCGGCGACCATGCCGATCTCGTTTTGCTTGTGATAGTCGATATCGACGTGTACGTCGCCCTTGGCGATCTCGGTCGCAGCGCCGACCAGAATGCCGAGGTCGTGCCCGATGCTCTTGATGAGGCGAATGCTGATGAACTCAGTGATCACGATGATCGCCGCAAGCGTCGCGAGGAAAATGATGGCGGCGAGCTGGATGATCTGCATGGTCTTGTTGTATTTTGCTTCCGCTTCCTTCTCTGCCAGCTCACCCGTCTCGTCGAGCGCATCGGCAAGCGTCTCGGAGGCATCGTTAAGTGTTGAATTGTAGTAGGCGAGGGCGGCGTCCATTTTGCCTGCATTGATGAGGTTGATCATCTCAAAGGACGCCTCGCGCACGGCGTTCCAGTTCTGGGTCAGCCGATTGCCCAGCTCCGCGTTGTCGAGGTTCGCGGAGATGGTGGTGAAGTAGCCGCTGATCTTGTCAAAGCGCTTTTCAAGATCTGCCTTCTGATCCGCCGTGACGCTCGGGTCATTGGAGGCAAGTGCAAAGAGAAGCCTCTTGTTGATGACCTGGACGTCTTTTCTGATCTCCATCTGATACTTCTCGGTGACGAACTCTACATGGTAGAAACCGTCGAAGTTCTTTCCAATCATGCGCAGGAAGAAGGTCGTCAGAAGTGCAAGGACGAGAAAGGTGACAATGATGAACAGTGAAAATCCCTTCAAAGATCCCTCAATTGTGCCACTTTTAGACCATTTCCGCTTTTCCATAGCAGTCCCTCCTATTTTCATTTATCTGTTTTTGTCCATCACTGTATGGAGACGTATAAAAACCTACTCTAATTATAGAGAAATCAATACAACTTGACAAGAGGAAATTGCCGTCTTTCGACAGATTATTTGAACGATCGCAAAGCTGCCGCAAAAACGGGGGACGCCATATCGCCCTTGACGCTGCAATGCGGCTTTTTTACGCTAAAGTTACCTGTGGCGGCGATCATGTCCGGCATAGTATGTTGCCTTGTCTGCGTACATCGTTTCGTCGGCACGATGGACCACGTCGCTGAACCCCCGGTCCTCGCCCTCACGATAGAATGCCGCGCCCTTTGCAACGGACAGCGGCGGCTCGTTTTCGATGTTGTGCGCGGCGAGGCTGTGCTCCAGCGCCGCAAACAGATCGCTTACGCCTTCGGATGAGATGTCCTCCAGCACCGCGATAAACTCATCGCCGCCGATGCGATAGATATTTCTTCCCTGAAAGACGTCCCTCAGTATGTTTGCGACGCCCATGATCAGCTTGTCGCCGGCTCCGTGCCCCATCTCGTCGTTGACCTTTTTCAGTCCGTTGATGTCAAAGACGGCAACCGAGAAATGAACGCCGCCCTCTTCGAGCTGCCTGTTGATACGGTCGACCTCGTTGAAATAGGCAGTCCGGTTGCCCAAGCCCGTCAGAGCATCCGTATAGGCGAGCGCATGGGCATCGGCAATGTATTCGCGCATTTCCTCGTGCACCTCACGCACCGCGCCGCTCAGCGCTTCCATTGTGCCGGATCTGATCTCCCGTGAATTGCCATGCTCGCGTCGCGCACCGCGCCATTGCTGCCCCGAAGCGAGACGAAGCTCGTCTGAAAGTTCGCCCATGTCGACGGTCAGGCGGCTGATCTCCGAATTGAGTTCCATGAAGCGCTTGCGTATCCCTCTGGTAATGATGAGAACAATGAGCGCTCCGATCAGCAGGGAAACGCCGCTGACGGTGAGCACCGTAAAGCGCTGCCTTGCGATCTGTGCTTCATACCACGCGGCGTAAAAGTCCACGCCGACGATTCCGGAGACGCGCCCCTCGGAATCGAAGACGGGGCTGTAAGCGCTGTAAAACCGTCCCCACCGGTCCCTGTATGCCGTATCGTCCACGGCGGAGACGCCGTGACTTGCCGAGATGAGCGCGTCTGTTGTTTTCACAAGTTCGCCAAACTCGGCGGGGTCATTGACCGTCGGATCAATGGTAAATGTGAAGGTGCCGTCGCCCATGTCACGAATACCATATATGTAAGCGAGATCCACATGCTCCTGAAACACACGCAGCGTATCCATCGCCTTTTGATAGGGCTCTTCGTCTTTCCCCTCGGCGGTCAGCAGCGGCAGGGAGTCGCCGTCCAGAAGAGCGGCGGCGCTGTCCGCAACGTCCAGCATGCGCGCGCGGATCTGCGTGCGCAGCGCATTGCTCGACTGGCTTGTCAAAAGGGCACCCAGCAGACCGTTTGCCATCAGTAAAAACAGGATTGCAAATATAGCGATATGCGTGAGATGGTGATTACGTTTCATAGGTCTTCCTCACAAATATAAAGCGGCTTTTCGGGCAACGCATTTTTTGCGGGTTTCACGCGATACGAAAAATTCTTTATCATAGCAGCAGTATAGCACGCCACAGTGCAAAAGTCCATATTCTTTGCTTCCGGCGGAGACGATGCGGCTGCGCGGACCTGCGCGAACAAGGTCGATCTGCACGGGCGCTGCGTGATCCCGGGGCTCGTTGATTCACATTGCCACATCCTCGGCGGCTTGCAACGTGCCGCCATGCGCATGATCGAGCTGGACGCGGAAACAAAGCCGGCAGATCTGGCCGCTGTGATCCTGCGGCACGCAGAACCGGATGACGCTGCGCCTTTCGACGAGCTTTTGTTATCATGGGGGCGCGCTACATGGAGCCGGAGGAGGCACTGTCCCAAATGCGGGAGCTGCGGCGGACATGCACCCTTGATGATCTGCGCATGGATACGCTCAAGCTCATCGCCGACGGCACGGTGGAGGAACGCTCGGCGCTACTCTTTGCGCCCTATGCGGATCAGCCGGAAAACTGCGGCAGCGCGTTGCTCGAACCGGAGGACATGGCGTGCATGGCGCGTCTCGCGGCGGCGGAGGGCTTTCACATCCACATCCATGCCATCGGCGACCTTGCCGTCAACCGGGCGCTGGATACGCTCTGCGCGCTCGGGCATACGACGGGGACAAAGACCATCGCACACAACCAACTCTACTGCGCGGCGGACATTGCGCGCATCGCCCGCGCGGGAGACGTTTTTTTCCAGACTACGCCGCATTGGGTGACGATGGATGACTATACGCGTGCGCGGCTGGGCGCGGCGCGCTTTTCCCGGCAGTTCCCCGTCGGGACGATGCGCAAAAACGGCGTGCCGGTCAGCTTTGGCAGCGACGCCTGTCTGGATGAGCCGGTGGCAAACGCCTTTGCCGGTATGTATTATGCCGTCGCACGCGGAGAGGCGGCGGAACACGGCGTTTGTTTCCCGCCTGCGGAAGAGGGCATATCCCGCGCAGAGGCGCTCGCCGCCTATACGATCGCGGGAGCAAGACAGCTCGGCTGGGGGGACGAAACGGGCAGCATCGCCTGCGGAAAGTCCGCGGACTTTCTGGTGCTGGATCGGGACGTGATGAACTGTCCGCTTCGCGAATTGCCGCGCACACAGGTGGAGCAAACGTGGTTTCACGGAAACCCGGTATATACACGATGACATTGCGGAAAGGAGCAAAAGCATGAATCAGACGTACCTTGCGTATGAGCAGAATTCGGCGTTGGGACTGAAGGCGTGGCGGGAGTTTCTGGAAAAGGAAACAGCAGCGCCGATGGAATGTACCACGGCGCTGCTGATGAAAATCCTTGGCGACAACAAGGACACGGAGTACGGGCAAAAATACGGTTTCGCGGAGATCCATTCTGTTGCGGACTATCAAAAACGCGTGCCCGTTGTTTTCTATGACGATCTTGCGCCGTACATCGAGCGCATGGCCAAGGGCGAGCGGAACATCCTCACGGCCTATCCATACAGCCACTTCAACGAGACCTCCGGCACCGTGGGCGCGCCGAAACGGATTCCCATGTC
>CACZPK010000079.1 GCA_902783035.1 Oscillospiraceae bacterium
CAGCGCGGAAATCGACATCATCAAGAACACGAACACGATGGTCGTCAACAACCCCGAGAGCAACATGGGCAACGCCGTCGGCATCTGCCCGGTCCTGCCCCTGTATAAGGCCGGCATTCTGCTCGGCATGGGCACCGACGCTTACACCAACGATATGCTCGAATCCATCAAGGTTGCACTTTGCTCCCAGCGCAACAATGCATGCCTGCCGAATGTCGCGTGGTGTGAGGTCACGGACATGCTCTTCAAGAACAACGCCAAGATCGGCGCAAAGTACTTCCCCGACCCCCTCGGCGTTCTGAAGCCCGGCGCGGCGGCAGACATCATCGTGATGGACTACAAGCCGTTCACTCCGTTCTCCGACGCAAATATCGACGGCCACATGATTTTCGGCATGACGGGCCGCCAGTGCCAGACCACCATTGCCAACGGCAAGCTGCTGATGAAAGACCGCGAATTGGTCGGCGTCGATGAAGAGGCGGTCAATGCCCACATTCTTGAGGCGGCGAAGAAGCTCTGGGGCGAACTGAATCACAGAACGTACTGATATTAAAAGGCGCGCTCATCATCACTTTCCGCGGAAACAAACCATAAAAAGGAGGAATCCCTCATGTCAGAAAAAATGTACCCCATTCCTTTTGCGTCCCTGATGAACTGGGTCGTCACCGAATACGCCGCAACCGGCGATATCTTCGGCGTTCATAAGGCATACCACGCCGGCGGCAAAACGCTTCCCATTTTCGGCGAGCGCATTGAAACGCCGTTTGGCCCCGCCGCCGGTCCGAACAGCCAGCTGGCGCAGAATATCATCGCATCCTATTTTGCCGGCGCGCGTTTCTTTGAGGTCAAGACCGTACAGAAGATGGACGGCGCGGAACTGGCCGCCTGTGTCCCCCGCCCCTGCATTCTCGCCATGGACGAGGGCTACAATCAGGAGTGGTCCACCGAGCTGACCGTCCCGCAGGCGCAGGACGAGTATATCAAGGCATGGTGCGCGCTCAAGGTCATTTCCAAGGTATATGGCCTCGGCGATCCGAACGGATTTGTGTTCAACATGTCCGTGGGCTACGATCTGGAAGGCATCAAGGGTGAGAAGGTCAACACCTACATCGACAATATGATGGACGCTTCCAAAACGCCGCAGTTCCAGGAGTGCAAGCGCGTCCTCAAAGAGCTGTTCCCTGCCGAGGCAGACTATATCGGCGGCATCTCCCCGCGCGTTTCCCGCTCCGTTACCGTTTCGACGCTGCACGGATGTCCTCCGCAGGAGATCGAGCGCATCGCGTCGTATCTTCTGACCGAAAAACATCTGCACACCTTCGTCAAGTGCAACCCGACCATTCTCGGCTACAAGACCGCGCGCACCATTCTCGACGGTATGGGTTACGACTACATCGTCTTCGATGAGCACCACTTCAACGAGGATCTGCAGTGGGAGGACGCCGTGCCGATGTTCGAGCGGCTGCAAAAGCTGGCGGACGAAAAGGGTCTGGAATTCGGCTTAAAACT
This sequence comes from Oscillospiraceae bacterium, assembly GCA_902783035.1. Taxonomy (GTDB): domain Bacteria; phylum Bacillota; class Clostridia; order Oscillospirales; family Oscillospiraceae; genus Hominicoprocola. The sequence continues at coordinate 1,510 of CACZPK010000079.1, forward strand.
CTCCAACACCTTCCCTGTGGACACCACGCGCGGTGAGCTGCCCGGTGATGAGATGTATATGTCCGGCCGCAGCCTCTTCCCGCTGACCATTGAGATGTGCAACCGCATCTCCCGCGCGTTTGGCGGCAAAATGCGCATTTCGTTTGCCGGCGGCGCAGAGTACTTCAACTGTGACAAGCTGTTTGCCGCGGGCATTTGGCCGATCACGGTGGCGACCACGATCCTCAAGCCAGGCGGATACAACCGTCTGCGCCAGATGGTCGAAAAGGTCGAACCGCTGCCCTATCGTGCGTTCGCAGGCACCGATTCCTCCGCGATCTCCGATCTTGCCGCCGCCGCGCAGCACGACTTCCACCACCTCAAGCCCATCAAGCCCCTGCCCACCCGCAAGAATCAGGAACAGGTGCCGTGGCTTGACTGTTTCCTCGCGCCCTGCAAGGGCGGCTGCCCCATCGAGCAGGATATTCCCGAGTATCTGGAGCTGTGCCGCAAGGGTCTGTACGGTCCGGCGCTCAAGCTCATCACTGAGAAGAATGCCTTGCCGTTCATCACGGGCACGATCTGCGCGCACCGCTGTCAGAACAAGTGCTCGCGCAACTTCTACGAAGAAAGCATCCACATCCGCGATACCAAGCTCGTCGCCGCGAAAAACGGCTATGCCGCGTTGATGGCGTCCATCCGGAAACCCGCGAAGGTCGCCGGCAAGAAGGCCGCGATCATCGGCGGCGGCCCGACCGGTATTGCTGCGGCGTACTTTCTCGGCCGCGCCGGTGTCGAGACCACGATCTTCGAGCGTGAGGAAAAGCTCGGCGGTGTGCCGCGCTACGTGATTCCCGCGTTCCGCATCAGCGACGAGGCGATTGACAAGGATATCGCCCTGATGGAAAAATACGGCGTCGAGGTCAAATGCGGCGCCCCTGCCCCGTCCGTGGAAGAGCTGAAAAAGCAGGGCTACACCCACATTCTCATGGCGACTGGCGCATGGAAGGCTGGCAAGCTGGATATTACGGGCAATGTGGCCGGCGTCATCCAGTGGATGAAGGACATGAAGGCGCAGGTCAAGCCCAAGCTCTCCGGACACGTGGTCGTCGTCGGCGCGGGCAACACCGCCATGGACGCCGCGCGCGTCGCCAAGCGCGCGGGCGCACATGCCTCCATCCTCTACCGCCGCACGAAGAAGGAAATGCCCGCCGATGAGCATGAGCTTCAGCTCGCCATTGACGAGGGCGTAACCTTCATCGAGCTCGCCGCCCCTGTCAAGCAGGCGGACGGCAAGCTGACCTGCGAGAAAATGAAGCTCGGCGCTCCCGACGCCTCCGGCCGCCGCAGCCCCGAGCCGACCGGCGAAGCCTTTGAAATTCCCTGCGACCTCGTGATCTCCGCCGTTGGTGAGAAGGTCGACGATGCGCTCATGGCGGCAAACGGCATCACCATGGAGCGCAAAGGCCCCGCGTTCCAGACCAATGTCGAAGGCGTGTACTGTGCGGGTGACGCGCACCGCGGCCCTGCCACCATTGTCGAGGGCATCGCTGACGCGGCGGCGTTTGCCGAAGCGGTCACAGGCAAAAAGCACACGTATGACATTCCCGAAGAGGCGTACGTCTGCAAGCCCGGCGCAGCGGCAAAGAAAGGCGTGCTCGCTATGGCGTCCGACGTCTGCTGCGAGGGTGAGCGTTGTCTGCAGTGCAAGGTCATTTGCGAGAACTGTGTGGATTCCTGCCCCAACCGCGCCAATGTGGCCATCAAGCTGCGCGACGGCTCCCACCAGATCCTGCATGTCGACAAGATGTGCAACGAGTGCGGCAACTGCATGCAGTTCTGCCCCTATGCCTCCGAACCCTGCCGTGACAAGTTCACGCTCTTCCAGACGGCGGAGGACATGGAGGACAGCAAGAACGCGGGCGTGCTGTTCCTCGGTGGGGACAAGGCGCGCATCCGCATGTTCGACGGCGTAAAGGACTACGATCTTTCCGCGTCCGAAACCGGCCTGCCGCCCATGCTGGAGGAATTCATCCGCACCATCCGCGACAAGTATTCGTACCTGTATCTGTAAAGCCCATTGCAAAGGGGAGGCGCCGTGGCGCCTCCCCTTTATTTTTCTCTGGAAATTCGGACATGATTGTGCTATGCTGTAATTGTTAAATTATGAGCAAAGGAGTGATTTCCTGTGAAAACCCTTTTGCGCGGAGGCTTTGTTGTCTCCGCCCGCTCCTGCAAGCGCGCAGACGTGCTGATCGACGGAGAAAAAGTTGAAAAGATTGGCCACGTCATGGCCGACGCGCCGTGGGACACCCAAGTGGTGGACGTAAGCGGCTGCTACCTTTTCCCCGGCTTCATTGATGCGCACACGCATTTCGATCTGGACGTATGCAACACCACGACGGCAGATGATTTCGACAGCGGCACCCGTGCCGCGATCCGCGGCGGCACGACCTCCATCATCGACTTCGCCTGCCCGAACAAGGGCGAAACGCTCGCCCATGGGCTGCAGCTCTGGCATCAGAAGTCGGATGGCAAATGCTGGTGCGATTACGGCTATCACATGACCATTGACGACTGGAACGACGGCATCGAGCGCGAACTGGACGACATGTTCGCCGCCGGGATCACATCGTTTAAAATGTACCTCACCTACCCCGCCATGCTGCTGCCGGACGAGCAGATCTATTGCGCGCTCCGCGCACTCAAGGCACGCGGCGGTATCTGCGGTTTTCACTGTGAAAACGCAGGCGTTATCGACGCAAAGATTGCCGAGCTGAAAGCCGCGGGACGGGCGGCGGACGTCTCGTCCCACCCGCTCGCACGCCCGGATTATCTGGAAGCCGAGGCTGTGAACCGTGTGCTGCGCATCGCGCAGGCGGTGGATACGCCTGTTGTCATCGTCCATACGACGAACCGCGCCGCACTCGCGGAGATCAAGGCGGCACGCCGCCGCGGACAGACGGTCTACGTGGAGACCTGCCCACAGTATCTGCTGCTGGACGATTCGCTCTATTACGATCCCGACTGGGCACGCGCGGCCCGTTACGTCTGCGCCCCGCCCCTGCGTACGCCGGACGACGCCGATGCGCTCTGGCGCGCCATCCGTCATAATGAAGTGCAGACCGTCTCTACCGACCACTGCTCCTTTACGCCGGAGCAAAAGGATATGGGCCGCGAGGACTTCACGAAGATCCCCGGCGGCGTCCCCGGCGTAGAGACGCGCTGTGAGCTGATTTATTCCGGCGGCGTGGCAAAAAAGCGCATCACGCTGCGCGATATGTGCCGTGTGCTCGCAGAGAATCCCGCAAAGCTCTATGGCCTCTACCCCCGCAAGGGCATCATCGCTCCGGACAGCGACGCCGACATCGTGGTCTACGATCCGAAGGCAAACCACGTCCTGCGCGGCGCGGAGCTTGCCTCTCGCGCGCTCTATACGCCTTTTGAGGGCTTCGAGACCGTCGGTTCCATCCGCTCGGTTTATCTGCGCGGCAAGCTGGCAGTCGACCGCGGAGAGGTTGTCGGCGGCAGAGACGGGCAGTATCTCATGCGCGAAAAGTGCATGCTGTAAGGAGTGGACAAAATCATGGTGGATTGGAAATATCTCTTGTTCGCACAGTATCCGGCGTTTTTTATTCTCGCGGTGTTTTTTCTCATTCTCTACATGCGGGTGCGTAAAAGCTCTGCGGTAAAGTCGATCCTTTGGGTACTGCTTTTCGGTGCTGCGCTGGCATGCTCGGTGCTCTTTGCCTTTCTCGGCGTACAGCAGAAGTACTGGACGCTCGGCGCGCTGTTTCCCCTCTCGGCGGCAAGCTGGATCGGCGTCGTCCTGGTGGTGGCGACGATGATCGCGCATATCGTCCACACGATCGAGAAGAAGCACAACCGGAAAGTCATGGAAAAGGAGCTGCAAAAAGCGGCGAAGGAACGTGACGATGCGGTTGCGCAGGTGCGCGAGGAAAGCGCAGAAGCACTGCGTCAGGCGCACGAGGAGGGTCGCAAGGCCGCGTATCAGGAAGCCGAGGCAGCCCGTTTCACGCAGGCAGCGGAGGCCGCCGGCGCAGAGGCCATGGGCAGCGAGATTGCCCAGGCGGCGGCAGAACCCATCGCGTTGACCTTCGACGCGCCGTCCGTTCCGGACGCCCCCATGCCGGATGCGGAGCCAGAGGTACCGGATGCACAATCCGGTGAAATGCCGCAGTAAGGCGCACAACTTCATACATTGCAAGGCAAAACCGCCTCCGGGTATTGAACCGGAGGCGGTTTTTCAATCAGTCCGCAATAGTCGGTGCCGCGTCGGGCGGTATGGGGCAAACATATCCGGACGCCGTGCGCCGTTCAAACTCCGCGCGCGCCGCAGCGAGCAGTGCCGGGTCCGACAGGAGGTCGATCGCGCCAGCGCAGAGTACCTTCCCCGCGTGGAGCGCCGCCTTGTGTCCGATGGACGTCGCGCCGCAGGACACGTTCTGCCAGCTGTGCCCCGGACAGCCGTTCGGCCACGCCGCAACATGGCACTGCACCGTGGGCGTCAGCCAGCTGACGTCACCGACATCTGTGGAGCCGGGGTTGAACGCATCGCCCGTAAAGTGCGGCAGCAGAAAATCGTTCATCGCGTGCCCGTGCACGCGGCGGAGCCGCTGCGCCTCCTCCGCGTATGCAGCATCCACATCCGAACCGACACCGGGCGCTTTTTCGTTGCCAGCATAGGTCAGACGCAGCGCCTCGGCAAACGCCAGTTCTTCCTCGGTATAGTCCGGCACGCCGAGCGCTTCAAAGTTGCGATAGAGCACATCCTCCAGCACGTGATTGGTTACAGTGTCGGCCGTGCCGTCGATAAACTTGCGTTCATAATTTGTTTCGGTCATCAGTGCTGCGCCGTCGGCAATCTTATCCACGCGCTTTTGCAGTTCCACCGCCTCGGCGACGTGATTGCTGCGCACCATGTAAAGAACGCGAGCGAGCGGCTGCACCACGTTTGCACTGCGCCCGCCCGCATCGGTGATGGCATAGTGGATACGCGCACGGTCACCCATGTGCTCGCGCAAAAACTGCACGCCGATATTCATCAGTTCCACCGCGTCCAGTGCGCTGCGTCCCAGCTCCGGCGCACCCGCCGCATGAGAGGCAACGCCGTGGAAGGTGTACTGTACCTGAATCGTAGAATTGCAGGTGCCCGTCACGACCTCGTTGCAGTCCTCCGGGTGCCATGCCAGCGCTGCATCCAGCTGTTTCCACAGCCCGTCGCGCGCCATAAAAGCCTTTGCCGCACCGCCTTCCTCGCCCGGGCAGCCATAGAGGATGACCGTACCGGACGTCTTAGTCTGCTCCAGATAGCGCTTAACACCAAGCGCCGCGGCAAGCGCACCGGCGCCGAGCATGTTGTGCCCGCAGCCGTGCCCTGCGCCGCCTTGCCTGAGCGGCTCCTGCACCACAGCGCCGCCCTTTTGCGAAAGGCCGGAGAGCGCATCGTACTCTGCGAGGATGCCGAGAACGGGCCTGCCTGTGCCGCAGGATGCGGCAAATGCCGTTGGAATGCCGCAGATGCCGCGCTCCACGGAAAAACCCTCGCGTTCCAGCACATCACAGTAGAGTGCGGCGGATCTGGTTTCCTCAAGCGACAGCTCCGCATAGCTCCAGATCTCGTCCGCAACGGAGCAAATCAGATCTTTCTTTTCATCAATGAACGCAAGCGCCGTTTGTTTCTCGTTTTCCATATCGGTCTCTCCTTGTCAAAAAGAGCGGCGGTGCCGCTCTTTTTTCTTATAATACCTTGCTCAGGAAATCCTGCAAACGCGGGTTTTTCGGGTGGGTAAACAGTTCCTCGGGGGTGTTCTCCTCCAGCAGCTTTCCATCCGCCATGAACAGCACACGATTGCCCACCTCACGGGCAAAGCCCATCTCGTGGGTGACGACCACCATCGTCATCCCCTCGCGCGCCAGCTCTTTCATCACGTCCAGCACCTCGCCCACCATCTCGGGGTCGAGGGCGCTGGTCGGCTCGTCGAAAAGCATGACCTCAGGCTCCATCATCAGCGCACGCACGATGGCGATACGCTGTTTCTGTCCACCGGAGAGCTGGATCGGATACGCACCCGCACGGTCGTCGAGGCCAACGCGTTTCAACAGCGCCAGCGCCTTTTTCTCCGCTTCCTCGCGCGGCATGTGCTTGACCTGCATGGGAGCAAGCGTCATATTCTCCAGGATCGTCTTGTGTGGGAACAGGTTGAAGTGCTGGAACACCATACCCATCTTCTGACGGTGCTTGTCGATGTCCAGCTTTACCATCCGCCCCTCGGCGTTTCTGACCTTTTTCTTCGTAATGTCCACGCCGCCGAAGACGATGCTGCCGCCTGTCGGCTCCTCCAGCAGGTTCAGAGAGCGCAGAAACGTGGACTTGCCCGAACCGGACGGTCCGATAACAACCACAACGTCTCCGCGGTAAATGTCCGCCGTTACGCCGTCAAGCGCCTTGATCGCGCCCTTGTTGTAGTATTTCTTGAGATCCCTGACCTCAATCAGTTTATCGTTTGTCGCCACGGCTCATTCTCCTCTCAAAGTACGCGATCAGCTTGCTTGTCGGGAAACAGAGGCAGAAGTAGATCGCCGTCGCCACCAACAGCGGTTCAATGATGATGAAGGTCGCGCCGCGCACGGCATTGACCGCGGACATAATATCCTGCACGCCGATGGTGTAGGTAATGGCGGATTCCTTGATGATAACAACGAACTCGTTTGCAATGGCGGGCAGGATGTTTTTGATTGCCTGCGGCAGGATGATAAAGCGGAAGTTTTGCAGCTGCGTCATGCCCAGGCTGCGCGCCGCCTCGGTCTGGCCGCCGTCGATGGACTGGATGCCCGAGCGGATGATCTCGCAGAGGTACGCGCCCGAATTCATGCCCAGTGCGACCACGCCGGGGAAATAGCGCTCAAACTTGATGAAACCGAAGAACGTAAACTTCGGCAAGGTCACCAGTGCGCCAAACACACCATAATAGATGATGAACACCTGCACCAGCACCGGCGTCGAACGCAGGATCTCCACGTAGGCGGTGGCAATAAAGCTCAGCGGGTTGAAACGGCTGACAGCCCGCAGTATGCCGCCATCGCGCAGCCGGCCTTCCCGATCCGTCCCAAGGAAAGCAAACGGATAGCACTTGGAAAGCCGCATCGTCGAGAGCAGCAGCGCCAGCACAAAGCCGATGGCAACCGTGCACAATGCAAGCAGCACCGTGACCGCAGTTCCCTGAAGGAACAGCGTCTTGAACGGCGCGATCTTGTTGAAATTCTCCGCTTGGATAAAATGTTCCATATACCCACTCCAAAAAGCAAGCGAATTCCTCCCTCCTCGCCGGAGGGAGGAACCGCAATATGGTTTTCTGTTTCGCTTACTGGTTCAGCAGGCCCTCGATGATCTCACCGGAGGCAAGCTCGTTCGCCTCGGCGACAAACTTGTCGAAGCTGCCGTCGGCAATGGCCTGTGCGATGGCGGCATTTACACCGGCGAGCAGCTCGGCGTTGCCCTTGCAGACACCAACGGCAGAGCCTTCGACGTCATAAGGAACGTCCAGCACGATGGCAAGCTCGGGATAGTTGGTGGCATAGCTCTCGGCGACCGCGGTCTCAATATAGGCGCCGTCCAGCTTGCCGGCCAGCAGCTCGGCAATGATGTCGGTGACCTTTGCCAGCTGGATGATGTCGGCGTCGGGGCTGTTCTCCTGCGCAAGGCCAACCTGAATGGAGCCGGTCTGCGCGCCGATCTGATACTCTGCCTTGTTCGTGTCGGCAAGCGTCTGGAACTTGCTCTCGTTGCCCTTAATGGTCACGAAGGACTGGCCACCCCTGTAATAAATATCGGAGAAGTCCATGATGCTCTCACGCTCGGGGCTGGGGGACAGGCCCGCCATGCCGAGGTCGACGTTCTTGGTCTGCAGCTCCATCAGCACGCCGTCGAAGTCGATGGGCACCATCTCCAGCTCGAGGCCGAGGTAGTCGGCAATGTAACCGGCCAGCGCCACGTCAAAGCCCGCCAGATGGGGTGTGCCGCTGGCGTCAACGGCGTAAAATTCATAAGGCGCAAAGTCCGGGGACGTGGCAACCGTCAGCTTGCCTTCCGCCACGGTGGAAATCGCGGCGGGCGCCTGCGTGTCCTGCGCCGCAGGGGTCTCGGTGTTCTGGGTCGCGGCAGGCGCTTCGGGCTGCGCGGTGGGCGTTTCGGTCTTGCCTCCGCAGGCAACCAGCGTCAGTACCATCATCGCTGCCAGCAACAGGGAAAGTGCTTTTTTCATCTTGGTATCCTCCAATCCGATCTCATAGGTGCGGCGCGCTGCGCCGCCGTTCGATAAATGAATAATAATACGTTTCTGCTTCCTTTACAATCCACAACTTTCATAAAAGTATGCAAGTGAAAACCGCACCCTTGCACAACATATACAAGGGTGCGGACGCATATTCATTTCCGTATTCATTTTTTATGCATGCTCGCCGCGCTCCGCCATCCGCCGTGCCTCGTCAAGTGAAATGCCGCGCTCACGTGCAATGCGCGCAAGGTCGTCGTACTCAAATTTCGACCGCTCCACACCGAAGCCACGCGCCGTTTTGCGGCGTACCGCACCGCAGGGCGTATCGACTGTGTCGACCGCACGCGGCAATACATGACGGCGCAGCCGCGCCTCGCGTACGCCGAGCGTTGTTGTGTGGCGGAACAGCGTCTCGACCAGGGCGTCGCGTTCCCGCTCCATGCACAGCACACGCAGCAACACGCCGGGACGGTTCTTCTTCATTTGCACGGGCGAAGTGGTCACATCCCGCGCACCGGCCTCAAACAGCCTTTCCATGGCAAAACCCAGCGCCTCTCCGGTCATATCGTCAATGTCGCAGGACAGCTCGATGATCTCTTCCGTCTCTTCCCCGCTCTCGCCGAGGATCGCACGCACACAGTTCGCCTGCGGGAAGTCCTTTTTACCCATGCCATAACCAATAGCACTTCCCCGCATCAGCGGCAATGCGCCGAACCGTGCGGCGAAATGCCGCAGCAGAGCCGCGCCCGTGGGCGTACACAACTCGCTTTGCACCTCTCCGCCATACGACGGCACGCCGCGCAGCAGCTCCGCCGTCGCCGGTGCCGGCACAGGCAGAACACCATGAGCGCAACGCACCGTACCACCGCCGTCGTTCACCGGTGAGGCAACGATCTCGTCCGGCGCAATCGCATGCAGCAGCATGCAAACGGCGGTCACATCCGCAACGGCGTCCATCGTACCGACTTCATGAAAATGGATATCGCTCACGGGAACGCCATGCACCTTGCTCTCCGCCTCCGCAATCGAACGGTAAACCGCCAGCACATCCTTTTCCACCGGCGGCTCCAGATGCAGCGCCGCGACAATATGTTCGATCTCATGCATGCCGCTGTGGTGGTGATGGTGGTGCTCATGTTCGGGATGGTCGTGATCGTGATCATGTTGGGGATGCTCATGGTCGTGATCGTGCGTATGCTCGTGGTCATGGTGATGCTCGTGCAGGTGCTCGTCCTCCTCCGCGCCGTCCACTGCAGCGCGGAAGTGCGTCCCCGTCACGCCGCACTTAACCGACGGCTCAGCGGAGACCGCCACACCCGGAATGCCGAGGCGGTTGAACGCATCCAGAAAACCCTGCCGGTCGGGCAGCAGCTCCAGCAGGGCGGCGGCAAGCATATCCCCCGCCGCACCCATGGAGCAGTCAAAGTACAAGGTCTTCACGCGAGGATCTCCGAAAGGTTATCCAGGATTGCCTTGGCAACCTGCGGGTTGTTCATCGAATAAACATGCACGGTGCGGAAGCCGTTGGCAAACAAGTCGATGATCTGGTCGGTGGCATAGGCGATGCCCGCCTGACGCATGGCCTCCGGCGTCTCACCGAACGTATCGAGAATGCGGTGGAAACGCTCGGGCAGCGTCGTGCCGGAAAGCTTGAGCGTGCGTTTCATCTGTTTGGCATTGACGATGGGCATGATGCCCGGGTGTACGGGAACGGTGATCCCCGCCTCACGCAGCTTATACATATAGCTGTAAAACACAGGATTGTCAAAAAACATCTGCGTGATGAGGAAGTCCATGCCGGCGTCGGTCTTCTCCTTGAGATGACGGACATCCTCTTTCTGGTTCGGCGCTTCGGGGTGCGTGTCGGGATAGCAGGCGCCCGCAACGCAGAATCCGGGATCAAACGCCTTGATTTCCCGCACCAGTTCTATGGCGTGGTGGTAGTTTTGCTCCTTGAGCGCAAAGCCATCGGGAATATCGCCGCGCAGGGCAAGAATGTTTTCGATGCCCTTGCTGCGCAGTTTCTCCAGCTGCGCACGAATATCGTCACGGCTGGACGTAATGCAGGTCAGATGCGCCATCACCGGCACACCCGTATTATTTTGAATGTCCTCCGCCAGTGCGGCGGTATATTCGCTTGTGCCACCGCCCGCACCGTAAGTAACGCTCATAAACGCAGGCATGAGCGCCGCGATCTCCCTCGCCGCTTGCTCCACACTCTCGCGCACATCCTCCGTCTTGGGCGGAAAAACCTCAAAGGATACCGAATATTGCTTCTCTTCCACGAGCTTGCCGATCTTCATAGCACCTGCCTCCTTTTTCGAGTTGGACGCATTTTACCACATCATATGCAAAAAAACAATACAGGCTTTCGGAATTGCCCGAAAGCCTGTATTGACGGATTCACTCAAGCACGGCGCAGACACGCGTATGATGCATCGCAGCGCGTTTCCGCTTCCGCCGACCAGCGGCGCTCCAGGCCGCGCAGCTCCACGCGGTAGAGCGTAAGCAGCAGCACGTCCGCAAAGATCCATGCCGCAGGGTTGGCGCAGCAAACCGCAAGGAAACCGAACCGTCCCACGAGGCCAAACGCCACCAGCGCACGGGCAACCAGTTCCGCAATGCCGGCGCCCATCGCCTGGCCGGAAAAGCCCATGCCCTGCAGCCCGTTGCGGAAGATGAAAATGATTGCCAGCAGCGGATAAGCCGTGCCGTTGAAGGTCAGGTAGCGGTGCACATTTTCCAGAATCGCGGCATCTGCACCGTCAAGAAAGAACGACGAGAGCGTACTGCCGAGGTAATAGTTAAATGCCAATGCCGCGGCGCAGTAGCCGAAGCTGATGACGGTGATGCCGTTGACACCCTTGCGGATACGCTGCAGCTGCTTTGCGCCGAGGTTCTGTCCGCAGTAAGTTGCCATCGCAATGCCGCAGCTCTCCAGCGGAGCCGCAACGAGATTATGCACCTTGCTGCCCGCGGAGACCGCCGCAACCGCTGCCGTGCCCAGACCGTTGACCGCGCTTTGCACCATGATCGTGCCGACGGCGGTGATGGAAAACTGCAGGCCCATCGGCACACCGATACCGGCGATCAGGCGCATCCGGCGCAGGTCGGGACGCAGGTCGTCGCGCGTCATACGCAGCATCGGCACCTTGCAATAGATATAGACAAGGCAGGCTACGCCGGCAATCGCCTGCGAAAGCACCGTGGCATAGGCGGCGCCCTCCACGCCCGTACCGAGCACACGCATAAACAGCAGGTCGAGCGCCACATTCACGCTCACCGCGCCGATGAGGAACCACAACGGCGTACGGCTGTCACCCAGAGCGCGCAGCACACCGGAACTGAGGTTGTAGAGCACCGTCGCGCTCGCGCCGAGGAAGACAATATAAATGTAACGGTACGCTTCGTCATAGATTTCCGCAGGAGTCTGCGTGATGCGCAGAATATCATCCGTCCAGAGGACGGCAACGAGCGTGATCAACGCAGAGAAAATCAGCCCCAGCCAAATCAGCTGTCCCGCACGGCGGCGCACCTCGTCCTCATCGCCTGCGCCAAAGCTCTGCGCAATGGGGATGGAGAAGCCGGAGCAAATACCCAGCGCAAATCCCAGCACCAAAAAGTTCAGCGCGCCCGTGGAACCGACAGCGGCAAACGCATTTACGCCGAGGATGCGGCCGACCAGAATACTGTCGGCCAGGTTATAAAACTGCTGAAACAGGTTGCCGATCAGCAGCGGCGCGCAAAACGCCAGAATACGTCGGATCGGAGAACCCGTTGTCATGTCTTGTGTCATGTGTATGGCCTTCTTTCTTTCCCATCGGGGATGCCTGTGATTGTAACTCTTTTTCAGAAGAAAGCAAGAGGCAAACCGCCCAAAGAATTAGTCGGTTTGCCTAAATATTTTGGTACGATTTTGTCTATTACGCTATATTCACAGTTAGGTTTGCCGTCCCTTGCAGCGTTGCAGCCAGTTGGATTTGGCGTAGTACAGCACAAAGGCCGCAGCCGTGGCAAACCAAGTCACCGGATAGGACATGCTCACGCCCAGCACCGTGTGCCAATAGGGCACGACCAGCCAGATCCAGAGCACGCGCAGCACACATACGCCGATCAGGCAGATGACCGTCGGCGCCAACGCATCGCCCGCGCCGCGCAGCGTGTTGGACAGGATCTCGATAAACGACCACACAAAATAAAACGGCACGAAATACCACAGCATCCGTGACGCCTCCTCAACGACCGCGGCCTCCGTGGCAAACAGCAGCAGCCCCCAGCGGCTCACACTCAGCAGCAGTGTTGAAAGCAGCACCGCCGTACCGAGCGCCGTCAGCAGCCATTTGCGCGCCCCTTCCTTCATGCGTTCGTATTTGCCCGCGCCGAAGCATTGCCCCACAAAGGTACAGATCGCAGCGCCGAACGCGTTGCTTGTGACCCAAAACACACCGTCAAACTTGCTGATGGCCGTCCATGCCGCTATGACCACGGTGCCAAAGCCGTTGATGGCAGTCTGAATGACAATGTTGGACACGGAGTACATCGCTCCCTGTATGGCAGCAGGCACACCGATATATAAAATACGCCGCAGGGATGAGCGGTCGATGCGCAGCTGCCACAATATCAGCCGTTCCGGTCCCGGCGCACGGGCAAGGTGCATGAGGATCAGGGTCGCGCCCGCCGTCTGGGACAACACGGTCGCCCATGCAACGCCCGCGACGCCCATGTCCAATACCGCGACAAACAGCACGTCGAGGACAATGTTCAGTACGCAGCATACGCCGAGATACGCCAGCGGCCAGCGCGAGTCGCCCACGGCACGCAGGATGCCCGAGGCAACGTTGAACAGCAGCAGCGGCACAGAGCCGAGGTAATACAGCCGCAGATACCGTTCCGAGAGCGCAAAGATATCCGGTTGTGTGCGGACCAGGCGCAGCGACCAGGGCGTGGAGATCCAGCCCAGCGCCGTCATCGCAATCCCCGCAAGCAGGCAGAACATCAAAATGGTATGCGATGCGCGGCTGAGCAGTTCATCGTCCTTCGATCCGCAATACTGTGAAATGATGACAGTCGCCCCCGAGGCGAGACCGGTAAACACGCCGATCACCAGATTGATGATGACCGCGGGGCTGCCCCCCACGGCGGCAAGCGCCTCGTATCCCACGCAGCGGCCCACCACAACCGCGTCCACCGTGTTGTAAAGCTGCTGGAAAAGCATGCCGAAAAGAATTGGGAAAAAGAACCGCAGGAGCGCCCGCATGATCTTCCCCTGCGTCAGATCATTCGCATTCAAGGCAGGCGTACTCCTTCCAGAAAGCGGTCTCGCAGGAAATCATCCGGGAAATTGCCCATCAGAGGAAGGTTTGCCGCCGGGATCAGCCCGCCCGCCATGGTTGGATGTCCGCCGCCGTTTCCGATTCCCTCCAGTGCATGGCGCACCAGCTCGCCGGCATCGATATCCTCCCGCTCCGAGCGCACGGAAAACTTCATGCCATCCTTGCGCAGGCAGTAGATAACGGACACCTGCACCTCAACCAGAGAGAGGATAAAGTCCGAAAGAACGGCAATCATCGCATCCGGGCAGGAAAACGGGATGCGCGAAAAACCGTAGTAGCCGAAAACGCGGATGTTTTCGATAGCGGCGCCGTACGCCTTAAGGTCGCGAAACTCGATCTGGCTGTGTTCCAGCTGCGCCATGATCCCGGTATCTACCAGCGGAAGCAAAAACGCAAACGCCGTGATGTCATCTTCCGTCACGCCGCGGGTAAAGTTCAGCGTGTCCATCTTGATACCGTAGAGCATTGCCGTGGCGGCGGCGGTATCCGGCGTCAGCCCGCGATCGCGAAAATACAGCGCGATGATGGTCGCGCATGCGCCCACAGAGCGGATATCGGCGTAGCGGTACGGCACATCCACATACGTCGGGTGATGGTCGATGGCAGCAATCTCATCGCCGGGAAAGTCGGTAATGTTGCCCCCGTTCTTTTGGGAATCGACGCAAATGATGCAGTCCTCCTCCCGCAATTCGGCGGCAAGCGCCTCTCCGGAGGCCATTTCGATCCCCAGCATATCCAGCATTTTTGCCGTGCTCAGCTTGTCGATGCGTCCGTCGTAGCAAATCTTCGACGCAACGCCGTAAGACCGCAGCAGGCACTGCAGGCCGAAGGCAGCGCCGATGGCGTCCGGATCGGGGAAATTGTGCGTTTGAATGTAAACGCGCTTATTCGCGCAGAGGGTAATAAGTTGTCGGACATCCGCCATAATTCCCTCCCCTTTCAGTCTTTAAAATGTGAAAACACAAACCGGCCCGATTCGCTCAGGTCCTCCGTTGTCCACGCGCGGTTATTCGGCGTACCGGGCTTGAGCGCCGCCGAGCTTTCGTTTTTGTCGCACAGCGACCAGTTTGCCCAGCTGATCCCGCGTTCTTTCAAAAACGCGAGCCACACGGCGCTCTCCGCCGGAAACACGCCTCCGCCGCCGTCGGCACGGCTCGTTCCCCACTCGGAGACGAATATGGGCAGGCCGTTTTGCAGGGCACCGTCGATGCGCCGGCGCAGCTCCTCTCCGTGTGTCCCCGCGTAGAAGTGCAGCGTATACATCAGGTTTGTCCCTGCCACCGGGTCCGCCGCCGCTTCGTGGATATTCTGGCTCCAGGTCGGACTGCCGATGAGAATGACCGACCGTGGCGCCTTTTCCCGAATCGCCTTCACAAGCGTCACCGCATAAGGCTTTACGTTGCGCTGCCAGGTTATGCCGCCGTTCGGCTCGTTGCAGATCTCATACAGCACAGCCGGGTTGTCGCCGTAGCGCGCCGTCATCTCCCGGAAAAACGCCGCCGCTTCGTCCGTATGGGCAGAGGGATCGCCGTCCGACAGAATGTGCCAGTCGATGATAACATACAAGTCGGCGGCAATGGCGGCGTCCACCGCGGCAATGAGTTTTTCCCGAACCGCCGCGCTTTGGCTCAGGTATCCGCCCCCGCCCGTATACATGGCGACGCGGAACAGGTTCGCACCGAACGCGGCCGTATTGCGGATCGACTGCGCGTTGGTGTACTGCGGATACCAGTGCAGTCCATGGCTGCTCATACCGCGCAAAACGATCGGTTCGCCCGCCTCGTTGCAAAGCTGCGTCCCCCTGACCTGCAGCCAGCCGTTCTCGCGCACGCCGCCGCGTACGGTCTGCGACGGCGTCGGCACAGGCGTTTCTGGGACATCGGGCACCGCTGTGCCGGGCGTTACGGCGCTGCCCTTTTTTGCACGGTACAGCAGCATGCACGCCTCCGCGCGGGTCAGGCCGCTTTGGGGGTTAAAGTTCCCGGCGTCGTCGCCCGTAACCAGGCCGACGGCATATGCGCCCAGCACGGCGTTGTAATAGCGCCCGTCGAGGCGTGAAAAGTCACGGAGTTTTTTCGACTCGGCCGCAAAATCGTATGTTGTGTCCGGATAGAGTGCGTTCATCATCACCTTGACGGCAAGCTGACGCGCAATGGGCCGGTCAAAGCCCTCGCCCGTCGGCGGCAGTTCGTCCCAGTCGTACCATCCGCGCTCTCGCGCGCTCTCCAGCAGCCCCGCCGCCCAGTGGCCGGTCTGCGCCGAACCTTCGGGCAGGTTTACCTGCCGGGCCAGAACGGCAACAAACTCCGCGGCACTGATGCTGCGCTCCGGGCGAAACGTTCCGTCCGGATATCCCGTCAGCACCCCCGCATCCCACATCGCATTCACCGCTTCGGCATACCATGCGCCCGACGGCACATCCGACGCCGCGGCAAGGCAAGGCAGAAGCCCTATCGTCAGACAAAGCAGCAGGCAGAACGCCGCGCCCCTCATCCATTTACGCAACGCAACCACATTCCTTCCGACAGCGAAAATGCTCAGGCAAACGCCTTTGCAGTCTCCAGCGCGACCTCCATCATCTCGCGGAAGGTATCCTGCCGCTCGGCGGCCGAAAGCCCCTCGCCGGTAAAGATGTGGTCGGAAATAGACAGCAGGCTCAGCGCTTTTTTACCGGAGGCCATTGCCTCCCAATAAATGCCGGCGGTCTCCATTTCCAGCGCCAGCACGCCGAATTTGCGATACATCTCACCCGCCTTTTCATTGGCGTTGTAGAACATATCCGCCGTAAACACCTGCCCCACGCGGGTACGTACGCCCAGCGTGTCCGCCGCCGCAACAGCGGTTCGGAGCATTTCATAGTTCGCCTGCGGCGTCAACTGGCCGGGGAACCCGTACTGATCGGCGAAGTGGGAGTTGGTGGAGGCGCTCATTGCCACCACGAGATCGCGCAGCTTCACATCCTCCGCCACGCCGCCCGCGGAGCCGATGCGGATGATCGCTTCGACGCCGTAAAAGTGGAACAGCTCATGGGCGTAGAGCGTTGCGGAAGGAATACCCATGCCACTGCCCATCACGGAGATGCGCTTGCCCTGATACATGCCGGTGTAACCGTACATGTTGCGTACGGAATTGAACAGCACCGGATTTTCCAGATACGTTTCCGCCACGGTCTTGGCTCGCAGGGGATCGCCGGGGAACAGAACGACTTTGGCGATATTGGCCTGATCCGCCGCAATGCAGGCGGAGGGGGATTCCTGAATCGACATGATATAATACCTCCTGAAAAATGTTTGCGCAACACTGCATCATTTTTCTATGCGGGTCGCAATCGGAAATCTTTTCAAAATAGAGCCGCAAGGCTTTTCTCATACGGTGCGCGGCATATTCCCTTTTCGGTGATGATGCCGGAAATGAGGCTGTGATCGGTCACGTCAAAGGCAGGATTAAAACACTTGACCGTTTCGGGTGCCATCGGCTCCCGGTACCACATTTCCCGGATCTCATCCGGCTCGCGCAATTCGATTTTGATGTCCTCGCCCGTGGCGCAGGAAAGGTCAATGGTGGAAGTGGGGCCGAGCACATAGAACGGGATGCCATAGTGCTTGGCAAGGATAGCAACACCGGATGTGCCGATCTTGTTTGCCGTGTCGCCGTTTGCCGCCACGCGGTCGCAGCCGACAAAGCAGAACTGCACCCATCCGTTTTTCATGACCATCGACGCCATGTTGTCACAAATCAGCGTCACATCCACGCCTGCGCGATCCAGCTCCCAGCTCGTCAGACGCGCGCCCTGCAGCAGAGGGCGCGTCTCGTCCGAAAACGCCTTGAGCTTCATGCCCCGCTCCGCGCCGAGAATCAGCGGGCCGATGGCGGTGCCGTACTTCGACGTTGCGATAGGGCCGGCGTTGCAGTGGGTCAACACACAATCGCCTTCCTTGAGAAGGCTCAGGCCATGCTCACTGATGGCGGTGCACATGGCAATGTCTTCGTCGAGAATCGCCTGCGCCTCCGCACGCAGCAGCGGCAGCAGCTCCGCGGGCGCCACCCCTTTGCGTTCGGTCACAACGCGCTCCATGCGCCGCAGCGCCCAGCTCAGATTCACCGCCGTCGGGCGGGATGCATTGAGATGTGCCGCTGCATCGCGGAACTGCTGTGCAAACGCCGGGTAACTGCTCCGGTCGAAACGAAGCGCAAGCACATACATCGCAAACCCCGCAAAGATCCCGATGCACGGTGCGCCGCGCACACGCAGCTTTTTCACCGCCTCGTACATTTCCTCCGCTGTTTCCAGTTCCCGATACTCCATGCGGTTTGGAAGCTGCGTCTGGTCAAGTATGACCAGTTTATCCCCCGCCTCGTTCAGGCGGACATGGTCAACAACCTGCATAAGCCCTCCTTCTCCTGTCCAAATGCTTTTTTGTATCCGTTCCCGGCAAAGATACTGTCGCTCTGCCTCATATGCGCCGGAACAATTCGTCCAGCACAGCAAAAAACACTGCGTCGCGCGGCACACCGCTCCAGTTGGTCAGCAGGATCGCGCTCACTTCGTCATCCGGAAAGTACGAGATGCGGGACACAAAGCCCGGCACATGCCCCGTGTGAAAAATCTCCCGGCGCGCTGCGCAATAGCGCGGGCGCTCCGCATCCGTCGTATCAAGGCAAAATCCCAGTCCATAGTGCGTATCCGTACCGTCCGCGAGACGGTGCGGCGTGAACATCTCGCGCAGCGTACCCGGACGCACGGGCGGCGCGCCGTCACTTCCAAAGAGGAAACGGTGCCACTTCAGTAAATCATCCACCGTGGACACAACATTTCCGTCGGCATAGCCCACCTGCATCATGTCCCGCGGCTCGCACAAAAACACGCCCGGGTTCTGCTCGTCCGAGTATCCCGGCACCAGAGCGTCAACCTGCGTCGCAACATTCTCCGGCGCGCGGGAATCCCGCATGCCGAGCGGCACGAACACCTCGCTTTCCAGAAACCGTCCGAAGCTCTTTCCCGTGAGCTGCCGTACGATTTCGCCCAGCATGACAAAACCGCTGTTGCAGTACGACCAGCGCGTGTCCGGCGCAAAGTCGAGTTCGTCGCCATATCCGCGCAGCAGATTCAAAATATCGCCGGCGTCCGCGCGGCGCAGCAGCGCCTCGTCCGCCTCCGTCGCGTTTTCAAAATACTCCCGGATGCCCGAGGTGTGCGACATCAGCATCCGCACCGTGACGCGCTCCCGATAGGGCGGAAAATCCGGGAAAAAGCGCGCAACAGGCTCATCAAGCGTTAGCAGTCCCCGATCGCGCAGCATCAGGATGGCAAAGCAGGCAAACTGTTTGGTGTTCGACGCGATGACAAAACGGTTTTCCGCCGCCGCGGCTACGCCGTGTTCCAGATCCGCCATGCCGCGCGCTGTGCGCAGCAGCACTTCTCCGCCCCTTGCCAACAGCAGGGCGCAGCCGGGCGTATGCCCGTTCATTGTGCGCTCCAGCGCACGGCCGACCGCCTGCTCCAGCGTTTCCATTCCCCTCATTGTGCCAAACGGTAGATCTCGCGCATATCCGCGCGTTCCAGCACACGGATGGAGCCGATATTGCGCGTCCCCTCAAAGGAACAACGCCACGCCAGTTCATCGAGCTGTGCGTCCGTCAGCGTAAGCCCCAGTTCGCGCAGGTTCGTCGGCATACCGATGAAACGCAGGAACGCTTCAAAAGCCTCGATACCCGCAAGCGCCGCCTTGCCGTCGTCCGGCTCCTTAACACACATAACGTTGCGGGCAAAGCGGGCAAAACGCTTCGGCGCGCAAGGCAACACATAGCGCGCCCAGGCACCGAACACCGCCGCAAGCCCCGCGCCGTGGGTCACGTCAAACATTCCGCTGAGCTCGTGTTCCAGCTGATGGCAGGCCCAATCGCCGATGCGCCCGTTCCCGCCGCGCCCGCAGCCCGTCAGTCCGTTGTGGGACAGGCTGCCCGCCCACAGAATTGCGGCGCGCGCGTCGTAGTCCTCCGGATTTTTGAGTGCGCGCGGTGCCATCTCAATCACCGTACGCAGCACGCCCTCTGCGATATAGTCCGTCGGCTCGACTTCCTCCTCGCCGGAAAAATAGCGCTCCATTGTATGGGAAAGGATGTCCGTGCAGCCTGCCGCGGTCTGATAAGGCGGCAGCGTAAAGGTCAGCTCCGGGTTCATCACCGCAAAGCGCGGACGGAACAGATTACTGCCAAGTCCGCGTTTTTTGCCGTTTTCCTCGTTCGTGATCACGCAGGAATCGCTCATCTCGCTGCCCGTGGCGGCAAGGGTCAGCACGCATCCCATCGGAACACTGTGTGTTACTATTGCCTTCCGCTCGAAAAAGTCCCACACGTCGCCGTCGTAGACAAGGCCGCAGCCGATCGCCTTGGCAGAGTCGATGACGCTGCCTCCGCCCACCGCAACGAGGAAGTCCACACCCTCGCGGCGGCAAAGCGCAATGCCTTCTTGAACCTTGGACAAGCGCGGGTTTGGCACCACGCCGCCCAGCTCCACGCACGCAACGCCCGCGTCGCGCAGCGACGCGGAAACACGCCCCAGCAAACCGCTGCGCACCACACTGCCGCCGCCGTAGAGAAGCAGCGCCTTTGTGCCGCCGGATTGCCGGACAAGCTGTCCCGTCTGTTGCTCGCTGTCGCGTCCGAACACCACCTGTGTCGGCGTGTAAAACTGAAAGTCTCTCATATCATTTCCTTTCTCCGCGCAGGGCATCACCGCGGCGTAAACCAAAATCAATGGTATCATACCATTTTCTTTACGCAAAATAAATCCCCTTTTTCCGCAAAATCAAAAAGCACGTTGCTTTTCCCTTTTCCATCCGATAAAATACAGGAAAGGAACAACGCATGTGCAAGGAGGTACCGCGTGATGAGAAAGGCGTTCAAAAAGGCAATGCTCTTCTCCGCGGCGGCAGCCGGAGCCGCAATCGGCGGCGTCCACGGGCTGTATCGCTATATCTTCCGCTCCCCCTCCGGCCGGCAGAACGACGACTATCTGCTGCCCGGTCCGTTCCGTTCACAGGGGCTTCGCGCGCGTTCGCTCGCTCTCATCGACGCGCTCAACAGCCATCCCTTTGAAAAAGTCGGCATTACCTCCTTTGATGGTCTTGCGCTGAGCGGGCGTTATTACCATACAAGCGACGGCGCCCCCGTCGCCATTCTCTGTCACGGTTACCGCGGCACGCCGTCACGGGATTTTTGCGGCGGCGCAGACATCTGTTTTTTCCTGGGCTGTAACGTCCTGCTCATTGAACAGCGCGCGCACTGCTCCAGCGGAGGCCACACGATCACATTCGGTGTCAATGAGCGCCGGGACGTCCTTAGCTGGTGCAACTGGGCGGCGGAACGCTTCCACGCCCCGATCCTGCTCGCCGGCATCTCCATGGGCGGGGCGGCGGTGCTCATGGCATCGGAGCTGGATCTGCCGGACAATGTGCGCGGCATCGTTGCCGACTGCCCATACACCTCTCCGCGCGCGATCATCCGCAGGGAATGTGAGCGAAAGCATTTCCCCGCGGCGCTTCTTATGCCGCCCATCCGGCTGAGCGCGCGCCTGTTCGGCGGTTTCTCCCTGAGCGAGCCTGTGAACGCCGTTGAGGCCGTGCGCCATGCGCGCGTGCCGATCCTGCTCATTCATGGTGAAGAGGACGACTATGTCCCCTGCGACATGAGCCGTGAGATTGCCGCCGCCAACCCCAAACTTGTCGAATTTCACACTTTTCCGGGCGCATGGCACGGCGCAAGCTATCTCGTCAACACCGAACGCTACACCCGTATCATGCGCGCATTTTGTTATCGTGTCCTGCCGGAGCTCAAACCGGACGACATGACCACGGCTCCGTAAGCCGTCACCGCTTCATCAAAAAAAGCAGCCTGCCCGCTTCTGCGGACAGGCTGCCTGTTTTCTCTTTCCGATTACTTCTTCGCAAGGTACTTGCGCAGGTCGAGCGCAACAGCGACGACGATAACAAGACCCTGAACGATGTAGTTGTAGTACGGGTTAACGCCGAGGAACTGCAGCACGATCTTCAGCAGTTCAAACACCAGCACGCCGACCAGTACGCCGGGCACCGTGCCGATACCGCCCGTTGTGGACACGCCGCCGATAGTGCAGCTTGCGATGGCTTCCAGCTCGTAGCCCATACCCATGGAGGTAGAGGCGCCGCCGGTCTTTGCCGCGAGGATCCAGCCCGCGATGGCGTACATGATGCCTGCCGTGGTGTAGATGAGGATCAGCGTCTTGGTCGTGTTGACGCCGGAGACCTCCGCCGCGACTTCGTTGCCGCCGATGGCGTACATGTACTTGCCGTGGCGGGTCTTATTGTAAAGGAACCAGAAGTACAGACCGAACACCAGTGCCACAAACAGAAGCACCGGCAGGTGGAAACTCTTGGTGTCGCCGAGCTTGTAGTTGATCAGGTCGATATAGCTCTTCTGGAAACCGCCGATAGGCTGTGCATCCGTGATAACCAGACAGATACCGTACACGATGGTCTGTGTGCCCAGCGTCGCGATAAAGGGCGGAACGTGCAGCAGCGTAATGATCAGGCCGTTGATGACGCCGATGACAACACCGAGCGCGACCACGATCAGCAGCACCACGAACATATTCATCTCAGGCAGATGGGTCAGGCGGCCGGAGTAATCGCCCTTCTGGATCAGGATACCGGCAAGGCACGCCGCCAGGCCGACCTGACGACCCGCGGACAGGTCGGTGCCCTTGGTGATCAGGCAGCCGGAAACGCCGAGCGCGATGAGAAAACGGACGGCGGTGTTGCTCATCAGGTTGCCAAAGTTGCTCCACGAGAAGAAGTTATCCTTCGTGAAGCCGACAATAATCGCAACCACGACCAGCATGACGACGATGGGGTTCGACTTTATGTACTTCCAGACTTTTACGCCGAAGTTCTCTTTGTTCTCCATTGTTCTTCCCTCCGTTATTCAAACTGCGTGGCAAGCGCCATGATATTCTCCTGATTGGCGTCCTTGCCGTCGATAAAACCGGTCACACGCCCGTCGCACATAACCATGATGCGATCGGACATACCGATAAGTTCGCCCATTTCCGACGAAATCATGATGATGCTCTTTCCTTGCTTGGCGAGATCCGCGATGATGCAGTAGATCTCATACTTTGCACCGACGTCGATACCGCGTGTCGGCTCGTCAAGGATCAGCACGTCAGGGTCGTTGGCAAGCCAGCGGCCGATGAGCACCTTCTGCTGGTTGCCGCCGGAGAGCGACTGGATCAGGGTCTTGCCCGACGGGGTCTTGATGTTCATCTTCTTGCGGTTCTCTTCCACAAGATCGTTGATCTTCTTGGTATTGAGTACGATGCCGTGGTCGACGTAGTGGTTGAGGGAGGCGATGGAGATATTGTCCGCCACAGACAACACGCCCATGATGCCGCTGCCGCGGCGATCCTCCGTCAGCATGGCAACGCCAAGGTCAATGGCGTCCTTCGGGCGGCTGATCTTCAGCTCCTTGCCCTGGAACTTGACCGTACCTGAGGTGTGGGAGCGGATGCCGAACAGGCCCTCCATCAGCTCCGTGCGCTGCGCGCCGACCAGGCCCGCAACGCCCAGTATCTCGCCCTTGCGGATATTGAAGCCGACATAACGGAAGCTCTTGGGGTTGATCGAGGTAAAATCGTTCACCTCAAACACGACCTCACCGGGAACATTCTCGCGCTTGGGGTAGAGGTTCGTCAACTCGCGGCCAACCATCTTGGTGATGATGAAGTCCGTTGTCAGTTCCTTGGCCGCCCAGGTACCGATGTACTGGCCGTCGCGCATGATGGTGACCTCATCGCTGATGCGCAGAATCTCGTCCATCTTATGCGAAATGTAGACGATGGCGACGCCGTCCTTTTTGAGGTCATCCACGATGCGGAACAGCGCCTCGACCTCGTTCTGCGTCAGCGACGAGGTCGGCTCGTCGAGGATCAGCACACGGCAGTTCGCGGAAACCGCCTTGGCAATCTCCACCGACTGCATCTGAGAGATCGACAGCTCGCCCAGTTTCTGGCGCGGGTCGAAGTCCATACGCACACGCTTGAGGACTGCCGCCGCGTCCTCGTACATTTTCTTATGGTCGACGATGGGAAAGAATCCCAGGGCTTTTTTCAGCGGATAGCGCCCGAGATAAATGTTCTCGCCGATGGTGCGCGCCGGTATCGGCTGAAGCTCCTGATGCACCATGGCAATGCCCTTGCCCAGCGCATCCAGCGGGTCCTTGATCTCGGTCTTCTGCCCATCTATATAGATTTCACCTTCGTCCATCGAATAGATGCCGAACATGCATTTCATCAAAGTTGATTTGCCGGCGCCGTTCTCGCCCATCAGCGCGTGGACGGTACCGGGGCGGAGCCGCAGCTGCGCATGGTCGAGCGCCTTGACGCCCGGGAAGGACTTGCACACGCCGCGCATCTCCAGTACGAATTCAGACATACCGTTATGCCTCCGTTCTTTCAGGATTTGTCTCGGATGGGGTACTCCATTACGTCGCTCCTGCCCGGCAGGGCTGGCGAAACAGCAGTCAGACGGTTTTCCAAATCGAAGGCGGTTTTCTTCCTTCGATTTGGAAAACGGGTGAGCCTTGCGGCTCACCCGTTCTTTCATGGCTTATAAACGGGAGCTCCTGTTTATGCCCGCTGTGATTACTTGGTGACCTTGACGTAGTCGACCCAGTAGTAGTTCTGGATGGCCTTGCCGTTGAGGGCGTCAACGGTGACGTCAACAGCCTTGTGGGACTGGCCGATATGGTCGTTCAGCACGGTACCGGTCATGGTACCCTCGGCGACCATCTGCTGGCACTCCTCCAGCGCGTCAACACCGACGAGGTAGATGTTCTCGCCAACGGTGCGGCCCGCAGCAGTGATCGCCGTGGCAGCGCCGAGCGCCATCGCGTCGTTGTTGCAGAAGACAACCTCAACAGCATCGCCGAACTTGGCGAGGTCGTTGGCGCAGATCTCCTGGCCCTTCGCCTGGGCCCAGTTGCCGATC
>CACZPK010000080.1 GCA_902783035.1 Oscillospiraceae bacterium
GCGCGTTTTCCATTCATCAGGCGCTGCACGTCCTCGGCCTTCGTGGCGTCGCCGCAGAGCAGGCGATGCTTGCCAACGGTCCACAGATCGCCGGGTTCCACAAAGGAGGCCTTCTCCAGCGCGGCGGTGAGGTCGAAATCATCATCCTGCGCATCGGCTTCGGTATCGTCGGAGAAATAACCGGCCAGCTCGTCCGGATCAAAGCCCGTCAGAGACAGGTCAAAGGCCTGCTCCTGCAGCGCTTCGATCTCTACGGCCAGCAGGTCCTCGTCCCAGCCCGCGTCCAGCGCAGAGCGGTTGACGGCGAGGATATATGCTTTCTTTTCAGCCTCCGTCATGCCGGTCAGCATCACATATGGGAGTTCCTTCATGCCCTCCGCCTTCGCCGCCTCCACACGACCGTGTCCAGAGAGGATGGTGAAGTTCTCGTCCACCTCTACCGGGTCGCCGTAGCCGATGCCGCGATAGATGGAGCGGAGCTTGTTGATCTGCTCCTTGCTGTGGGTCCGGGCGTTGTTGGCATACGGGATGAACTGATCGACCGGAGCCATCGGGTAATCCTTTGCAAAGACCTTAATGTCGCTCATATCAATACAGCCCCCATTCCGCAAACGCCTCGAAGCCGCCGAGGCTCTGAATGTACGTCCGGGCTTCTTCCACGATCTCCCGGTACGGAAGCCCGTCCACGCTGCTGTCCCCGATGGCGCAGCAGAACTCGACAGGAGCTCCGGTCCGCTGGGCCTTCAGGAAGGCGTGAATGTTGACGGACACATCCGCTTTGGAGAGGTCTTTGCCGTGCAGACCGCCACCGGTCACGGAATCCGCCATATCGCTGCCGAGCTTCCTGTTTGTAGCGCCGGTGTCTACGTCCGTGCCTCCGGTCCAGTCGCCGAGCGGGTTGATCTCCGCATCGGGATAGTCTTCGGCAAGCGTGGAAGTAGGCGCGTTGCTCTGGCAGATAATCAGGCGGTCGCTGTCCAGAATGTACTTCCCGTCAGATGTGTATTTCTTATAGATGCTGCGGGCAATACGGGAGAGCGTTTTCTGCTCCTCGGTAAGCGGCGCACCCTTGAAGATGCCGTTGTCGCCGCAGCGGATGTCGTCCGCCTGGTTTTCAGAAAGCAGCGCATCCTGCGGGACGATCAGGACGTCCGGCAGCACGTTACCCGCGATGCGATGGATTGCGGCTTCGATCTGCTCCCGGTTGAGAGCAGCCGTGGTCTCAATGATCACATGGCAGATGCCATGTCCGATCAGAACCTCCACGGCAATCTTCGGGTCCTGTTCGCCGCGATACGCGAGATCGACGATGGCACCGGCGATGCGGTCGGCCACCTTGTCCGGATGGCGCGGGTTCACTTTTTCTATCATCTGTTTTTACTCCTTGAGCGTAGTAGTTTTTCCATCGCGTCGTTCTGCGGCGAGCCCTCATACGGGGTAGTGCAGTTCTGCTTCACGATGTCGAAGATTTCATACCAGAGCAGGTTCGCCTGCTTTTGAAAGCTGAGGGCCATCTGCACGAAGGGGCTGGCAATCGGAGCGCCTGTGGTCGGATGCTTTCCGAGCAGGCCGAACTTGCTGACCGCAGCGGAGCATTGAATGTACCGGGCGAACGCCTCGGAATAGCTCTCCACCAGACGCGGGTTCACCAGCCGGTCGCAGCCGCGTTCCCGCAGCCAGCGGATCGTCTCTGTAAAAATGATGTCCGCGCCGAGCGTTTCACCATCACGCTGCTTGGCGGACAGGTAGTCGCTGGGGTGCGGCATGTCAGAGCCGGTCAGGTCGGACAGCGGTCCGTAGTCATCCGTGCCGTCGAGCTCCGTGATGGGAAAGTCCATGACCTGCGCGGCCTTGCCACGGGCGATTTTATCGACAAGATCATCCGGCTTATCTCCGGCGCGGATGCGTCTGCCGCCTCTGTTTGTACCGTCTTTTGCCACGTTTTCACCGTCCTTCCCATCGGGTTTTGAGCCATCAGGGGTTAATACCCTGTTTGAACCGGCTTTTTTCCACACGAGAGGGGGCGGCGGTCCCGTAAAGGCCGCCTCGTAGAGATTTCGACCGCCCCTCCCGGTGTCTCATTATCAGTAGTGGTACTCCGGAAATTGATCTTCCGTTCGCGTTTTTATATCATGATGTCGCTTGCAGAGCGGCTGCCAGTTCGTCTGGTCCCAGAAGAGCGCCGGGTCGCCACGGTGTGGGCGGATGTGGTCTACGACACTGGCAACGACGTATCGTCCTTCGCGCTGGCACTCGACGCAGAATAGATGCGCGTGGAGGAAAGCCTTGGACAGCTTGCGCCAGCGTGAGCCGTAGCCACGGGCAGCAGCGGACCGAACCTCCTCCGGATGCAAACCGATATGCTCCTCGCAGAACTTCTGCCCACGCGGAACCAGTCGGGGACAGCCGGGGTGCCTGCAAGGGTGGTCCGGGAACTTCGGCATCCGAAACACCTCCTTCAGTTTCCAGCGAAGCATGTACCAGATCTGCTCTGCGTACCCGACCTTCCTGTAGGGCATCCGCCTCGCCTCCAATGAAAAAGGCCAGAGCCGGTTGCCCGGTCCTGACCTTTGATTTTCGCATCTTAATACTACCATAAGACGCTACTCTCAATCTCTCTCATTTCCTCTCATGCTGAACGGCGGCTGAGAATTTCTTCCACGGCGGTCAGCGCGGTGTCGTGCATCCGGTAGATGTGCTGGATGCTGTAATGCATCTCCACCGCGATCCGCTCCCACGAAAGGAAGCAGAGGTATCGTTTTTCCAGCAGGGTCTGAAGCTCCACATCGTCCACGGCTTTGATCGTTGCCATGATCTCTTTCTTCAGCTCGACCAGAGCGTCGATGTCGTTCTTCAGTCCCTCCTGCACCTCGATGATCTTTACAACACAGTTCTCCATCTTGGAGGCGCTGTGGTTAGGGTTCTTCGGCATGTCCGACAGGACCGCTGTGCAGCTGGTCGCCAGTTCCCGCAGGGAATCAATCTGTTGGATTTTAGATTTGATCCGCATGTCCAGAAACCGTGCCTGACCCAGATAGGCCTTCGTAGTCATATTGCTTTTTCTCCTTCCGCAGCTTTCTGATCAGGAGGTCTGGGTCCACCTTGGTCAGCACTCCAAACCAGCCGGAGCGGAAAAAGCATTCGATTTCTTTCAGCTCCTGCTCATCGTCCGTCAAGCGGTAGTCCTTCACCGCCTGCAGGATGATGGCGTTTGCAAGTTCCTCATAAGGGTCCATTCTCGCACCTCCGATAGTGTTCCACTCGGATTGGCACGGATTGTCGAAGATTGTCGAAGGTTGTCATATGATTTTCAGGTCCGCTTTGACCGCCTCGATCAGGGCGGCCTGCGTTCTGTCCTTGGCACGGAGAGCTTTCAGAATGCGTTCGTCAATGGTGTCCTTCGTGACGATGTGCTGGATCACCACAGTTCTGGCGCTCTGGCCTTGCCGCCATAGACGGGCATTAGTCTGCTGGTACAGCTCCAAGGACCATGTCAGGCCGAACCACACAAGCGTAGAACCACCGGCCTGCAGGTTGAGACCGTGACCGGCAGAGGCAGGGTGGATAACTGCCACCGGGATGTCGCCGTTGTTCCAGTCGGCGATATCCTTGCTGGACTTGAGCTCCCGGACGGAGAAGTGGTTCTTGATCCGCTGGAGGTCGTGCCGGAACCAGTAGGCCACCAGTACAGGCTTGCTGTTTGCGGCTTCGATGATGTCCTCCAAAGCATCCAGCTTCCGGTCGTGGATCTCCACGATTTCTCCGGCGTCGGTGTAGATCGCGCCGTTAGCCAGCTGGGCCAGCTTCCCGGTCAGGACCGCTGCGTTGGCGGCGGTGACCTCACCATCCGGAAGCTGCAGAACGAGCTCCCGCTTCATATCCTCGTACCGCTGTGCCTCCTCGTCGGAAAGGTGCACCTCGTACTGCGTAGATACCAGCTCCGGCATTTTCAGGTGGTCCGTCGACTTCATGGAGATCGTAATGTCCGTGATCCGCCGATAGATCGCATCCTCCGCAAAGGGCAGCGGCTTGTATGAGTAGACGATCTGGCCGTTGCGCTTGTCCGGAAGAAAGAAGGTCTGCCGGTACTGCGAGATGAACCGTCCGAGGCGCTCACCCATATCCAGCAGACGGAATTCGGCCCACAGGTCCATGAGACCGTTGGAGCTGGGTGTACCGGTCAGCCCGACCATGCGTTTAACCTTGGGGCGGACCTTCAGCAGGGACTTGAACCGTTTGGACTGGTGGCTTTTGAAGGAGGAGAGCTCGTCAAGGATCACCATGTCATAGTCGAATGGCAGACCGCTGTCTTCAATGAGCCAGCTCAGGTTCTCCCGGTTGATGATCGTGACGTCGGCGCTCTGCATCACGGCGGCACGTCGTTCCTTTACTGTGCCTACCGCAACAGCGAAGGTTAGGATGCTGAGGTGAGACCACTTCTTGATCTCATCGGGCCACGTATCCCGTGCCACCCGCAGTGGCGCGACCACCAGAACGCGGTGAGCCACGAAGCTGTCGAACAGCAGGTCCACGATGGCCGTCAGGGAGATGACCGTTTTGCCCAGACCCATATCGAGCAGGACTGCAGCCACGGGATGCGTTTCGATATAGTCGATGGCGTAGGCCTGATAGTCATGCGGCTCGAAGATCATCCAGCATCCCTCCGATCTGCTCCACGCTGTCGATGACGTAAACCCGGAAGCCCAGCGACCGCAGGAGCCGGTGCCTTGCCAGCTGGAGCGGGCGCGGCGTCTTGCCGGGAGCCTTCAGCTCCACAAAGGCGACACGGCCATCAGGGATTAATACCAGGCGGTCGGGCATTCCGTCGAAGCTCGGAGATACGAACTTCAGCGCGATCCCACCGGCCTTTTTGACTTCCATTGCTAACTTATTTTCGATCTGTTTTTCTTTCATACTTGCCTCCCATCAGGGTTTTCAATGCAGGATGTGCAAGGTGTATCAATGGTGTTTTCCGAACTTTTTCTAAGGACCATTTTTATAGCCCTTAGAGAATTTTTGTATTTGACCTTGATACACCTTGTCATCCATAGGTTTTAAGTCAGGAAATCCTCTGCGGCATCGTCCTCTGTGCGGATACGCAGGCCCTTGAAATACCGCTTCCGGTTCTGCACGAAGCGTTCAAAGCCACGGCTTTCCAGTGAAAAGTAGAAGTCCGCCGTGCTGCGCACGTACTCGTTGGTGTCGATGCAGTAGTTCCGGTACGCCTGATACAGCGACGAGGAGCTTTCTTTAAATCCGTCGTCCACGTCACACCGATCCTCAATAAAGTGACTGAGCCAGTCATTTTGGCTGCGGTATCCGTCAATGGCCGTTTGCACACACGCGGGCACTGGGATCTGGTAATTCAGTGCGATGACCTTCTTGGCACCTTCGATGACCCACGCGAGAATACTCTCGCCAGCGTTGTCGTAAAGGTACTCGCTGTAATTCTTGATATCGCTGTTACCGGTGATCTTGGCGTTGAACGGGATCACGATCAGCCTGCGCCAGATCCCGTCGTCCGACGCGCTGACCCTCGGCAGGTGGTTGGTATAGAGCACCAGCGTGTGACAGGGCTTGAAGGAGAACGGGTCCTTGTATTTCTTCTCAGCGAACACATCGTCTGTAGAGCAGAGCTGCTTGACGGTGGAGTCGTTGAGCCTTGCACCTTCCTGCATTTCC
>CACZPK010000081.1 GCA_902783035.1 Oscillospiraceae bacterium
ACGATCGTCTCTCCCGTGCTTTTTTACTTGTTGAGGAAGCAGGGAAGGGGGTCAGAAGTCGATCTCCATGCCCAGGCGTCGGTACATGGTTTTCTTCACCGCGCGGAAAATGTTCTCGTAGCCTGTGCAGCGGCACAGATGGCCGGAGAGGAGCTTTCGCTTTTCACCCTTTACACAGCGAGACGGCTTGACACGGCATAACACAATGTGGTATTATAATTGTACAAAAAGTTGCAAAAACATACAGGAAAGTATATAATAACACAACATAATTAGGATAAAGATTGGACTTTTGGAGTTCGAATCTTGTCGGGCGTACCATACAGAAACCATGCGTGGTTGCAGCAGCGAAAAGCCCGATTATATCGGGCTTTTCGCTGTTTTTGGGGGACTGACGGCGGCTATAGAAACCGCATGTGAGCTGCGCAGAAGGAGTGGCAGGAGAGGAGGAAGAAACCATGACGACGCATCATGTGAAACGGAATACCTGGCTGTTTATAGGATTCTTCATTCTGGCCGGTGTAGCGTATCTATATACGCGCGTCGCTCCTCCCTTTTTTGACACGCTGTTGTCTTCCGCAAATTTTGTCATCTATGCTGCTCTTTTGATCTTTTGGATCCGCTCCGTACGGTCCAGACTATTGCCGACGAAAACCCGGTCATGCATGATAGCTGCTGCGACATTGATGCTGATTTTCCTTTGTATGCGCATCTTTAAATACCGATTTGGCCTCCTTAATGTTGTGATAGGCCGGTACTCGGTATACGCTTATTTCATTCCGATGGTTTTCATTCCCGCGTTGTTTCTGTTAGGCTGTATTTTTTTGCGGCGCGGTGAGCGTGGACGGGGAAAAAGGAGCGAGGCCATCGTCCTGCTCCCGGCAGCGCTGCTGGCTTTGATGGCGCTGACCAACGATCTCCATTTTATGGTGTATCGCCCCCTGGTGGAATTGTCACAGTTCGCTGTTCAGGGTGTGGCCACCTATTCTCGTGGTCCCGGTTTTTATCTGATTTACGCTTGGATGCTATTGACCGGCGCCTTGGGAGTCGTCATTTTGCTTCGCGAGACGCGAAAGAGTCCCGGGCCCATCACAGCGGCGCTGGTTGGGATCATCATATGTTGGATCACGCTGTGCATGATACATCTGTTTGTAGTGGAGCCAAATAATTACAGACGGATGTGGAATACTCCGGAGATCCACATTTTCGCTATGCTGGCTATCATGGAGGTGTGTATCCGCAGTCGCCTGATTCCCATCAATGAAAATTATATCGGTATTTTCACGCGGCTGGATTTGCCGGTGCTTGTGACCGACAGGTCAATGGAGACCGTTTACAGGAGTTCCGTCCCGGTCAATGCGTCCGGAGAACAGCTTTCCGCGTCGCTTTCGGAGCCGACCTATCTGACGCCGGATCTGCGGCTTTCCGGTATGGAGATCCGGGCAGGCTATGCTTTCTGGACAGAGGACGAGGGCGAGCTGCATCGGAAAAGGCGTGATCTGGCCCAGGCCAACGAGATCCTCAGCGAGGAAAACGATCTGATCGCGGCGGAGAATACGCTGAAGGAGAAAAAAGCCCATCTGGACGCCCAAAACCAAGTGTACGACCGCATCACCGAAGCGCTCTTTGCCAGTCAGAAAAAGATCGAAGCGCTGCTGGAGCAGACGGACCCGTCACAGCCGGAATTCCGGAACGCTCTGGCACGGGTATGCGTCTGGAACGCATACTCCAAGCGAAAGAGCAATTTGCTGCTGCTGTCAGAAGACACGCTGCTGCAGCCCAACCGCGAGCTGTTTCTGGCGCTGCAGGAATCCGCCCGATATCTGAAATACTGCGGCGTGGAGACGGCTGCCATCGGAGAAGAGACAGCGGTTTTTTCCCTTGCAGATATCCATGAGCTGTACGACGCGTTTGAGGTCGTGATCGAGGCATATTTGCCGCATATGAGGAGAATGACGGTCTCCCTGATAGAGGGAGGCGTCCGCCTTGCTCTGGAGACGGAGCAGGACGTGGAACTGCCGTATGCGGGACTTCCGGTGGAGCGGAAGAAAAGCGATGAATATACCTTCCTGACCATCCGCGCAAGGAGGGGAGGCGCCGCGAAATGACGACTTTGAGGATGATCGGCGGGACCTTCGGCTGGTACACGGTCGGCTTGCTGTCCGTGATTTTGATGATCGGGTCCCTTGCGGCGCTGATCGAAACGTTTTGGGCGCGGCAAAGCGCGAGAGCAAGGCTGCGTGTCACTCTGTGCGCCCTGTTGGCGTTCGCTGTGATGATCGTATTGCTGGACAACGCGGTTCTCCTTGGGAAACCCCACCTCAAAGCTGATTTTATGAGCTTCCAAATCTGGTTGTTTGAGCTGCCGTGGTTGTTATATGCGGCTATGGAATTGCTCGTGGCCTGCCTGCTGCTTTTGTGTCTGCGCAGCAATCGGAGGTTTCGCTGCGCACATCTGACCGTGGACTCCATCCGAGAGACAGTGAATCTGCTTCCGGAGGGGATCGCCGTCAGCACGCAGGACGGAACGGTGCTGCTGGCCAACCTGAAGATGCACGACCTGTGCAGGGCCCTGACAGGAAGCGCACTGTCGGATACCGGGCGCTTCTGGAAGGACGCGTCGGCGTCCGGCGAGGTGCAGGGTGAATCGATCCTGTGCCGTGTGCCGGAGGGCAGTGTGTGGCTGCTGAGCAAAAAGCAGCTGACGGTGGACGGACAGACATACGATCAGATCACGGCCGCAGAGGTGACGGAGCGTTACCGCATCATCGAGGATCTGGAGGAGAAAAATGAGCATCTGCAGGACCTGCAGAGACGCATGAAGGCCGTGTCCGACCTGTCGGGCGACATGTTCGTGGCGCAGGAGGAGATGGCTGCCCGCAGCGCTCTGCACAACCAGCTGGGCCAGGTCCTGCTGATGGGACGACGCTATCTGGAGCACCCGGAGGAGACAGACGCCCGGCTGGTTTATATGACCACCCGGCAGATGAACGCCTTCTTGCTGGGAGACGCCGAGAGGCCCGACAGGGATGAGGAGAATGAGATCAGACATACCCTGGCTTTGGCGCGCAGCATCGGCGTCCGCGTGGACGTCCGTGGTCCTGCGCCAAAGGGGGAGACGGCGCGCAGGATTTTTGCCCATATGATCCAGGAGTGCGCAGCCAACACCGCCAAGCACGCGGAGGGTGATACCATGACGGTGACGGTGACGGAGGAGGGCGGAGAAACGTGCTTCCGCGTAAGCAACAACGGCAAGCCGCCCAAGGGGAATGTGCAGGAAAGCGGCGGCCTGCTGAGCCTGCGGCACAGCGTGGAGGCGGCCGGCGGGCGGATGGAGGTACAGAGCCAGCCGACGTTCCAGCTGACAATTTATCTGCCATCAGCGCAATAGCATATATGCACCCTGCCCAATTGTGGGCGGGGTGCATCTGTTTTGCTTGTGGAAATGGTACATTCAGGTGATATACAAAGCGGATTCAAACATTTATAATATAAGTGGATTTTTGTAAGCTCATGACGACAGACGATGACGGTTCTGCAGAGAGGAGCTGACGACGTGACGGATAGGTCTTGTTTCATTAAGAGCACATACCTGTCAAGGAGCCCAATTTGGCACACATGTCAATACGACGGCGCGGCACGCCCGTATGCACGGGTGTACTGCGCCTTTTTTGCATTCATGATGGGGAAAGGCGGTGAGGCGACATGAGCGATCGCATCCGAGTCGTGGTAGCTGACGACCAGAACATCTCCCGCGGATTCTTTGAGATGTACGTACGCGCATCCACGAAATACGAGCTCCTGGCCGGCCTGCGGACAGCGCAGGAGGCGGTGAGCTACGTGGACGAGCACGAGACGGACCTGCTGATTCTGGACGTGATGATGCAGAACGGGATCGACGGGCTGACCGCGGCAGAGGAGATCAAGCGGAAGCATCCGGAGACCCGGATCATTCTGACCACCTCCGCCTCGGAGACCAGCTGGGAGGATCAGGCCCGGGAGATCGGCGTGGAGGGCTTCTGGTACAAGGAATACTCCGAGCAGTCC
>CACZPK010000082.1 GCA_902783035.1 Oscillospiraceae bacterium
ACACGACGTTCCAGACCTCCATATAACGGTCGCAGTCGCAGCCGACGGTGCAGCCCGGCTTGCCGCAGCCGTACTTCTCGCCGCGGTCATAGTAAATTTCAGAGCAGGGACCGCAGGGGCCGGAGCCGTGCTCCCAGAAGTTGTCCTCCTTGCCGAACTTGAAGATGCGGTTCGCGGGAATGCCGATCTCCTTGTTCCAGATGTCGAACGCCTCGTCGTCGGCGGGGGTAGTCTCATTGCCCTCGAACACGGAGGGATAGAGACGGTCGGGCTCCAGACCCGCCCACTCGGGGGATGTCAGGAACTCCCACGCCCAATGGATGGCGTCGCGCTTGAAGTAGTCGCCGAACGAGAAGTTGCCCAGCATCTCAAAATAGGTGCCGTGGCGCGCGGTCTTGCCGACGTTGTCGATGTCACCCGTGCGGATGCACTTCTGGCAGGTGCAGACGCGGCGGCGCGGCGGTTCTTCCTCGCCCTTGAACCAGGGCTTCATCGGGGTCATGCCCGCGTTGATAAGCAGAACGGACTTGTCATTCTGCGGCACGAGCGAAAAGCTCGGCAGGCGCAGATGGCCCTTGCCCTCAAAGAAGGTGAGAAACTTTTCACGCAGCTCGTTGAGGCTGTAGCTGGGATGTGCCATGTTGTGTGTTCTCCTTTATATCAATATATCATTCGTTTATTACCATGCCTGCGCTCAAAGGAAAGCTTCGCCCCGTGTTCAGGGGCGAAGCCTGCTTCACAGAAACATATATTATACGCAAATGTTCCGGTTTGTCAATTTTTTTACGCGTCCCGCTCGTCGAAATCCAGCTCGACATCCGCCGTCACCTGCCCCGCTGCCTGACGCGCGTCATCCAGACAGGAGCGCAGGCGCAGCAGCTCGTCCTCATAAACGACACGCCCCTTGTCGGTAATGGCGTAGGTGCGCTTGCGGCCCTTCACGGCGGTCTCCCGGATCAGACCCTGCCCCTCAAACTTGCCGAGGATCGTGTAAAGCGTGCCCGGCCAGACGGTCACGCGGCCGTCGGAGCAGTTGTAAATGAAATCCATGACCTCGATACCGCATTTTTCGCCAAACAGGAATGCCATGAGGATATAGAACATCGGCTCGGTCAATCCGCTTCGTTCTCTGCCTGCCATTGTTCGCTCCCCCCTGTCTTTCAGCGGTATTCCGCAATATTGATATGTGATATCATATCGCAATATTGCACGCAGGTCAACAGCCAGATTGCAAAAACGGCAGATTTGTTATATACTTACAATGCTTTGGAGGTTGCCTTATGAAAAAATATAACCCCGGCTATCTTTATATTGTTTTGTGCGCGCTGATCTTCAGCATCGTGGAGGTTATCCTCAAGTACACGGCGGGCATGTTCCACCCCATGCAGATCACGGTGCTGCGCTTTCTGATCGGCGGCGCGGTACTGCTGCCCTTCGCGCTGCGCGTAATGCGAAACCGCGGCGCGGTGTTCACCCGCGCCGACGCGGGCTTTTTTGCACTGCTCGGCCTGCTGTTCGTCTGCGTCGCCATGTCGTTCTACCAGCTCTCGGTGATCTATGCGCCGGCGTCGGTGGCGGCGGTGCTGTTCTCATGCAACCCCATCTTCATCACAATGCTGGCGGGATTGTTGCTGCACGAACCGATCCGCAAAAACCACGTCCTCGCCCTCGCATTGGAGCTGCTGGCGGTTCT
This sequence comes from Oscillospiraceae bacterium, assembly GCA_902783035.1. Taxonomy (GTDB): domain Bacteria; phylum Bacillota; class Clostridia; order Oscillospirales; family Oscillospiraceae; genus Hominicoprocola. Next base: position 1,694 of record CACZPK010000082.1, read on the forward strand.
GCTGATCATCGACCCGCTGCATGCGCGTCTGGACATACGCGGCGTCTTTTTCTCCCTTGGCTCCGCGCTGCTGTTTGCGCTCTACAGCGTGCTTGGCAAAAAGCGCGCCGCACGTTTCGGCGGCATCGCGATAACCAGCTTCTGTTCCCTGTTCGGCGGCGCCGAGCTGCTTGTCATCCTGCTGTTCGGCCGCACAAGCGCCGGCGCGGCGCTGTTCACCGCGGCGGGCCTGTCGCTCTATGCGGATGTGCCGATCTTCTCCAACCTCACCGCCGCGGCGCTGCCGTGGCTGCTGTACCTTGGCGCGGTCAACACGGGTCTGGGCTTCGTGTTCCACATGCTGGCAATGGAAAAGACCAGTGCGCAGACAGCGTCGCTGATCTTCTTTCTCAAGCCCATGCTCGCACCGCTCTTCGCGCTCATTTTCCTGCGCGAGGCGATCCTCCTCAACATGTGGCTGGGTATTCTCTGTTTTCTCATCGGCTCCGGCTGCGCGATCCTGCCGGATCTGATCGAATCATACCGAAAGCCCCGGCAAACGGGTTAATCCAGCGGCGCCTTCGGCAGGCTCCAACGGTAGTGGGCGGCAAGCACGCGCACGGCAAAGACCGTCAGCAGGCACAGCAGCATTGCCCCCGCCTTGCCCGCCGCGTTCCACAGCGCATAGCACAGCAGCGCGCCGAGCAGGGACGCACAGGCATAGATGTGTTTGACGAAGATGTAAGGGCGGTCTCCCGCCATGATGTCGCGCAGCACACCGCCGCCGACGCCGGTAAGCACCGCCAGAAAAACGGTAAAAAACGGTTCTGCGCCAAAGCCCGCGTCCACCGCGGCATCCACGCCCACGGCGGTAAACACGCCCAGCCCCACGGCGTCCGAGAGCAGGAGCACCCGCTCAAAGATCTGCGACTTCATGCAGGCGGCACGGCGCAGGGCAAGCAGGAAAATCACCAGCGACGTCACCACCGCCGTCAACGCATAGGACGGTGCGCGGAACATGGCCGGCGGAACACGTCCGAGCAGGACGTCGCGTACCACGCCGCCTCCGCAGGCAGCCGTCAGCCCCATGATGCTCACGCCAAATACGTCCATCCGCTTTTTCAGCGCCGTCACCGCGCCGGAAACGGCAAATGCGACGGTACCGATCAGCTCCAGTATGGTAACGAAAATCTCCACCCGGCTCATCTCCCGCTCAGCTCCACCTTGTGCCGCACAAAACTCAGCGGCGGCACGGGGCGGGGCATTTTCATGCGGAATACCGTTTTCGGCGTGCGCGGTTCGCGCAGCTCAAATCCCTCCGCGTCATACATCACTGGGACAGTCATCGAAAACGGGCGGCAATCGGGGCCGACCACCTCCACCTCATCCCCCGCGGCAAACTTGTTGCGCAGCGAAAGCGTGGCGTTCCCGTCCGCGTCGCACGCCTCCACCACGGCGACCACCTGCCACTCGCGCAGATAGCGGGCATTGTCGGTGTACTGGCCCGGCGCGCCGTAATAAAAGCCCGTGGAATAGTGCCGGTGGCTGACGTGATCCACCTCGTCGCGCCAAACAGGGTCCGCCGGCTCGCCCGACCAGACCGCATCGATCACATGGCGGTATGCGCCCGTGACAATGGCGGCGTAATACTCGCTCTTGGCGCGGCCTTCCAGTTTGATGCAGTCGATCCCCGCATCCATGATGTCGTCCAGATGGTCGATCATGCACATATCGCGGGAGTTCATGATGTAGGTGCCCTTCTCGTCCTCAAAGACGGGGAAATATTCCCCGGGACGTTTCTCTTCCATCAGCGCATACTGATAGCGGCAGGGCTGGGCACACTCGCCGCGGTTGGCGTCGCGTCCCGTCAGGTAGTTCGACAGCAGGCAGCGCCCGCTGTAGCTCACGCACATCGCGCCGTGGGCAAAGGTCTCCAGCTCCAGCTCCGGCGGCACCTCCGCACGGATGGCGCGGATCTCTTCGAGCGACAGCTCCCGCGCCAGCACCACGCGCTGCGCGCCAAGATCGTACCACGCGCGGGCACAAACGGCGTTGGCAATGCTCTGCTGCGTGGAGATATGGCGCTCGCACTTCGGCGCGTACTTCCCCGCCAGCGTGAACACGCCGAGATCGGCAATGATCAGCGCATCCACATCCGCGTCATTGAGCGTCTCCAAATGCTCCGGCAGCGCCTTCAGCTCGTCGCCGCGGGGCATGGTGTTGACGGTCACATGTGTCCGGACGCCGTGGTCGTGCGCAAAACGCACCGCCTCACGCAGCTCGTCCGGCGTAAAGTTGCCCGCAAATGCGCGCATCCCAAACGCCGTGCCCGCAAGGTATACCGCGTCCGCGCCGTAAAGCACCGCCATTTTGAGTTTTTCCATGTCGCCCGCCGGGGCGAGCAGTTCCGGCTTTCTTCGCATCATCATTTCTGGCTGTTGAGGAAGGCGTTGTGCTCGTCAAGCGTCTTGGAGAAGTGGTGCTGCCCATCCTTGCCGAGAGCGTAGAAGTAGTAGCTCGTTTCGTTCGGCTCAACAGCGGCCTGAAGCGATGCAAGGCCCGGATTGGCAATGGGCGTCGGGGGCAGGCCCTCGTGGATATAGGTATTGTAGGGAGTGTCGATCTCCGTCTGTGCCTTCGTCAGCGGCGCGGTAAAACGATCGCCGAGGCCGTAGATCACCGAAGCGTCGATCTGAAGCAGATGATAGGTCTGCCCCACATTGCGCAGACGGTTGTAGATGACCGAGGCAATGTTCGCGCGGTCGGTACCGTCCGTCTCCTTCTCGATCAGGGATGCAATGGTCACGATCTCGTTGAGCGTATAGCCGGAGGCGTCCACCTTTTCGCGCAGCTCCGGCGTCATCTTCGCGCTGAAGTTGGCAAGCAGCTTATTCAACGCCGCGCTGGGCTTGCCGCCGACATAAAACTCGTAGGTATCCGGGAACAAATAACCCTCCAGGCGCGTAATGCTGCCCTTCTTGGAATCGTCGAGGAAGGTATAGCCAAAATCGTAGTTCTGCGCCGCCTCGGTCAGCTCCTCCTCGGTGTTGACGCCGTACTTTGCCAGCAGCTCGATGATCTGGCGCACGGTGTAACCCTCCGGGATCGCGACGCGCACCGTCGCGGAGTTGAGCGAGCCGTTGCGGTTGCGCATACCGTTGATGAGCGCATTGTAGTCCATCTGCGTGTTCAGCTCATAGCTGCCGACGCCGATCTTGTCCTCCGCGTGGGCAACCTTGCCGAAGAGCTTGAAAAACCACTTGTACTCGATCAGTCCCTCGTCCTTGAGCTTGTCGGCAATGCTGCCGAGGTCATCGTCCTTCGTGACCTGGATCGTCGCAGTAAGCGGCTCCTTGTTGAATGCGGCAAAATCGTTCGCCAGCAGCCAGCCCACGCCCGAGAGTACCAGCGACGCCGTGACAACAAATACGATCCACAGCACAAAACGCAGGAAAAAGCGGCGTCTGCGCCCCTTGCGCCGCAGCGCCTCCCGCTGCGAGGGCGACAACCGCTGCCCACCGCCGGCGCCGCGCCCGTCCGAAGGCGCATGGTACGCCCCCTCACGCACGCGACGGGTGTCGTAGCGCGCGGTCTCGTACTGTCTCTCATCGCTCATGATGCAATCTCCTCAAAAAAATTTTGCCAAAATCGGGGCGGTCATGCCCCTATTTCACTTTGCCCGCATAGAATAGAGCAGAAACCGGCAAAGTGAGGTGAAATGGTTATGTGGTTCGGCAACAACAATAACTGCTCCTGCATCATCATCCTGCTGATCATCCTGCTGCTGTTCTGCGGCGGTTGCGGCTGCAACAGCTGCGGCAACGGCAACGTGGGCGGCGTCAGCGACAGCAACTGCGGCTGCGGCTGCTGACAGCGCACGCAAAATTGCCCCACAGGCAATTTTGCGCCGCCTCCCGTGAAGAGTCGGGACGCGTTCCGCGTCCCCTTTTCACCGCAAAGATGGCGGACAAGCCCTTACAGTAACGCCTTCACCCGCGTATAGATCTCCTCGCCGATGTCTTCTATCGTGCGCATCGTGCCGTTCCGGGAGCAATCCACACGCTGCCATCCGTAGTCCGAAACCAGCTGCTCCCCCGCCTCGCGGCAGGCACGCAGATAGTTCTCATCCCGCTCATGAATGTCGGCGGAAGTGTGGCTTGCTTTCTCTCGCGCGCGCATCATCCGCTCCGTCAGCTCCGTCGGCACATCCAGATAGAATACCGCCGTCGGTTCCGGCAGGCCCAGCAGGCCGTATTCAAACCCGAACAGCCAGTCGAGAAACGCCCTGCGTTCCTCCGGCGGCAGCTTCGACGCCTGATGTACGGCGTTCGAGGTCGTATAGCGGTCGGCGATCAGCACACCGCCGCGCATATAGTAGCCGCCCCAGTCCTGCTTAAAAGAGCAGTAGCGGTCCACCGCATAAAACGTCGAGGCGGCGTAAGCGTTTACATCGCCCGGCCTGTTCCCCAGCGCGCCTTGCAGGTACAACTCCACCGGCGCGGCAGACGGCTCGCCGTAGCGCGGGAAATCCAGCGCGCGGCAGTTCACGCCCTCGTGCAGCAAGCGCTGCATGAGGCGCTTCGCCTGTGTTGCCTTGCCGGAGCCGTCCGTTCCTTCCAATACGATCAGTTTGCCCATAGCGTTCCTTCCTCAACCCCGTTTTGCGCGCGCAACATGCACCAGAAATAATGGCAGTTTCATCATCCGCCCGATGCGCGAGGGGTTTTTGATGAGGCGGTAAAACCATTCAAGATTGTGGTTTACATAAAATTGAGGCGCCCGCTGCGCCACACCCGCAAACACGTCCAGCGAACCGCCCAGCCCCAGCAGCAGGCGCGCTCCCGTCTCTTCGCCGTAACGCGCCATGAATTTTTCCTGCTTGGGCGCACCGAGACAGATCAACGCCATTGCCGCGCCGCTCTCGGCGATACGCGCGGCGGCCACCGCGTCGTCCTTAAAATAGCCGTCCGCCGTTCCGGCAACGTTCAGTCCGTCAAAGCGCCGCTTGAGATTTTCCGCAGCCTGCTCCGCCACGCCCGGTTTCGCACCCAAAAAATAGACCGAATGTCCGTTCCGGGCGCAATATTCGATCATTGCCGTACCGAATTCGATGCCGGGCACGCGCTCCTTGAGCGGAGTCCCCAGCATTTTTGCGCCGTAGATCACGCCTATGCCGTCCGGCAGCACCAGATCTGCGCCGTTGACCGCCGCCATCGCCTCCGCGTCTGCACGGCAGGCTTCAACGATCTCCGGATTCGGCGTCACAACGTAGTGCGCGCCCTCGCTTTGCAGCAATTCCTCGCCGCGCGAGAGCGCTTCCGCCATCGTTACATTGTCAAAGCTGACATCCAGCACCCGGATCTTCATAGCCATCTCCTGTCAAACCAGTCATTCGAATAATTTTACCACAAAACGCGTCTCAGGTCAACGCACCTTTTTCCGTCTCCGCTGCTTTTTCTCCGGCAGCTGCACCAGAACCACCGCGCAGAGCATCAGCGCACAGCCGAGGTACTCCCGCGGTGAGAGCCGCTCATGCAGAAGCAGCGCGCCGCTGACCACGGCGAAGAGGGATTCCAGGCTCAGCAGCAGCGACACCACCGTCGGGTCCCCGTCCTTCTGCGCGACGATCTGGAGCGTATAGCCCACGCCTCCGGAGATTATGCCGGCGTACAGGATCGGCAGCGCACAGTCGAGAATCGCGGGCGCGGAAAAGCCTTCAAACAGCAGTGCCGGCACCAGCGACTCTGCCGCTGCGACGAAGAACTGCAGGCAGGCCAGCACCACGCCCTCATAAAACTTGGTATAGTGGTCGATGGCGAGAATGTGAATGGAGAACACCAGCGCACAACCCAGCACGTAAAGATCGCCTTCGTTGAACGACGGCGTGCCGCCCTCGGCGAAGCTCAGCAAATAAAGCCCCGCCACCGCCACGGCCACACCGCACCACACCAGCGCCCGCACGCGCTTGTGAAAGAACAGTCCCAGCAGCGGCACAATAACGATGTAGAGTGTGGTGACAAAGCCCGCCTTGCTCGCCGTCGTGGTGTTCATTCCGTACTGTTGGAGATTTGACGCCACCATCAGCAGCGTGCCCATAACGACGCCGCTGGGCAGCGCGCCGGCAAAAACCTCATGCAGCGTCCGACCGTCCCGCTTTGTGCGTAGCGCCAGGAACGCCAGCAGCACCAGTCCCGCCAGCAGATAACGCATCCAGGTAAAGGTAAACGCGCCGACATTTTCCGCCCCGCTTTTTTGTGCCACAAATGCACAGCCCCAGATGAACGCCGTGATAACCGGTAAAACGATCTGTTTTTTCTTTGTGCTCATTTTTATCTTGCCCACTTTGCCGTTCTATGGTAGAGTTTCATACAACATGTTGTATCCTACCAAACCTGCGCCGATTGCGCAAGTGCTAATTCCGACAAAAAGAAAGGCGGTACCGCCGTGTATCTCTTTGACCTCGACGGAACGCTGGTCGACTCCAACGGCATCTGGGCAAATGTTGACTGCACGTTCCTTGCCCGCCGCGGCGTGCCCTATACCAAGGCGTACTATGAGGGCGTGGCGCACACGATCCTGCCTCTGGCGGCGGTGTTTACCCGGGAATACTGTCATCTGGAGGAGAGCTGTGAGGAAATCATCGCAGAGTGGATGGAACTGGCGAAGGACAGCTATGCCCACGTCGCGCTCAAGCCCTGCACGCGGGAGCTGCTGGACTTGCTCCGTGCGCGTGGGGAACGCCTCGCCGTTTTCACCAGCGCCGTGCCCGCTCACTGTGAGACCGCTTTGGAAATACACGGCCTGCGCCATTATTTTGAACGCGTTGTATTCGCCCACGATCTCGGCGTGGACAAGGGTACGCCCGACGCGTTCCGCCGCGCCTGCGCGCTGCTGGGCGTCGCACCGTCGGAGTGCGTGTTCCTCGACGACTCGGTCAAATCCTGCCGCGCCGCCAAAGAGGCGGGTCTGACCGTCATCGGCGTTTACGATCCGTTCTTTGAAGGCACAAAGGCGGAAATGCCCGGCGCCTGCCACCGTTTTATCCGCGGCTTTGATGAGCTGGTCGCGGAACTGGCAAAATAACTGTTGTATTTTCGCAGAAACGATGATAAAATATATCAGCTCATGATATGAATGAACGCAAGGAGTGTTTGACAGATGGCTGATTATCTCACCCGGTTCGAAGAGAACGGCACCATCAATATCGCCGAAGACGTCGTCGCCGCCATTGTCGCGGACGCGATCAAGGAGGTTGAGGGCGTCGGCTCGATGAGCCAGAATGTCACCGAACAGCTCTCCGGCAAGAAAGCGGTGCGCGGCGTACGCGTGGAAAAGGTCGACGATGCCGTGTCCATTGACCTCTATCTCATGGCGCGCTACGGCTACGCCATCCCCGAGGTCGCGCAGAAGGTGCAGGAGTGCGTGTCCAACGCGGTCAGCGGCATGACGGGCTATCCCGTCAAAGAGGTCAACGTCCACGTCGGCGGCATCAGTTTCAACGAATAAAGATAGATAAAGGGAAGCCTATGACTCGTAATACCGCAAGAGAAATCGCCGTCCATCTGGCCTACGAGCTGAGTTTTACCACGTTTTCGCCGGAGGAGCTGGTGGAGGAACGGCTGAGCAAGGAGCGCTTCGAGACGCTTTCCGGTGAGGACGAGCTTTATGCCGAAGCGCCCGGCCCAGCACAGGCGGAGTACATCCGCGGCGTCGTCGCGGGTGTTGCTGAGCATGCGCCGGAGCTGGACGGCTACATCGCCAAGTATGCCAAGGGTTGGAAGTTCGAACGCATCCCCCTCGTCGCCGGCGCGATCATGCGTGTGGCGATGTATGAGGTGCTTTATCGCGACGATATTCCCAACAGCGCCGCCATCAACGAGGCGGTGGAGATCGCAAAGAAATACGAAACGCCGGAGACGGTGAAGTTCATCAACGGCATCCTCGGCAGTTTTACACGCGAAGAAACCACAGGGCCGGCAAAAGAAGAATGAAAAGTCAGCGCCGCGTATGCGGCGCTGACTTTTGCGCATGATTGGGGGAAATCGGCATGGAACAGCCGCAGATGATCTTCAGCGTATCCGAAGCGAACAATTTCATCAAGGCGCTGCTTGACCGTGTGCCGCAGCTGCAGGAAATCTTCGTGCGCGGTGAGATTTCTAACTACAAGCTCTATCCCTCGGGCCACCACTATTTTACGCTTAAAGACGCCGAGGGCGCGATGCGCTGCGTATTGTTCCGCGGCAATGCTTCACGGCTGCGTTTCCGCCCGGAAAACGGCATGCAGGTCATCGCCTTCGGCCGCATTTCCGTATTTCCGCGCGACGGCGCGTACCAGCTCTATGTCAGCGAGCTTTCCGCCGAGGGCGCCGGCGACCTGCATGTTGCGTTTGAACAGCTTAAGGCCAAGCTGGACGCCGAGGGGCTGTTCGATCCGGCGCACAAAAAGCCCCTTCCCCGTTATCCCGGAACCATCGCGATCATCACATCCTCCGCGGGCGCGGCGGTGCATGACATGCTGCGCATCCTGGGCGAGCGCTGGCCGCTGACGAAGGTGGTGCTTCTGCCCGTGCGCGTACAGGGCGCCGAGGCGCCGCCCGAGATCGCGGGTGCTCTGCGCTACGCAAGCAAACAGCGCATTGCCGACCTGATCATCACGGGACGCGGCGGCGGCTCCATCGAGGATCTGTGGGCGTTTAACGACGAACGCGTCGCGCGCGCCATCTATGACTGTGCGATCCCGGTCATTTCCGCCGTTGGGCATGAGCCGGACGTCACCATCGCCGACTATGTGGCAGACGCGCGGGCGGCAACGCCCTCCAACGCGGCGGAGATTGCCGTGCCGGATCAAAATGAACTGCGCCGTCGCCTTGCCGTTCTGGACACGCGCATGGCGCGGGGCGAACAGGCGCATATCGCGGCACTGCAAAAACACCTGCGCGAGCTGGCGCAAAAGCGCGTGCTGACTGATCCGACCGCATTCATCGCCGACAAGCGCATGCTGCTGGATCTGACGCAAAAGAACCTCGCGGCCGTGGCGGAGAAGCAGCTCGCCGGACATCGGCAGCGCTACGCCGCGCTCTGCGCCGCGCTGGACGCGCTCAGCCCGCTCAAGGTTCTCGCTCGCGGCTACGCCGTGGCGCGCACCGCGGACGGAACGATCATCAAGAACGCCGCAGACGTTCACAAGGGCGATCGAATCGACTTAACGATAGAAAAAGGCAGACTTGGCTGCGTCGTGGAGACGCAGGAATCTGGAGGTAAGGATCATGGCTAAAGCAGCAAAGGCGGCAAAGAGCTTTGAAGAGAACATCGCGCGGCTGGAGGAAATCGTGGGCGCGCTGGAAAAAGGCGATGCACAGCTGGCGGATTCGCTGAAGCTGTTTGAAGAGGGCACAGCGCTGGTCGGTGCGTGCGGCAAGATGCTCGATGAAGCGGAGCAGCAAGTGGTCAAGCTCTCCAAGGGCGCGGACGGCTCCCCGGTGGAAAGCCCTTTCACGGGCGAGGTGGAAGGCAATGGACGATAGGCTGTTTCAGGAGCGGTACGACACCTATCGCAGCGCGATTGAAGTCTATTTGGATAGACTCTTTCAAAGCAAAAAAATGCATGTTCCATGGCAGGATCTATATGAGTCTATGCGCTATAGCCTTTTGTCCGGCGGCAAGCGCATCCGTCCGGTGCTGACACTGGAGTGCGCGCGTCTGGGCGGCATCCGGGACTGGCGTCTCGCGCTGCCTTTTGCCTGTGCGTTGGAACTGGTGCATACGTATTCGTTGATCCACGACGATCTGCCCTGCATGGACAATGACGATCTGCGACGCGGCAAACCGACGAACCACGTCGTATTCGGTGAAACAATGGCAACGCTGGCGGGCGACGCCCTGCAGGCGGAGGCCTACCGGCTGATCGCCGAGGCGCCGAAGCTGACTAAGACCGCAAAGCTCGACGCGGTTTGGTCGCTCGCATGGGCAAGCGGCGCAAACGGTATGGTCGCGGGTCAGGTGCTTGACCTGACGGATTTTGGGCATGACCGCGAAACGCTGACAACGCTGTGCGATAAGAAAACCTGTTTTATGATCAAGGCGGCGGCAGAAATGGGCTGCGCGGCGGCAAACGCCTCCAGAGAGCAAACCGCCGCGCTGGCACAGTACGCCTCCCTGCTCGGTCTGGCATTCCAGATACAGGACGATTTGCTGGACGTCATCGGGGACGAGGCGACCTTCGGCAAGCCCATCGGCTCGGACAAGGACGAGGGAAAGACCACGTTTGTCGACCTGCTCGGCACGGACGGCTGCCGCGCAGAGGTTGCGCGTCTGACCGGCGAGGCGATCGCAGCGCTGCATGACATTGCGGACGCTGCATTTCTCAAGGAACTGGCGCAACGGCTTGCCGGACGTTCCAAATAAGGTCGATTTGCGAAAAACGGAGGCGGAAACGTCTCCGTTTTTGTATGAAATTTCGATGAATATTCCCATGAATATCTTGTATATTTGACAAACTCCGTGTATAATGATGAACTGCTGAACGGCGGCGCAGTATCCTAGTCAGATCTGCCGTCTCCTAAGAAGGGCCTAAAAATCCTTTAAAGGGCACAACTGTGAAACCTTTGGTGCC
>CACZPK010000083.1 GCA_902783035.1 Oscillospiraceae bacterium
AGGTACTTCTGGACATTCTGGAAGTTGTTGGCGTAGATGTTGGCGACGGGGTTCTCCTGACCGTCGAACGTGCCCTGCTGGAGCGCGAGGTACAGCTCAGAGAAAGCGAACGGGGAGGCAGAAGCGCCGTAGGCGGCGAAGATCGCGATGGTGAGCTGATCCTCGGGCGTGCGGAACTTCAGACCCTGCATGTCGGCGGGGGAGTTGATCTCACGCTTGTTGTTGGTGAACTGGCGCAGGCCGTTCTCCCAGTAGGCAAGCTGGATCATGTTGTGGTCGCTAAGGCCTTCGAGCAGCTCTTCGCCGATCTCGCCGTCGAGAACCTTATACACATGCGCATAGTCGGAGAACAGGAAGGGAAGGCTCAGGGCCTTGAACTTCGGGCAGTAATTGGACTGTGCGCCGGAGGGGAGCATCATCGCGTCGAGAGAACCCATCTCGACCATCTCGGCCATCTCGGCGTTGGAGCCAAGCTGCTCGGAAGCGAAGATCTGGACCTCAACCTGACCGTTGGTGCGCTCCTTGACCGCCTCGGCGAAGTGCTCGAGGGAGATGTGGAGCAGGTTCTGGGTGGTGTCGCTGTGACCGATACGGATGGTGTACTTCTCACCGGTGTTGGCAGGGGCCGCGGGCGTGCTGCCGGTGCTGCCGCTGTCGGTCGTGGTGGTGCTGCCGCCGCTGGCCGCAGGGGTGGTGGCGCCGCCGCAGGCGGCCATACCGAGCACCATCAGCATGGCAAGGGTCAGGGCTGCGATTCTCTTGGTGATCTTCGTTTTCACGTTCATCCTCCTGATTTCATAGTTTTATTTTATCCGGACCGTCCGGACAGAGCACAAAAAGTAGGGGTGCCTGCATGCGCAGACTCCCAAAACAGGGGAAGAAGCTGACCTTGTTATCTTGTAATACAACAATACAACCAGCTGACATGAATTGTCAATCATTGTTAAGAAAATAACATGCTTTTCGGCGTTAGCTATAAAAAATAAACGACTGGTTTGTACCAAATACCAATGGTACATTTTGGGAAAAAGCGGGGAGCATACGAAAAAAGAGGATGTCTTGGGGCTTGCGCCGCGCGGCCGGTAAGCGATATACTAAGCAGGAAATATCCATCCGCCGCACGCCATGCGGACACAACGCATGACGGACGCCCGTACGGGAATGCGGCGGGGAACGGAGGCGGCGATGAACGAACGGAAAATCGGTGCGCAACGGCTGGACGCCTGGCCGCGGATCGACGAGGCGGCGGTCGATGCATTGCTGGCACGCGAGCTGGACGCAAGCCCGTTCAAGCTGGTGGTGCTGGATGACGACCCGACGGGCGTGCAGACCGTCCACGACGTTTCGGTCTACACCGACTGGACGATGGAAAGCCTGCGGCGCGGATTTGCCGAGCCGGGCAGGCTGTTTTACATCCTGACGAATTCGCGCAGTTTTACGGCGGCGGAAACGGAGGCGGTACACCGCGCCATCGCGCGCGGCGTTGCGGCCGCCGCACGGGAGGCGGGAAAACCGTATCTGCTGCTCAGCCGCTGCGACTCCACGCTGCGCGGGCATTACCCGCTGGAAACGGAGACCTTGCGCGCGGAAACGGCCGCGGCGGGCGGTTATGCGGCGGACGGCGAAGTCCTCTGTCCGTTTTTCAAGGAAGGCGGGCGCTATACCATAGATAATATACACTATGTCCGCGCCGGTGACGAGCTGGTGCCGGCGGGACAAACAGAGTTTGCACAGGACCGGACGTTTGGCTATCATGCGTCCAACCTGTGCGAATATGTGGAGGAAAAAACGCAGGGGCGCATTGCGGCGGCGGATGTGCTTTGCATACCGCTGGAGCAGCTGCGCCGCGCGGATGTGGACGGCGTGACGGAACGCCTTCTCTCCGCACATGATTTCCGGCGTATCGTGGTCAACGCGGTGGACTACTGCGACCTCAAGGTCTTTGCCGTTGCGCTTTACCGGGCGGCGGCGCAGGGGAAACGCTTCCTTTTCCGCACGGCAGCCGGGTTGGTGAAGGTGCTCGGCGGCGTTTCCGACCGTGCGCTGCTCACGCGGGCAGAGCTGCTGGGCGGTACGTCCGCGGGCGGCGGTATCGTGGTTGTGGGCAGCCATACGCAAAAGACCACCGCGCAGCTGGAGAAACTTTTGACACTGCCCGGCACGGAGGGGATTGCGTTCCGCTCCGACATGGTGCTGGAGGGCGACGATGCCTTCGGCGCTGAGGTGGAACGGGTGGTGGCGGAGGAAGAGCGCATCCTCCGCGCGGGCGGAACCGCCGTGTGCTATACCGCGCGCCGCCTTCTGACGGTGGAGGGCGAGAGCGGAGAGGACGCGCTGCGCCGCGCCGTAAAGATTTCCGAGGGTGTCTGCGCGCTGGTGGCGCGCCTGTCCGTAACGCCTGCCTTTATCATTGCCAAGGGCGGCATTACATCCAGTGATGTGGGCGTCAAGGCGCTGCGCGTGCAGCGCGCCGATGTGCTGGGACAGATCCGGCCCGGCATCCCTGTGTGGCGGCTGGGGCCGGAGAGCAAATTCCCCGGTGTGCCCTATGTGATTTTTCCCGGCAATACGGGCGGCGTCGAAACGCTGCGCGAGGCGGCGGCAATCCTGACCGGACAGGCGTAAAAAGAAAGCACGCGTGAGACACAAAACCGTCCGCGTGCTGCGGTGGGAAAGGGGGCGGCGCGGTTGCGCTCCGGACAACGGGACAGACATCAATATTTGACGGAGACGCCGGTTCCGCGGCTGATTCGTGAGCTTTCCGTGCCGTCTATCATCAGCATGCTGGTGACGGGGATCTACAACTCCGCCGACACCTATTTTGTCGGGCGCATTTCCACGCAGGCGACGGCGGCGGTGGGGCTGGTGTTTTCGGTCATGGCCATCATTCAGGCGTTGGGCTTTTTCTGTGGGCACGGCTCGGGAAACTACCTTTCGCGCCTGCTGGGCGCGGGGGAAAACGAAAAGGCGAACGAGATCGCGGCAACGGGCTTTGCGCTGGCGCTGCTCATCGGCGCGGCCGTCGCCGCGGCGGGGAACGTCTATGCCGGACGCATAGCGGATTTCATCGGCGCGACGGACGCTTCGCGCGCGGACACCGTGGCCTACCTGCGCATCATTCTGCTCGGCGCGCCATTCATGACGGGGCAGTTTGTCATCAACAACCAGCTCCGCTTTCAGGGCAGCGCGTTTTACGCCATGGTGGGGCTGATGTGCGGCGCGGTCATCAACATTGGGCTGGATCCGCTGATGATTTTCGGATTCGGCCTGGGTGTGCGCGGCGCGGCGGTCGCAACCGTGGGCGGACAGCTTGTGAGCTTTCTGGCGCTGCTCATCGGCAGCAGCCGCGGGCAGAACATCCGGCTGCATCTGAAAAACGTGCGTATGAGCGGCGCAAATTTGACACAGATTATCAACGGCGGTATGCCGTCCCTGATGCGGCAGGGCATGGCCGCGATTTCGACGCTGCTGCTCAACCGTTATGCCCGCCTTTACGGCGGGGACGCCGCCATCGCCGCCATGTCCATCGTGATGCGCGTGCTGATGCTGCTGGTCTCTGCGCTCATCGGCTTCGGACAGGGCTACCAGCCGGTGTGCTCGTACAATTACGGCGCGGCGCGCTATGACCGCGTGAAGGAGGGGTTCCGCTACTGCGTGAAGTATGGAACGATCCTGCTGACGGGAGCGGGCGCGTTCTGTTTCCTTGCCGCGAAGCCGATCGTGGGCTGGTTCCGCGATGATCCCGCCGTGATCGCGGTCGGAACGGCGGCGCTGCGCTGGCAGGCGGTGATGCTGCCGCTGCTGGCAACATCGGTTTTGACGAATATGATGCTTCAGGCGACGGGGAAGGGAATCAAGGCGTCCGTCACCTCGTCGGCACGCAACGGGATTTTCTTTATTCCACTGATCCTGACGCTGCCGCGCCTGTTTGGGCTGACCGGCGTGGAGATGACGCAGGCGTGGGCGGATGTGCTCACTTTTGCCCTTTGCGTGCCTGTTGCGCGCACGGAACTCAAAAGAATGTGCTGAACGCAAAAAACCGCCGCGGAACGATACCGTTCCGCGGCGGATCTCACTTTTGCGGCGTTATTTTTCCGTGTAAAACGCAAACTCCTCCGCCAACAATTCGTCGGCGCGCTCGCGCAACTTTTCACAGCAGCGTTCATACGCGGCAAGAATGCGCCGCGCATCGTCGGTCAGCTCCGCGCCGCCGCCGTTTTTGCCGCCCGTGCTGGAGGTGAGCAGCTTGCAGCCGAGACCGTTCTCGGCATTTTTCATGATCGTCCAGGCCTTGGAGTAGGCCATCTCCATGGATTGTGCCGCTGCGCGCAGGGAATGGTGCTCGTCCACACGCCGGAGGAGTTCTGCGATGCCGGGGCCAAAACACTTGCGGTCGGTAAACAGTCGTACCGATACCACGGCACGAAGAAGTTCGCTCATGATGTGCGCCTCCCTTTTCAAATCTGGTTCCCATTATAACTGCCCTTCTGCCTCTTGTAAAGTGTGCTTGACCCTGCTATAATCGGCTTGATATTCTACAGAGGACAACGGAGGCTTGCGTGATGCGGGAAAGACAACCGCGCGCGGTCGTCACTTTCCACACCACGGCGGAGGCGATGGCGACGGAGCAGGTATGCAGGGAAAAGAGACTGGAAGGGAAGCTGATCTCCGCGCCGCGCGCCCTTTCTGCCGACTGCGGCATTGCGTGGTGCGCGCCGGCTGAGACGCACGCCGCGCTGGAGGAAACACTGACGGCGGAAGGAATCGAATACGCCGGCATATACGAACTTGTCATGTAGGCGGAGGGATACGGATGAACATTGCGTCCCTGCTCAACATCGGTCGCGGCGTAACCGCTCTCATCGGCGGCGGCGGAAAAACCACGCTGCTCTATACGCTCACGGAGGAGCTGCGCAAAAAGGGATCGGTAATCCTTTGCACATCGACGCATATCCGCGTGCCGGAACAGTATCCGCTCGTTACCGGCGGCGCGGATGCGCTGCGTGCAGCGCTTGCGGAGCATGGTGCTGTCTGCGCCGGGACGGGCGCGGAAAACGGAAAGCTGACCGCACCGCCCCTGCCTTTTGCGGAACTGGCAAAGTGCGCGGACTATGTGCTAGTCGAGGCGGACGGCGCAAAATCCCTGCCGCTCAAGGCACATGCGCCATATGAACCGGTGATCCCGCCGAACGCGCAGCGTGTGGTGCTGGTTGTGGGCGCGGCGGGGTTCGGAAAGCCGGTGCGGGACGTCTGCCATCGGCCGGAGCGCTGGGCGGAACTGGCCGGCGTTTCGACTGATGATCCCGCGACACCGGAGGCGGAGGCGCGCGTCATTGCCGCGGAGGGCTTCGGCGACCGTGTGCTGGTCAATCAGGTGGAGTCTGCCGACGGATATGCCGCGGCGGAGGAGCTGGCAAAACGGCTCAACTGCCCCGTTGCGGCGGGCAGCCTGCACCAGAGAGTCTATACGTGCCTGTAGTGCACGGGGGAGGAATATTATGCTTACGATGATTCGCGGCGCGGGCGATATTGCCAGCGGCATCGCGCTGCGCCTGCACCGCGCGGGTTTCGGCGTTGTCATGACCGAGATCGCCCGCCCGACGACCATTCGCCGCACGGTTGCGTTTTCCGACGCCGTGATGAATGGGGAACAGACCGTCGAGGATGTGACCGCGCGATATGCGGAGAACTGGGAAGACGCCTGCCATCTGCTGGAGCAGGGGTATGTGCCTGTCCTGGTCGACCCCGCGTGCACCAGCCGCGAGGCGCTGCACCCAACGGTTTTGGTGGACGCGATTCTCGCCAAACGCAACCTCGGCACAACGATCTCCGACGCGCCCGTCGTGGTGGGGATCGGCCCCGGATTCACAGCGGGCGTGGACTGTCACGCAGTTGTCGAGACGATGCGCGGGCATACGCTGGGGCGTGTATATTATGCGGGGGCGGCGCTGCCGAATACGAATATCCCCGGCCTGATCGGTGGCTTTGCGGGCGAACGTGTGCTTCGCGCGCCGGCGGACGGCGTGTTCATGGGAACGCGCCGGATCGGCGACGCGGTCGAGGCGGGAGAGACCGTGGGCACCGTTGCGGGCGTGCCGATGACGGCAACCATCACCGGTGTGCTGCGCGGGCTGCTGGCGGACGGTGTGGAGGTCAGCCGGGGGATGAAATCCGGTGACGTTGATCCGCGCGGAAAGGCGGAATATTGCGGCCTCGTTTCCGATAAGGCGCTGTCCGTAGCAGGCGGCGTGCTGGAGGCGGTACTTCATTTTTCCGCAAAAGAAACCGTATGAATCATGCCATTTTGCGCACCGCGAAATATGGCAAATATCTCCGTAAGGCGGAGATATTATGTTTTGCTCGGGAGGCAACTGTATGGAAAACGAGATAAAGCTCACCAAGCTTGCCAAGTGTGCGGGCTGTGGCGCAAAGGTCGGCGCAGGGGTGCTGGCGCAGCTGCTTGGCGATATGAAGGTACGGCGTGACCCCAATTTGATCGTTGGGTTTGACAAAAGCGACGACGCGAGCGTCTACAAGGTGACGGATGATCTGGCGCTTGTCCAGACGGTGGACTTCTTTCCGCCGATCCACGACGATCCCTATACCTTCGGCCAGATTGCCGCAACGAATGCGCTTTCGGACGTGTATGCCATGGGCGGCGAGCCGAAGCTCGCGCTCAACGTTATGGCGGTGCCGAAGGATATGCCGTCCGACGCGGTGCATGAAATTTTACGCGGCGGTTACGACAAGGCGTATGAGGCGGGTACGATCATCACCGGCGGACACAGCATCCTCGACGATGAGCCCAAATACGGCCTCGCCGTAACGGGTTTTGTCCATCCCGACAAGGTGCTGACCAACAGCGGCGCAAAGCCCGGCGATGTGCTGCTGCTGACCAAACCGCTGGGTATCGGTGTGCTGACCACGGCGGCAAAGGTGGGTATGACCACGGCGGAAGGCATGGCGCTGGCGGTGCGCCTGATGACGACGCTCAACAAGGCGGCGCGCGACGCAATGGTGCAGTATCGTGTCCACGCCTGTACGGACGTGACGGGCTTTTCGCTCATGGGGCACGGGCTGGAAATGGCGCAGGGCAGCGATGTGGAGCTGCATCTGGATGTGCGTGCCATCGACCTGATCGGCGAGGCCGTGGAACTGGCGCGGCTCGGTGTGCTGCCGGAGGGTATGTACCGCAACCGCAGCTTTGCCGAGGCGTTTGTCGACCCCGGCGATGTGGAGCTGGCGCGGCAGGATGTGCTCTACGACCCGCAGACCGCGGGCGGGCTGCTTATTGCCGTTGATCCCGCGGACGCGGACCGGCTGTATGACGCGCTCCGGGGCACCGTTCCGTCGGCACAGCGCATCGGCACAGTGAAGACCTACGGCGGCGGTAAGCGCATTTTCCTGCACTGAACCACCGCAGGGAGCAAGGGGGAAAAGGCTATTGACATATTCGGCGTGATACTCTAAAATATACAACGTTTGCGGGCGAATGCCCGCGCGAAAGGAGAGAGAAAATCATCATGTTCAAGCGTATCAATCCTATGGTGCTGGTCACCGGCGTTGTGGTCGGCGTCGCGGCGGTACTGCTGACTGCCCTTGGCAATCCCGCCAACATGGGCTTTTGCATTGCCTGCTTCATCCGCGACATTGCGGGCGCGACCAAGCTGCACAGCGCGGCACCGGTGCAATATTTCCGCCCGGAGATCGTCGGACTGGTGCTCGGTTCCACCATCATGGCGCTGGTGGGAAAAGAGTTCAAGCCCCGTGCGGGTTCGTCCCCCGCGACGCGCTTTGTGATCGGCGCATTTGTTATGATCGGCGCGCTGGTGTTCCTCGGCTGCCCGCTGCGTATGGTCATTCGCATGGGCGGCGGCGACCTCAACGCCTTTGTCGGCCTGGTCGGCTTTTTCCTCGGCATTCTCATCGGCGTGTTTTTCCTCAAGAAGGGCTTTACGCTCAAACGCACATATGAGGTGACGAAGACCGAGGGCTTTGCGCTCCCCGGCGTGCTGGCGCTGCTGTTTGTCCTATTCCTCGCCGTGCCCGCGCTCTTCGCCTTTTCCGAGAGCGGCCCGGGTTCCAAGTTCGCGCCCGCAATCGCGTCGCTGCTTGTGGCGCTCGTGGTCGGCGCGCTGGCGCAGAAGTCCCGCCTGTGCATGGTGGGCGGTATGCGCGATGCGGTGATGTTCCGTGACTTCAACCTGATTTCCGGTTTTGCTGCGATTTTCGTGACCGTGTTGCTGGGGAACGTGCTTTTGAGCAAGTTCACGGGCTTTTCCACGTTGTCTCAGCCCATTTCCCACTCCAGCGAGCTGTGGAACCTGCTCGGCATGGTGCTGGTCGGCTGGGGCAGCGTGCTGCTCGGCGGCTGTCCGCTTCGTCAGCTGATCCTGGCGGGCGAGGGCAACGGCGACAGCGCCGTTACCGTGCTCGGCATGCTGGTCGGCGCGGCATTTGCACACAACTTTAAGCTGGCAGGCAGTGCAGACGCCCTTACGGACGGCGTGTATAAGGTCGGCGGCATTGCGGCGACGGGCAAGGCTGCGGTGTTTATCGGCTTTGCCGTGTTGCTGGTGATTTCGCTGGCAAACAGTTCCATGCTCAAAAAGGAGGCAAACTGACATGATCGACGCAAGAGGACAAAGCTGCCCCATTCCCGTTGTGATGGTGCAGGACGCTGTCAAAAAAGGCAACCGTCCCGCCGAATTGCAGGTGAAGGTGGACGCCATGGTCTGCGTGGAAAACATCACGCGCTACGCCGCATCCCAAGGCTACACCGTCAAGGTCGACGAGGCGGATGGCGAGTATACGCTGACACTGAAAAAGTAAATCACGCGAAAAGAGCAGCGGGGCTGCGCCGAAATGAAACGGCGCGGCCCCGCTTTTTCGTTATAGGCGCAAAAGAATCACGAACACCGGGATTTCCAATTGCATTTTATTGCAGAAGTGATATAATAGATAAAAATTAGTAAGCTCACCAAAAAGTTTTTGGGAATTTCTCTCAAAGGAGGCCGCTATGGCGACGTTTACAGTGAACGGCAAGGCCGTCACGGTGGAGAAAAATCAAAAGCTGCTGCGCTATCTGCGTGATACGCTGCACCTGACCAGCGTCAAGGACGGATGCAGCGAGGGCGCCTGCGGCACCTGCACGGTGCTCGTCGACGGGAAAGCGACAAAAGCCTGCGTGCCGCAGACCGACAAGCTGGAGGGCAAGAGCGTCGTCACGGTCGAAGGGCTTTCCGACTGGGAGAAGGACGTTTTTACCTATGCCTTCGGCGAAGCGGGCGCAGTGCAGTGCGGCTTTTGCATCCCCGGCATGGTGATGTGCGCCAAGGCGCTCATTGACCAGAATCCTGATCCCACGCGCGAGGAGGCGGCGTTTGCCATCCGCGGCAACATCTGCCGCTGCACAGGCTATGTCAAAATTCTTGACGGCATTCTGCTGGCGGCGAAGATCTTCCGCGAGGGTAAGCTGCCCGAGCCGTCCGCGGACGATTATCAGGTCGGTTCCCGCGTCCACCGCATCGACGTGGCGGAGAAAGTACAGGGTTACGGCAAGTATCCGGACGACATCTATGTGGACGGCATGTGCTATGGCAGTGCCGTGCGCGCGGCGTATCCCCGCGCCCGCGTGCTTTCGATCGACACGAGCGAGGCGGAAGCGCTGCCCGGCGTGGTGTGCGTGCTGACGGCGAAGGATATTCCCGGCAAGAACTATGTCGGCCATATCCAGAAGGATCAGGCGACGCTGATCCCCGTGGGCAAGATCACGCACTACCTCGGCGACGCAATCGCCCTGGTGTGCGCCAGGGATCAGGAAACGCTGGAGGCGGCGAAGAAGCTCGTCAAGGTCGAGTATGAAGTGCTGCCCGCTGTGCACAATCCGGAGGAGGCCGCTGCAGAAGGCGCGCCCTGCGTGTTCGAGACCGAGACGGAGCACAACGTGCAGGCGCACAAGCATGTTTCCCGCGGCGACGCGGACGCCGCGATTGCAAAGAGCAAATATGTGCTTTCCGAGCACTTTGAAACGCCGTGGACGGAGCATGCGTTTCTGGAGCCGGAGTGCTGTGTGGCGCTGCCGCTCGAAAACGGCGGCGTTAAGCTGCTGACCACCGACCAGAGTGCGCATACGACGCAGCATGAGTGTATGGAGATGCTGGGTACCGTACCCGACCACTGCCTTGTTGAGAACCAGCTTGTCGGCGGAGGCTTCGGCGGCAAGGAGGATATGTCGGTGCAGCACCATGCGGCGCTGATCGCCTATGTCGCCCGCGTGCCGGTCAAGGTCAAGCTGACGCGGCAGGAGTCGATACTGATTCACCCGAAGCGCCACCCGATGTGGATGGACTTCACCATGGGCTGCGACGAGAACGGCATCATTCAGGGCGTCAAGGCGAAGGTCGTGTCCGACACGGGCGCATTCGCGTCCCTCGGTGGCCCGGTGCTGGAGCGCGCATGTACCCATGCCGCGGGACCGTACGCATATGAGAACTTTGAGATCAGCGGCGACGCATATTATACGAATAATCCGCCTGCGGGCGCGTTCCGCGGTTTCGGCGTGACGCAGACCTGCTTTGCCACCGAGACGCTGCTCAACATGATGGCGGACAAGGTTGGCATCTCCCCGTGGGAGATCCGCTACCGCAACGCCATCCGGCCCGGCGGTGTGCTGCCGAACGGACAGATCGTGGGCGCGGAAACCGGACTGGTCGAGACGCTTGAAGCAATCAAGCCCTACTATGACGAGGCGGTCAAAAACGGCGACCCTGTAGGCATCGCCTGTGCGATGAAAAACGCCGGCGTCGGCGTGGGCTTGCAGGACTGGGGCCGTGCGCGCCTGATCATTGAGGACGATGCAAAGGTACATATCTACTCCGGCGCCAGCTGCATCGGGCAGGGGCTCGGTACGGTGCTGACGCAGATGGTCGTTACCAACGCGGGTATCAGTCCGGCGGATGTCGTCTATGAGCGCAGCAACACATGGATTGCGCCGGATTCGGGCGATACCTCAGGTTCGCGCCAGACGCTCATCACCGGTGAGGCGGTGCGCCGCGCCTGCGAGCAGCTCAAGGAAGCGCTGAAAACGCAGACGCTTTCCGAACTGATCGGGCGTGAGTTCTACGGCGCCTATTATGCCAAAACAGATCCGCTGGGTTCGGATAAACCCAACCCCGTTTCCCATGTCGCCTACGGCTACGCGACACAGATGTGCGTCCTCGACAGGGAGACCGGCAAGGTCAAGCAGATGGTTGCGGCGCACGATGTGGGCAAAGCGATCAATCCGCTTTCCTGCGAGGGGCAGATCGAGGGCGGCGTCGTGATGTCTTTAGGCTATGCGCTCACCGAGCAGTATCCCATCGACGACAACTGCAAGCCGACCGCAAAGTACGGTACGCTCGGCGTTTTCCGCGCACCGGATGTGCCGCCGGTCAAGGCCATTGTCATCGATAAGCCGGGCCTTGAATTTGCCAACGGCGCCATCGGTATCGGCGAGATCACGTCGATCCCCACCGCACCCGCCATTGCGGACGCGTACTTCCGGCTCGACGGCGAACGGCGGTTCAGCCTGCCGCTGGAGCACACGCCCTACGCAAGAAAAAAGAAATAACGCGGGCAAGCCGCGTTATTTCTTCAAGCGGAGAAGCGCTTCTTTTGTATCCACATCGGCGAGTTCCCGCTTGCCGATCTCACAAAGCAGCAGGTCGCCCGTATGGGCGCGAATGACCGCGCTGCCGCCTACGTCGCCCGTCAGGGCGCACAGCTCCGAAAAGTATTTTCCCGGGAAGACGCAGGGATTTCCGCGCTTCCCGTCGTGGGATGCGCCGACAATATGCCCGGGGTGTGCGCGGTAAAAGCGCAGCAGCGTCTCGACGCTCTCCCGGCGCAGCAGCGGTTGGTCGGAGACAAGGTACAAAATGGCGTCGCAATCGCCTTGCAGCGCCTCGGTGCCGAGTCGCACCGTACGGCTGAGACCATCCTCCGGACGGTCATTGCGCACGCAGCGGAACCCGCGGCGCAGCGCGAGTGCTTCCACCGCATCATACTGCGTGACGACGCAGACCGCGTCGAGCATCCCCGCCGGAACGGCGTCCAGTGCGTGTTCGATCAGCGTTTTGCCGTTTACGACGGCGGCGAGCTTGTTTTCTCCGAAGTGTTCGGCATTTCCTGCCGCCATAACGACACAGCCGATGGAAAAAGCATCAGAAGTATCAGACATATACATCACCCGTTTTTCATTCTACGAGTCTAGTATGGACAAGTCAATCCTCGATTATAAGGGAGGGCAACTGCCATGAGCAAGGTAGGCAAAAGCGAAGTCCGCGTCGACGGCTTTGACAAGGCGAGCGGCCGGACAAAATACTATGAGGACCGCATGCCCGCGGGCGCGCTTTATGTCCGCATCAAACATGCGGATATCGCGCACGGTATGGTCAAGTCTGTGGATACGAGCGCAGCGGAGGCCATCGACGGCGTCGTAAAGGTACTGACCTGTTTCGACGTGCCGGATATCCCGTTCCCGACGGCGGGGCATCCGTGGTCGATGGACCCGGGACATCAGGACGTTGCCGACAGGCACCTGCTCAACCGCCACGTCCGCTACTGGGGCGACGACGTTGCCGTCGTTATCGCGGAAAATGATGTGGCGGCAAATCAGGGCGTGCGCGCGCTCAAGGTGGAATATGAGGAACTGCCTTTTGTACTTGACGTGCAAAAGGCGATGGAGGACGGTGCGCCGCAGCTCCATGAGCGGTTCCCGAACAATATCCTCAAACACACCGATATGCGCAAGGGCGATTATCAGAAGGCGATTGAGGAACCGGGGCTGATCAAGGTCGAGGGATGGTACGATACGCCGACGGTGCAGCACTGTCACATCGAGAACCACGGCTGCTATGCCTATGAGGAAAACGGGCGCATCGTGGTCGTCACTTCGACGCAGATCCCGCACATTATCCGCCGCGCCGTCGGGCAGGCGCTGGGCCGTCCGTGGGCGGACATTGAGATCATCAAGCCCTATATCGGCGGCGGCTTCGGCAACAAGCAGGATGTGCTGTATGAGCCGCTGTGCGCATGGTGCTCCACGCAGGTCGGCGGCCGCTGCGTCCGCATCGACTGTTCCCGTGAGGAGACCTTTGTGTCCAACCGTGTGCGCCATGCCATCCGGTTCCATATCGTGACATGGCTCAAAAAAGACGGCACGATCCAAGCCCGCAAGGTGGAGTGCTTCTCCAATCAGGGCGCTTATGCCTCCCATGGCCACTCCATTGTGGCAAAGGCGATGGGGTCGTTCCCGCAGCACTATCCCTGCGAGAACATGGAGTGCGACGCGTGGACGGTGTTTACCAACCGCCCCGCCGCGGGTGCGATGCGCGGCTACGGCATGCCGCAGGCGAGCTTTGCCGATGAGTGCAACATCGAGGACTGCGCCAAAGCGCTCGGCATGGAGTCCTATGAATTCCGCAAAAAGAACATTATGCCGCAGGGCTTTCACGATGCATTTTCCGGCAACACCAACTATTACGACACCTACCGCGAGTGCATGGCGAAGGGCGCGGAATACATTGACTATGCGCGCAAAAAGAAGGAATACGCCAACGATACCGGCGACATCCGCCGCGGCATTGGCATGGCGACATTCTGGTACAATACGGCGGTGTATCCGATCTCACTGGAGACCTCGTCCAACCGGATGCTTCTGAATCTCGACGGCACCGTGACGTTCCAGTGCGGCGAGACGGAGATCGGGCAGGGCGCGGATACCGCTTACGCGCAAATGGTGGCGGAGGCGCTGGGCCTTGCGAGTTATCGTGACGTGCGCGTCAAGTCCTGCCAGGACACGGACATCACGCCGACGGGACTTGGCGCCTACGCTTCGCGCCAGACCTACGTGGCGGGCTTTTCCATCCGCCAGACCGCCGACCTGCTGAAGGAAAAGATCCTGAAGTATGCCAACGAGCTTACGCGGCAGTCGGTGGCCTGCATGGACATTGTGGACGGCAACATCGTCCGCAAGGAGGACGGCGTGGTGCTCATGAGCCTTTCCGAACTGGCAATGACCGCGCAGTACAATCCCGTCCACAGCGAGCATATCACGGCGGAGAGCACATACACCATCCGCAACAACGCTTACTCCTTCGGCTGTACGTTTGCCGAGGTGGAAGTCGATATCCCGATGTGCAAGGTGACGCTCAAAAACATCGTCAACGTCCACGACTGCGGCAAACTTATCAACCCGGCGCTGGCCGCGGCACAGGTGCACGGCGGCATGTCCATGGCGATCGGCTTTGGACTGAGCGAGCAGCTGATCTTTGACGAGAAGACGGGAAAGCCGCTCAACGGCAACCTGCTGGACTATAAGCTCTCGACCTTTATGGATCATCCGCATCTGGAGGCGGAGTTTATCGAGAACGCGGAGCCGACGTCGCCGTTCGGCACCAAGGCGTTGGGTGAACCGCCAGCCTGTTCCGGCGCCCCTGCGATCCGCAACGCGATCCTGGACGCCACGGGCGTTGCCATCGACCACAACCCCATCAACCCCCACGTTCTGTTTGCGGAGTTCTCCAAGGCGGGGCTGATCCATGACGACTGGCGAGAGGAGGAGAAGTAAGCGATGTATGATATGAAGGCGCTCTATGAGGCGCAAAGCGTGGAGGATGCGATCCGGCTGCGCGTTGAGCATCCCGAGGCGCAGATCATCGCAGGCGGCTCGGACGTGCTGGTGCAGATGCGCGAGGGCAGACGCGCCGGCAAGGAATTGATCTCCATTTACATGATCGACGCGCTGCGCGGCGTGACGATGGATGCGGAGGAAAACCTGCGCATCGGTTCGCTGACCAGCTTTTCCCACATCACGCGCGACCCGCTGATTCAGAAATACTGCAATGTGCTCGGCGAGGCGGTGGATCAGGTGGGGTCGCCGCAGATCCGCAACATCGGCACCATCGGCGGCAACACCTGTAACGGCGTGACCTCCGCCGATTCCGCGTCCACGCTTCACGCATGGGAGGCGATCGTCGAGCTGACGGGCAAGGACGGCGTGCGCCGCGTGCCGATCAAGGACTTTTACATCAAGGCGGGACAGGTTGACATAAAACCGGACGAGATCCAGACGGCGATCCTGATCCCGAAGGCAAGCTATGAGAATACCTTTGGCCATTACATCAAGTACGGCCTGCGCAACGCCATGGAGATCGCGACGCTGGGGTGCAGCGTGAACGTGCGCCTTTCCGCGGATAAAAAGACCATCGAGCGCTGCCGCATTGCCTACGGCGTTGCGGGCCCGGTGCCAATGCGCTGTCCGAGCGCCGAGGCGGTTGCAAACGGTGCGCAGCCGTCGAAGGAGCTCTCGGAGAAATTTGCCCGGGCGGTGATTGACGACATCAACCCCCGTGATTCGTGGCGCGCGAGCAAAGCGTTCCGCCAGCACATTGCGGTGGAGATGGCAAAGCGCGCGCTCACGCGCGCGGTGGAGCTTGCGGGAGGTGAGATGGCATGAGCGCACAGTACAAACTGGTGCATTGCACGGTCAACGGCAA
Organism: Oscillospiraceae bacterium; assembly: GCA_902783035.1. Taxonomy (GTDB): domain Bacteria; phylum Bacillota; class Clostridia; order Oscillospirales; family Oscillospiraceae; genus Hominicoprocola. The sequence goes on from CACZPK010000083.1 coordinate 15,540, forward strand.
GGCGGTCGAAAAGATGGTGGACGTACGCGCATCACTGACCGACATGCTGCGCAACGAGTATCACCTCACCTCGGTCAAGAAGGGCTGCGAGGTCGGCGAGTGTGGCGCGTGCAACGTGCTCATCGACGGCGAGGCGTTCAACTCCTGCATCTACCTCGCTGTGTGGGCGGAGGGCAAGAGCATCCAGACGCTGGAGGGCCTGCTTTCTCCCGAGGGCGAGCTGAGCGACATTCAGCAGGCGTTTGTGGACGAGACCGCCATCCAGTGCGGATTCTGCACGCCGGGTTTCATTATGACGGCGGTGGAGATCCTCAACACGAACAAGCTCTACACCGACGAAGAGCTGCGTAAACTGCTCTCCGGCCACCTGTGCCGCTGCACGGGCTATGAGAATATTTTCCGCGCGGTCAAAAAGACCATGTACCGCCGTCAGGGCAAGACGATTGATTTCTGAGAACCGGTTCGTATGACGAAAAACCGTCCGAAAGCGATCTGCTTTCGGACGGTTTTTGTTTTGCGCCGGAAAAATTGGCAAATGCCCTGAAACACTATATTTTGGGGACAATAGTGGCAGCAAAAAAAGTTTGCGCTATATTTTGTGGTTTTCGGGCTTGACAAGCGCAAGGCATGGCACTATCATGTCAAATGGGAAAAGTCGGAGGCGAGGAGGACGTATGCGCATCGCGGGACTGCAAAAGCTGACGTTGCTTGACTATCCGGGGCAGGTGGCGTGTACGGTGTTTACGGCCGGCTGCAATTTCCGCTGCCCCTTCTGCCACAATGCATCCCTTGTGTTGCCCGGGCGCATTGAGGGGGACGACGAAGCGCCGGAGGTGCTCCGTTTCCTCGAAAAACGGCGGGGGATACTGGACGGCGTCGCTGTCACGGGCGGCGAGCCGCTGCTGCATGAGGATTTGCCGGACTTCCTGCGTACCGTCCGTGCCATGGGCTACCGGATCAAGCTGGATACCAACGGGTCGTTTCCGGAACGGCTGCGTGCGGTCGTGGAGGAGGGATTGGTCGATCGGGTGGCGATGGACGTGAAGAACGCGCCCGACCGTTATGCCGAGACGGCGGGGGTGCGGATGCTGGACGTTGCCGCCGTTGAGCGGAGCAAGAATTACCTGCTGGCGGGACACGTCGATTACGAATTCCGAACGACCGTTGTGCGCGGCCTGCACACGGCGGAGAGCCTGCGGGATGCAGCTGCCTGGATCGCGGGCGCGCGGGAATATTACCTGCAGCAGTACCGCGATTCCGGCGATTTGCTTGCCCCGTTGGGGCTGGGTGCGTATTCAGGTGAAGAAATGCGTACGCTGCTGGATGCGGTGCGGCCCATCGTGCCGTCCGTGCAGCTGCGCGGTGTGGACGAATAGAACAATCAGTGAGGGAGAGATTTCATATGTATCAGGTCATCAGGCGCGACGGCGAGATTGTGGCGTTCGACATCAACCGGATCGCAGCAGCCATCAAAAAGGCGTTCGAAGCGACGAACACCGATTACAACGACAATGTGATCGACTTTTTGGCGCTGAAGGTCTCGGCAGACTTCCTGCCGAAGATCAAGGACGGCCTTGTGGCAATGGAAGACATTCAGGACAGCGTGGAGGCGGTGCTCTCCAAAGGCGGCTATGAGGCTGTGGCAAAGGCGTACATCCTCTACCGCAAGCAGCACGAAAAGCTGCGCAACATGCGCGGTACGCTGCTGGACTATAAGGAGACCGTGGACAAGTACCTGAAGATCAGCGACTGGCGCGTCAAGGAGAATTCCACCGTGACCTACTCCGTCGGCGGCCTGATCCTCTCCAACTCCGGTGCCATCACGGCGAATTACTGGCTCAGTGAGGTTTACGATCAGGAGATCGCGGACGCCCACCGCAACTGCGACATCCACCTGCACGACCTCAGCATGCTGACCGGCTACTGCGCCGGCTGGAGCCTCAAGCAGCTGATCCAGGAGGGTCTCGGCGGCGTGCCCGGCAAGATCACCTCCGCCCCG
>CACZPK010000084.1 GCA_902783035.1 Oscillospiraceae bacterium
CGGCATGGGCGACGGCAGCTTTGCCCCCGATGCCGCGACCACGCAGGGCATGATGGAGCAGATCCTGTTCAACCTCGACGGCAACACAGCCGCCGCCCCCGCCGAGGGCGAGGCGTGGTGGACCGCTGCCGATGCCTGGGCGAGCGCGGGTTCTCTCACGGCGGGCCTCGGCGAAGCCTATGACCCCACCGCGCCCGCGACGCGCGAAGTGGACATCGTGATGATGTATAACTACGCGCAGGCAAAGGGCTACGACACCACGGCGCGCGCCAGCCTTGACGGCTTCTCCGACGCGGCCAACGTCAGCCCTGCGGCGCGCGAGGCGATGGAGTGGGCGGTCGCCATGGGCCTCATCAACGGTACGACGGATGATAACGGCAACATCATCCTCGACGCGCAGGGCATCGCGTCCCGCGCGCAGGTTTCCACCATCGCGCAGCGCTTCTGCGAGAAAGTCGCAAAGTAAAGAAAAAAGAAGTGTCAATCCCAGCGATTCAAACAGCAGGATCTCAGCAGTTCGCTGAGATCCTGCGCGCTTTAGATGTTTTGTGCATCCCCGCCTGCCCGGTCTCGCCGTGCCGAAGGTTTCCCGCACGTACGGCCTGCTCCATCTGTGCACGGCAAAGTGTGATACAGCCAAATGAGGCGTGAGGCGGCAAACGCCGGGGCACAGGCATAACAATCGGAATTGACGGAGGTGCTCAACATGGTTGATTACGGATTGAAAGGAAAAGTTGCCCTCATCACGGGCGTGAACAATCCACAGGGCATCGGTGCAGCGACTGCCCTGGCATTTGCATGCGAAGGCGTCAGACTGGTTCTGGTCTATAAAAAAGTTGACCGGCCGTTTGATCAGGATAAGACCGGGAAAAACGGGGTGGACAGATACTATGGCGCAAATGCCGGGGATGCGGCTTTTGTGGAGAGCAGGCTCCGCGAAATGAATGCGGAATATCTGATCCTCGAGAGCGACATTTCCAATGAGACCGCCGTAAAGGAAATCTATACGGCAGCCTTTCGCAGGTTCGGAAGAGTGGACATCCTGGTCAACAACGCGGCAACGGATGACGAGAACGGTTTGGATACCATAGAGAGCATAACCGGGGCGGTGATTGATGATACCTTCGCAGTCAACGTTCGGGGAAGCCTTCTGATGATCAGGGAACTGGTCAAGCACCGAGGCGATTACGGCAGGATCATCAATCTTTCCACGGACGCGGCACAGACCTTTGCGGGGCAGATCACCTATGGCGCAAGCAAGGCGACGCTCGAAGCGCTTACGCGCAGCATTGCTCTTGAGGTGGCAAAGTACGGGATCACTGTGAACAGCGTCGCGCCCGGTCCGACGCAGACGGGATGGATCGACGAGGCGTTTGAGCAGGTCGTCGTTCCTCTGATCCCGATGGGAAAACTGATCCGGCCGGAAGACATTGCGGATACGATCCTGTTTCTGGCAAGCGAGAAAGCCGGAATGCTGACGGGGCAGGTCATAAAGGTATCCGGCGGGCATGCCTTATAGAATCCGGTTCGACGGACTCTCGGCGGGTCGGAATATGTAAGAAAAGAAGGAGCACATTGTTAAAATGTGCTCCTTCTGATTCAAAACGCAAAACTATGGGATGATGGTCAGCATATCCGCTGTAAGATCCTTTGTGTAGGGATTGAGGTGGGCGTTGACCAGCTCCAACGTCGCCGCAGGGTCGAGGTGCATGTACGGGTTGCGCCATGCGGCTGGCATCATCATGGCGTGCAGGTTCTCCATGTCGAACGAGATTGCCTTCTCGGCGAACCACACCATATCGGAGACGGACAGATTCGTGTCCGTGTTTTCGGCGGCAATGTCGATGAACTGCTTGAGCTTGGTGATGTTTTGCAGCGAGAGCAGCTTCTTTGCGGCGGCGGTCAGTACGCCGCGCTGGGTCTCCATGCGCCCGGTGTCGTTGTAGCCGGTGTTGTCATTGTTGTGGCGGAAACGACAGACCTCCAGCGCCTGCTGTCCGCTCAGGTGCTGCATCCCCGCCTCGTAATGGATGTGGAGATCCTGATACGGGTCGTCATAGTCCATATGGCACGGCACATCAAAATCGACGCCGCCCACCGCGTCCATCAGCGCGACAAAGCCCTGCACGTTTACCTTGATGTAATAATCGATCGGAATACCGAAGGTACGCGTCGTTTCCTCCAGCAATTCGTCCATACCGGCATTGGCATAGGCAGCGTTGATCTTACGCTTCTTGCCGTTTCCGTTTGCATCCACACAGGTGTCGCGCGGAATGGACGCCATGGACACCGTTTGCGCGTCCGTATCATAGCTCAGGAGGATCAGACTGTCGGTGTTGTAGCCGGATTTGTCCGTGCCTGCCAACAGAAATGTCCAGAAGTGCTTTTTGCGCGTGTAGCCTGTGGGAGCGGATGACGCTTCGACCCCCTCCGGCGTGCGCATGGCGGGCACGGCGGTTTCCGGCTCCGGCAGAAGCAGTTTCCATCCGGCATAGAGCGCAGCGGCGATCAGCAAAATCAGCAAGACACGCGCTATGGGATACGCTTTCTTTTCTTTTTTCAAAACCCGTTTTCCTTGGTACATCATGGTTTCATCTCCAAATCATATAAGCCGGGTGACGTGGCAATAGTTGACAGCTTAGCAAATTCGACAGGGTTTGACAAGGAAAAGTTTCACAAAAATCATGTGAAATATCGATGAAAATTAGGTCAATAACCGCCTTACGTTGTCTGAACGGAGACGGTGCCTGGCGGCATCGGAACGATATGATGTCCCAGCAGCAAATACCTGCTGAAGGTGTCGATCAGGATGCGCTTGGCAAGCCTGTGGTGCGGTGCTATAATACAACATCAGAAGTGATGACGTATCTGGATTCTGATGTAAAAAAATGACGGCTTCGGAAGCCGTCAACATTTGGAGTGATGGCGGAGGGAGAATCCATGAAGAGCAGCAGCTGTTCAAAGGCAAAGACGCTGACGCTGATTCCTGTCGTTGTTCTGGCTGTCACAGTGATCTGCGCGGTACTTGCAGCAGCATTGAAAGTTCCCACAAGCAAAGGCGCGCTTTACACGGTCTTTGCACTTACAGGCCTGATAAGTGCGGTGATATCACCGTTTCCGTGCCTGGTGCTATCCGTTGTCGGAACGGCGTTTGCTGCAAAGGCAAAAAAAGAAGGCACGACAGCGGCTCAAAAATTCTTCATACTGGGTATCATTGAGATCCTTGTCTGCGTTGTAGGCGCGATCCTGGCGATCATTACGATCATAATCGGACAGAGCGTGTAAAAAACGCCAATCCAAAGCCGAGAGGGCTTGTCGGATGAGGACGAAAATGGCGGAGCGAAAGCGCCGCGGTCGGAGGTCTGCAATATGGAGCAGTACAGCGAACAGGACTTACAATACGCCGCGGAGTTTCGGGATGGTGTCCACAGGGAGGCGCTTGAGCGGATACAAAAGCTGCATCCCGAGATCGAAAGCGTAGCAGACCGATGGCCGGTGGAGGCATATTTCCAGCAGCACTGGGACTATCCCGGGAAATGGTACACCGTCGTGGCGATCCCGGAAGAGTGCAAAAGCCGTGAGGCGCTGATTGACGCCATTGTCAGCGACACGCTCAAACAGCACGGCATATCGGCGGGAGAGCGAAAAGAGCATCATGTCAGCGCAAAGAAGCACGACGCAAAGCACTGCGACACGGAACCGGACCATATCCGTCCTGGCGGGAACGGGAAGCACGGCGGCAACGCGGTGCCCTGCCCGGATGATCCGTTTTACGCGCTGCTCGCCGAATATTCCCGCCTCGACGTCGAGTATTGCATCGCTCCGGGCAGCCACTCGTCCTGCCGGGGCTGCGAGGCGCACCGGCAGGCGCTGAGGCAGGCATTCCGAAATTTATCCGCGGACGGTGGGGAGTGGAGCTATGACGTCGTCCAAGCGCGGGGGAAGCAGATCAACGCCGGAGAGCTTTTCGCGCCGGCACGCGAGGCGGAGGAGCTGAACTACCGGGGTGCGTTTCTGTACCCACCCCACGGGAGCCGCTACACCGACGCGGATTTCGACCGGGTCAACGCCGCGTTGTTCCCGAACGGAACGGACGGCCTTGAGGTCTACAAGTGGACGACCGACTGGTCGGAATACTTCGACGACGGACACGAGTGGTGGGGCACGCTGTGCCTGACCGTTTACGACAAAAGCCTCGACCGCTTCGCCGTGATCCTGGCGTCCGCGACGGACTGACGACGTTGGATCATGCCGAGTCCGGTAATTCCAGCGATCGCTGTCGCAGCCGTTGCCCTGTGCGCGCTTCTGATCGTTGCCGGAACGACTTTATACAGCAAGGCGCAGTTGAAAAAGATTGCGGGGCTGACCGACGCGGACAAGTTCAAGGCGGAACCCGCCGTACCTTATGCGAAGGACGGCAACACCTGCATCAAGGAGGCAAAGCAGTCCAGGCAGAGAGCGGCCGGGGTTGCTGGTATTGCTGTTGCTGCTGATACTGTGCGGCGAGCGGTGCGCCGCAGTTATTGCAAAACCGCGCCCCGGGCACGTATTGCTTTCCGCAATTTGGATAAAACATGAGCCTGTTCTCATCTTCCGCTCATTGGCCTTTAACCTTTGTTCCCTCCGGGATGTGGGTCAGGATATAGTTCAGCACAAAATCGAAATCCTCCGGCGCGGCATAGACCTGCGAGTGCTCCAGCCGCTCGTTGACCTTAATGGTATGGCGGTGGCGCTGTACCAGAACCTTGCGCAGCTTGTCGAAGCTCACATAAGATTCGCTCTTGCTCATCGCCAGCAGTGCGCTGCCCGCAGCCTGCGCGCGCCAAAACCAGCGCCAGTGCGAGCAATAGCCTACTGTGTTTCATCATCACATTCTCCTTTTTCAGTCGACTTTTTCCACAGTATCGCTGATTTTGGTTCCCGAGACGACGCCGCATTGCATACCCGCGTATTTCTGAACGGTCTCTCCCAGATCGATCAGTTCCCCCCTGAAGGCAAGCCTGCCATGTCCGTCCCCGACACCCAAGACAACTACGTTGACGGCGATCGCTCTGCCTTTGTTTCCTTCATAACCATAGGTCCTGACCCCCGTTTGGGTATCTTCCGCATACTTTAGATAGTTCGTGTCCGCCGTAAGCGTAGAAGAAGACGGATCCCATACTGCGTCCCAGACATGGACCTGTCTTTGATTGGGGAAATCGTCGGGAAGTCCCGAGACCGTCACCACATAGTGTCCTTCCGCGCCTCCGCGTTCTATCGTGAGCGTCCCGTTTCTGGGATATTTGCGCTCCAACCTATAGCCTTCGATCATCATCTCCATCCATTCTTCGTTTGACGTCACGGCTTCCGGATTCACCGTCATCTATCCTGCCCGTTCATTGTACGAATTATCTAATTGATTTTGCGATCAAAGCAATCTATACTGTCTCCAATGAGACAAAGGCGTCTCAGAGAGTGCATCGCGCTCTCTGAGACGCCTTTTCTCTTTTTCGCGGCTGAAGCGGCGCATGACGCTGCACGAGAATTGAGGTGTGCGTATGGAAGCAAAAGAGATTATCGAGCGTATCAGCAGTGCGAAAAAAGAACGCTGGTCCGGCTCTACGTGAAAGAGCGGGAGACAATCGACTACGGTTTTTCGACGGTGTTTGGCGTGGGTGACAAGATCGTGTTCGGAGACTGGTCGGAGCTTGGGCCGATCCTGGAGGAGAACCGGGAGAAGATTGAGGCCTGTCTTGTCGAGACCACCTGCCGCAACAGCGCCTTGCCGCTGATGGACATCAGGAATGTAAACGCACGGATCGAACCGGGAGCGCTTATCCGGGAGGATGTGGAGATCGGCGAAAACGCCGTAATCATGATGGGCGCGATCCTGAACATTGGTGCGGTCGTCGGCGAGGGAAGCATGATCGATATGGGTGCGGTATGGGAAATTCTATGCGGCGTCGGATACGTTCCGGGTGACGCTCACGGGAAAAAGCGCCCACGGCGCACAGCGGGAAAAGGGGATCGATGCGCTTGCCGCTACGTCGGAGCTGATACCCGCCCTGCTCAGGCTTCCGAAGAGCCTCCCGCAGGAACGGAGCGTGGTTTCTGTGGGCACGCTCCACGCGGGAACGGCGGGCAACGTCGTTGCCGAACACGCGGAGCTGACCGGCATCATCCGCACCTTGGGTCAGGAGGGCAGAAAGGCGATGCGCTCACGCTTTACCCGGACGGTGGATACCGTCGCACGCCGACATGGCGTGGCCTGTGAATGCGATCTGCGCGAGAGCTATCCCGGCGTCGTCAACGACAGCGGCATGACGAGGCTCGTGCAGGGCGCAGCCTCCGCCCTGCTGGGCAGCGGGCGCGTCGACGTGATCGCTGAGCCGACCATGACCATGGAGGACTTCGGCTGCTTTCTGCTGCAAAAGCCGGGATCGTTTTATCACGTGGGCGCGGGCTGTGCGCTGCCTCTGCACAATGCGGCGTTCCTGCCCGACGGTTCGGCGGTCGTGACCGCCGCGGCGGTACACGCCGCGGTCATCGACGCCTTTTTGCGAGGTGACAGTACATGAAATTCACAAAAATGCAAGGCTGTGGCAATGATTATATCTACATTGACTGCTTTGCCGAAGCGATTCCCGAAGAACCGTCTTCGCTGGCAAGGCGCATCTCGGACCGCCATTACGGCGTGGGGAGCGACGGCTTGATCCTGATCGAGCCGTCATCGCGCGCCGACGCTTTCATGCACATGTTCAACGCGGACGGCTCGGAGAGCGCCATGTGCGGCAATGGCATCCGCTGCGTCGCCAAGTACCTTTACGACCACGGCCTTGTCCCGCGCGGGCGGCGCGCCGTCCGCGTGGATACGTGCTCGGGCGTCAGGGAGATCACCTTCCGCACGGGAAACGGCAGAGCGACGGAACTGACCGTGGATATAGGCCGTCCCGCTCTGACCGGCGTGTTGCCGGAGGATATTTTGATCCTCGGGATGCCGCTGCGCTTCATCGGCGTTGACGTTGGCAATCCGCACGCTGTTTATTTTTTGGAGGACAACGCCGCACTTGGCGCAAAAGGTGTCGCCGAGCTGGAGCTTACACGGCTCGGGGGCGCTTTTGAGACATGCGGGCGGTTCCCGGAGGGTGTGAATTCAGAATTTGTCGATATCGTCAGCCCCCGTGAAATCAACTTCCGTGTCTGGGAGCGCGGCTCCGGCGAAACGCTTGCCTGCGGGACCGGCACGGTCGCGGCGGTATACGCGGGTATCTGTGTGGGAAAGCTCGAGCACGAGGTACTGGTGCATCTTCCGGGCGGAGACCTCGGTGTTCGCTATGAGCCCGCAAGCGGGCATTGCTTCCTGAGCGGCGGCGCCGCCGAGGTGTTTTCCGGCGAGTATCCGAACTGATGTTGTCAACTTTGTCCAATCAGCGTATAAAAAGTTGTGGCGTACCCCGCACACACAAAGGCTTGACACGCGACCGTTCGTTCGCTATAATAGGCGAACGGGCGGTCGCATTTATTGATTGGGAGGAGCTTCATGGCAAAGGGCACGAAAGAAAGAATTCTTGACGCGGCGTTGGAGATGTTTTCCCAATACGGGTTTGCGGGCACCAACATTCGCGAATTGGCGGGGTCGCTCGGTATGGGCAAGTCCTCCATGTACCGGCATTTTGAGAGCAAGGAGGAAATATGGAACGCCTTGCTGGATGAGCTGGTCGCCTATTATGAGGCGCGGTTCGGCTCGCCGGAGCATTTGCCTCCCGTTCCGAATTCTTTGGAAGAACTGGTGACTATGACGATGCGGATGGTCGATTTTACGGTACACGATGAGAAAATCGTAAAGTCCCGCAAGCTGCTTTCCATCGAGCAGTTCCGCGATGAGCGCGCGCGGAGCCTCGCGACAAAGCACTTTCTGACCGGTCTCACGGAAATGTTTACGCGGCTTTTCGCGGGCATGATGGACAAGGGGCTTTTGCGTCGGGACGACCCCGCGATGCTCGCCTTCGCCTACACCGCGCCGATCTCCGCCCTCATCCATCTCTGCGACCGTGAGCCGGAGAAGACGGCGGAGGCGATAGCGCAAGCGGAGGCATTCAGCAGACATTTTATCAAGATATACGGAGTCTGGAACAACGAGCAATCAAGCGTCGGTCGTGATCAACATGCAAAATGATATTGCAAAGTATTAGCCGGTTCGTCTGCCATCGCTGTTTTGAGCAGCAGATAGAAATCATGTCCGGGCTTATAGCAATGGCGGTTCATTTCAGGTAAGGGCTGAAAAGATGATCGAAACAAAAAGGTTGAGATTCTATCTCGCAACACAAGAGCAGATGGATGCATTCATTGCCGCAGAAACGAACGCGGATCTGAAAGCGGCATATACAGAGATGCTGGAGGGCTGTTTGCGGCATCCTGGCCAATGGGTGTGGTACGCCATGTGGATGGTTGAGCTGCAGGACGAAACGCGTGTCGGAGAACTGTGTTTTAAGGGCCTTGATGCAAGCGGCATGGCGGAGATCGGATACGGTATTTTGGAAGAATACCAGGGTCAGGGCTATGCCACTGAGGCAGTCGGCACGGTCAACAAGTTCGGCGCGGTGCTATAATACTTGCATTAAGTCTCAAGATCACGGAAACGGAGCTCGGAAAATAAGCATTGCGGCCTGATAAGCGCATCCTCAAAGGCAGGTCGAATGACGGAACTTGAAAACCGTTTCGGTGTTTGCCAAGAAAAACGTGGGCTGAAACAGCCCGCAAAACGAAACGCAGAGAGGGGAAACGACCATGAAGTTCAAAATGATCCACGAAAATTTTAACGTGACCGACCTGGACAGATCACTTCAGTTCTACGAGAAGGCACTTGGGCTCCATGAGGTGCGCCGCAAGGCAGCGCCGGACGGCTCTTATATCATTTGCTTCGTCGCAAATGCGGAGGCAGACTTTGAACTGGAGCTGACCTGGCTTCGGGATCATCCGCAGAAGTACGATCTCGGCGAGGAGGAGTTCCACCTTGCGTTCCGGACGGATGCTTTTGACGCGGCGAACGCGCTGCATGAGTCGATGGGGTGCATCTGCTTTGAAAACCCCGCGATGGGCATCTACTTCATCCAAGACCCGGACGGATACTGGCTGGAGATCCTTCCGCAGCGGAAAAGCAAGTGATAATTTGGCGTTTGGATGGAGCAGGGCCCGAGCGATTCATGGCAGATGGATTACAACGAAGCGGCGAACCATTGGCCGGAAAAGACAGGAATGCCGTCCACATGGAGCTCGCCGCGCTGCGGGAGAGGATCGCCGCCGAGCCGCCGGTTCTGCCTCACAAGCGTTTTAACCGCGGTACATTTCAATATCCAACGCGTTCTCTTTTTTGGCAACGATCGTACTGACCGCGGCGTCGCCCAGGCAGTTGCTCATGCAGCGGAACATTCCGATGAGCGGATCGATCCCCATCACAAGCCCGATCGCCTCCACAGGCACGCCCATTTGGGTCAGAAGCACCGACAGACAGATCAGCCCCGCGCCCGCAACGCCGGGCGCGCCCATTGACAGCACGATGATGGACAGAATGATGCTGGTCAAAGCACCACCGGAAACCGGAACCTCGTAGATTTTGGCAAGGGCAAGGGAGAAGACCGCCAGATGGACGCAGGTGCCATCCATATTCAGCGTCGCGCCCAGAGGTTTGGACAGGCTGTAGATCTTTTTTGAGATCCCAAGTTTGTTGCAACTGTCCATATTGACGGGGATTGCCGCGTTGCTGGACGCCATGGAGAAGACTTGCAGCATCGTGGCGGCATACTTCCTTACAAACGGTATCGGATTCAGCCCCGAGAGCAGGATGAGCAGGCAGTAGACCAGCATCATCCCGACGAGTCCGAACAGGAACACGCCAAACACGCTGAGCACAGAGACCAGAGCGTCCAGACCCGTTTTGAGCAGCATGGAGCAAATGGAGCAGAAGATCGCGACCGGCATGGTGCTGATGATGATCGTCGTAACCTTCAGGAAAAGATCGTTGAACGCCCCGAAAATGTCCTTGACCAGATTGGAATACCGTCCGATCGAACCCGCGGCAACGCCGCAAATCACGGCAAGGAAAATCAGCTGGAGCATATCAGCGTTCAAAAACGGCTGAATAAAGTTGGAGGGTACTATGTCGACAATGGTGTCCTTGATCGAGACATCCATCGTTTTTGACGTGATCGACTCAGCCGACGCAATGACCATATCTGAGCTGAGCGGACTGCCGGGCTGGAAGATATAAAACGCTCCAAGGCCGACCGCCACAGCGATGCATGTCGTCAGAAGATATAGAGAAATCACGCGGCCGCCGATACGGCCCAGCTCCGTCAAATCAGAGAATTGAACGATGCAGGAAACGATGGAGAAGAACACAACGGGCGCCACTACCATTTTCAGCGCGTTCATATACATCGTCTTCACAGGAATCAACAGGTACGTGTTCAGCAGGTCAGCGAATCCCTGCGCCGGAGAGGCGGTCAGGAGCAATCCCACAATGACGCCGAGCGCCAGAGCGCCGAGCGTTTGATACAGGAAGGCTCGCTTAGACCGCGTCACCGTTAAATGGATCAGGTTCACACCGCCCCTGTGCCGGTACTTCAGGCCGTCGGTAAGGGAGCGCAGAAGTATGCTCCGCAGGATGTCCTGCCCGGCATCGGACAGTTCGTCGATGTCCGCATTTCCGACTTGCCCAATGTTCTCCGTCGGGTTGTACTCTTCCCCGCGCGATAAAAGCTCGATCGTGGTGGTGCCGAGAAATGACCGGATCCGGATCGTGATCTTCCCGTCCTTCTCGGCGTGTGCAGCCATCCCTCCCGCGGACTCCTCCACGGCGAGAACGGCTCTCATGAGTTCCTTGCCTTTGATCCCACGCTCCTTGAGCGCCTTTTCGGCAATTTCTGCCGCCTGAGCAGTGCCTCTGTCGTTCGCTTCGGCCTTTTCCGTCAGCTTCATATGCCATTACCCTCCCAATGCTTCTTCAGCAAGAAATTATTCCATATCGCATATATCCGAGCCATCTCCAAGCACTGTTATATACAGCCTGGTCAAGACAACTTTTTTATTTTACAGAGTGCCACACTGAAAATCAACCCCCACGTTCCGGCACTGAGTTGCTGTGAAGGTGGGTCTGAAGGGTGACAACCGCATGGTGCGCGACGGCTGCAAACAACACGGCCTGCCGCTAACACAGATCAGTGGCGATTACGAGCAGACGATGCGAAAGCTGTTAAACAAGGAGGCGAAAAAACATGGATGAGATCAAGCCGGGACGCTACCGCCATTTCAAGGGAAACGAATACGAGGTGCTGTACCTCGCAACGCACTCCGAAACGCGCCAGCCGATGGTCGTTTACCGCGCGCTCTACGGTGAGCGCGGCGTCTGGGTGCGTCCCGCGTCGATGTGGAACGAAACGGTGGAGCGCGACGGGCAGACGTACCGGCGCTTTACATACATCGGCGAGGCATAGTCATGCACGAAGTGGAAGCAAAAGCGCTGCTCACAAATAACGGTTCGATGAACCTCTATCGCGGCTGCGCGCACGGCTGTGTCTACTGCGACAGCCGTAGCCTCTGCTATCAATTCACGCATCCGTTTGAGGATATCGAAGTAAAACGCAACGCGCCGGAGCTGCTGGAAGCCATTTTGCGCAAAAAGCGCAAGCGGATCATGATCGGCACCGGCTCCATGAGCGATCCCTATCAGCCCTGTGAGGAGACGCTTTGCCTGACGCGGCGCTGTCTGGAACTGATCGACCGCTACGGCTTCGGTGCGACGGTCATCACAAAATCCGACCGCGTGTTGCGGGACATGGAACTGTTTGGGAGCATCCACCGCAAGGCGAAAAGCGTGCTGCAAATGACGCTCACCGTGGCGGACGACAAGCTGAGCCGCGTGCTGGAGCCGAACGTCTGCCCAAGCAGCCGCCGATATGAGGTCTTAAAGGAGTTCCAACGGCAAGGAGTCCCAACGGTTGTCTGGATGGCGCCGTTTCTGCCGTTTTTGACGGACACGGGTGAAAACTTTGAGCAGCTGATGGACTGGTGCCTCGACGCGGGCGTGCGCGGTATCATCTGCTTTGGCATCGGCATGACGCTGCGTGACGGCAACCGCGAATACTTCTATCGTGCGCTGGACACACACTTCCCCGGCCTGAGCGAGCGCTATCGGACGGTTTATGGGGACGCATACGAGGTGGTCAGTGAAAACAGCACCCGGCTCATGGCAAGATTCCACACGCTCTGCGAGGCGCACGGCATCCTGCACGATCCGGAGAGCTGCTTTGCCTATCTGCGTGAGCTGCCGGAGAACGAGGCGCAGATATCTCTGTTTTGAGGAAATCCTGGGATCGCTCGGAGATCTGTGATCGTGCAAAAGGAGGGCAAGCTTCGGGAACAAGTTCATAGGGACACGAGTTGACCTCACCTGTGAAACGCGGGGCGGACGGCGGAAGCTGTCCGCCCCTTGCGTTTGCCCTCA
>CACZPK010000085.1 GCA_902783035.1 Oscillospiraceae bacterium
CGGAAATCGCAGGCCATCGCAAGCTCACAGCCGCCGCCGAGCGCGTAACCGCCGACTGCCGCAATGACGGGAATGGGGAAGCTTTCAAGCTTCAGAAACACGTCGTTGCCCTGCTTGCCGAAAGCCTCGCCACCGGCAGGATCAAGATCCTTCATCTGGGCGATATCCGCACCCGCAACAAAGGACTTTTCGCCGGCGCCGCGCACGATCAGGCAGCGGACGGTGTCGAGATCGACGGCATCCAATGCCGCATCGAGATCTACGAGCACCTGCGCATTGAGCGCATTGAGCGCCTCCGGACGGTCGATGATGAGATATGCGACAGCGCCCTGCGGTTCATACTTGACGAAAGGCATAGGGGAATCCCTCCTTTTGCATATTTGCATCTATTATATGGGAATATGCCTATTTTTGCAAGGGGCAGAACAACATATTGTGTTATTTTCTGAACAAATTGATTTTCTACTTGCGTATAAGTCGCGTTTCCGCTATCATACCCAAGGAAAGAGAGGGCGTTTTCCCATGAGAATGAGAAAGAAAAAAAATCTGCTGCCGCGCATGGAGCGCTGTGCAGCATATCAAATCAAGAATCCCTACGACCGCAGGGGGCATTGGCGCGAACTGATGCCGCAGGCAAGGGAACTGCGCGTGGAACTGGGCTGCGGCAAGGGGAGGTTCACCGCCGAAACCGCAAAAGCAGAACCGGATGTTCTGTTTATCGCCGTGGAGAAGGTGCCGGACGCGATGGTGGTCGCTATGGAACGCGCAGCGCGCGAGAAATTGAGAAATGTTTGGTTCGTCGATGCGGATGTGAACCAACTGCCGGAGTTTTTCGCACCGGAAGAAGTTTCGCGCATCTATATCAATTTTTGCGATCCGTGGCCAAAGAGCAATCAGGCCAAGCGCCGTCTGACCCATGGAAACTTCCTGCGTCTGTATCGCAAAGTGCTTGTCCCGGCGGGACAAATATGGTTCAAAAGCGACAATGCCAAGTTGTTTGCCTTCTCGGTGGAAGAGATTCCGCAGTTTGGATTCACGCTCAGCGAGGTGACGGATGACCTGCATGCGGACGGTCCTTGCGGCGTTATGACAGATTATGAGGCAAAATTCTATGCCGAAGGCGTGCCCATCCACCGTCTCGTTGCAACGATGGCACCGTGGGAAGAACCAAGCGCGGAATGATAAAACCGTACCGGAAACAACAAATTTCCCTGCAGGACAGATTTTGTCGTCCCGCAGGGGAAATTTTTATTTTGCGTTTTTTATAATCAACGCGAACGGATCGTGTCGTCGCTCCAGAAAAACAGTGCCAGCGATCCGGGGCCGATGTGGGAACCGGTGACCGGCTCGTAATCGACGAGCAGAATGTCGCGCGGAGCCTTGCCCTGACGGATCAGCTTGATCAGAAGATCAGCGTCATCGCGGCAGTCGCAATGGGCGATGCCGATGGTCTGTGCGTTCGGATTTCGCACCTCGCGGTCGTAGCGGGCAGCAAGATCCTCGATGACCTGACGGCGACCGCGGATCTTGCCCGCCTGCACGATCTGCCCAAGCTCGTTGCCCTTGAGAACAGGCTTGATGCTCAGCATTGTGCCGACAATGGTCGCCACGCCGGACAGGCGCCCCGTGGCACGCAGATATTTCAGATCGCCCACGGTAAAGATCTGACACATGCGCTTGCGTTCGTTGAGCAGGATATCCGCCGTCTCGTCCACGGACTTGCCCTGCTCGCGCAGCTCGCAGGCACGCAGTACCTGCAAGCCCTCGCCCAGCGATGCGGCGAGCGTATCAACGCACAGCAGCTTACGCTCGGGATACTTGTCCCGCAGCTCGTCTGCAGCGATCATGGAAGATGCGTAAGATCCGCTGATACCGGAAGACATGCAAACGTATAAAACGTCCTTTCCGCTTTGGAGCAGCGATTCAAAACAATCTATATAGCGCTGGGGCGGGATCTGTGAGGTCGAAACCTTCGTCCCCGCGCGCATGGCGGCAAAGAAACCCGCCGCGTCAAAATGTTCCGCGTCCAGGTCGACGTGTTCGGAGCCGTTGATAAAGAAAGAAAACGGTACGACTGAGAGTTCATATTTTTGAATCAGATCACTCGGCAGATTTGCGGAAGTGTCGGTCACTATGGCAAACGACATCGGATACACTCCTTTTGCGCCCTATATGGCAACATCATTATCATAGGTGAGAATGGCGGGGAAGTCAAGCGGTAAATGGGTCGAAAGTGCTTGCTTTATGTCGTTCTCATGCTATAATAATCAATGGCGGTTATCATACAATAGATATACCGCATCTATGGCACACTGGCGTCACATGCCACAGGCTATAGGAATCACTGGCGCACAGCTGCGCCGGAAACAAAGGAAGGGCATCGCCCATGAGAACCGATCGAAATCTTAACATGACCATGCTCTGTGACTTTTATGAGCTGACAATGGCAAACGGCTATTTTGAAAGCGGCTATGCCGACCGCGTCACCTATTTTGACGCATTTTTCCGTTCGGTGCCGGACAAGGGCGGCTTCGCCATTGCGGCCGGGCTGGAACAGCTGATTGACTATATTGAAGACCTGCACTTTACGGATGAGGATATTGCGTATCTGCGCAGCAGAAAGCTGTTCAGCGAAAAATTCCTCGCATATCTGAAAGATTTTAAGTTTACCGGCGACATCTGGGCAATTCCCGAGGGAACGCCCGTATTTCCGCGTGAGCCGTTGGTCACCGTGCGTGCCCGCGCCATTGAGGCGCAGCTCCTTGAGACGTTCATTTTGCTTACGCTCAACCATCAGAGCCTGATTGCCACGAAGGCAAACCGAATTGTCCGTGCCGCCAAGGGCCGCGGCGTGATGGAGTTTGGCTCGCGCCGCGCGCAGGGCAGCGCTGCTGCGATCGACGGTGCCCGCGCCGCTTATATTGCCGGATGCATCGGTACCGCCTGCACCATTTCCGACCAACTCTACGGCACACCGGCACTCGGCACAATGGCGCATGCCTGGGTACAGATGTTTGATTCTGAATACGAAGCATTCAAAACCTACTGCGAGCTGTACCCGACGAATGCGGTGCTGCTGGTTGACACCTACAACACGCTCAAGTCCGGCATTCCCAATGCCATCCGCGTGTTCAACGAAGTGCTCAAGCCCAAGGGGATCACAAAGTGCGGCATCCGCCTCGACTCCGGCGATATCGCGTACCTGACCCGCGAGGCGCGCAAAATGCTGGACGCCGCCGGATGGGAGACCTGTACGATCACTGTGTCCAACTCTCTGGATGAATACCTGATCCGTGACCTCTGGATTCAGGACGCGAAGATCGACGCATTTGGCGTGGGCGAACGCCTCATCACCGCCAAAAGCGAGCCGGTATTCGGCGGTGTCTACAAGCTTGTTGCCGTGGAGGATGACAAGGGCAGCGTTATTCCCAAGATCAAAATCAGTGAGAACGTTGGCAAGATCACAACGCCGCACTTTAAAAAGCTCTATCGCTTTATCGGGCGCGACACGGGCAAGGCGATTGCCGACTACCTCTGCGTCCACGATGATACGGTGGATGACAGCAAGACCATCGAAATCTTTGACCCCGAGGCAACATGGAAGCGCAAGGAAGTCTATAACTTTGAAGCGCGCGAGCTGCTCGCGCCCATCTATCGCAACGGCAAACTTGTGTATGAGCGCCCGTCCCTCAATGAGATCCGCGATTACTGCAAAGCGCAAGTGGATACGCTCTGGGACGAATACAAGCGTTTTGAAAACCCGCAGACCTATCCCGTCGACTTGTCGCAGGAACTCTACGATATCAAGCAGAACCTGCTGCACGAAAACGGGAGCAAATTCGAGTAAGAAAAGGGGAATGCGCATGAAGGGCAACGGCATGCAGCAGCGAGGGGAGCGCCGCATTGCGGCAGTACTGCGCATCGCGATGGTCGTGATGCTCCTTGCGTTGCAGATCGCGGTCGTTGTCCTTCTCGCATATTTTCTGGAACAACGTGCCGCGATTGTCTATGCAGCGCTCCAGATCGCCGGTCTGGCGGCCGCGATCTACGTTTACAATCGCCGTGGCGATACGATGTATCGCTTCACCTGGATCATTTTGCTGCTGACGGTTCCTGTGGTGGGGCTGATCCTCTATCTGCTCTGGAGCGGTGACGTGCAGCATAAGCGCCTCGCACGCAGCGTCCCACGCCGTACCGAGGAGCCGGAAAGCGTTCGCTCACGCGCGGCAATGAACGCCGACAAGCTCGCCCGTGCCATGCCGGGATGGTCCAGATTGATGAACAGTTTGCGAAAGCGTGGCTTTTCGGTTGCCCAGAACACGCGTGTGCATTATTTTTCGGAAGGGAAGGCGTTGCTGGATGACCTGATCGCTTCCTGTGAACGCGCGGAGCATTTCATTTTTCTGGAATATTTTATCCTTGCAGAAGGAAAGGTCTGGGACCGGCTCTCCGCTATTCTGTGTGACAAAGCGCGCGCAGGAGTCGAAGTACGAATCATCTTTGACGATTTCGGCAACATCAACCGTTTCCGCGGAGAAACCATTGAGGCATTGCGCGCCGCCGGCGTGGAAATCTATATCTTCAATCCCGTTCACCGATACGTCAACCGCCTTTATTTCAACTACCGCGACCACCGGAAAATTGCCTGCGTGGACGGGGATACCGCTTATACGGGCGGCGTAAACATTGCCGACGAGTATGCCAATCATATTACACGTTTCGGTTATTGGAAAGACAGCGGCGTGCGTATGGACGGCGAGGGCGCATGGGGGCTGACGGCAAGTTTTCTGGAGATGCTCACGTTCCTTGGCGGCAAACCACACCATGAACGCGATTACTATCGCCCCCATGGCGATATCCGCGCCGACGGTTGGTGCCAACCCTTCACCGACGGTCCGCAAAATAATCCTGACAACCCTGCGGAGGATGTATACCTTCAACTCATTGCCAATGCACGGCGGTTCCTCTATATTACAACGCCTTACTTTGTCCCGGATGAAACAGTGCTGCGTGCTTTGTGCATTGCAGGGGACGGCGGGGTAGATGTACGACTGATGCTGCCGGGCATTCCCGACAAACGCTACGCCTTTTTGATTGCAGAATCCTACTTTGGCGAACTTCTGGAACATGGAGTCAAAGTATATCGCTACACGCCGGGGTTCCTGCACAGCAAAAGCATCATGGTCGACCGGGAGGTCGCTGTGATCGGATCGATCAATATGGACTACCGCAGCTTTCAGCTTCACTATGAGGATGCGGTGTTGCTCTATGGATCGTCCGCCGTCGAAGAGCTTTTGGAAGACATGGACGATATTGTCGAAAAGAGTCATGCTGTTACCATCGAAGAATGGCGTCAACGCAGATGGCTCAAACGTCTGTTGGAGCCGTTTCTGCGCATTTTTGCAATCTGGATGTAAGGCCGCAGCGATATTTTAGAAATATTTTCGTAAAAAGTATTGACAAATCTGAAATTATCTGTATACTAAACATGTTCGTGATTGAACAGATAGCGGGTTTGTGTAATGGTAGCACACCGGACTCTGACTCCGTTTGTGAGGGTTCGAATCCTTCACCCGCTGCCAAAGGATGACCGTGAAATCGTTAGGTTTCGCGGTCATTTCTTTTATCCATACAGCTATCAAAACAATTATGCCGCTATTGGTTCAGTTCGTGGTATGCAATCTCATGACATGCAATCGCTGTCGTAATCTTCACGAGACAATGGGATTAAGTTACGTCGAATTTTTCGGAATTGTGCGGTTCAAAAAGCATTGGTCATATCATTGAGAATTTGCAGCACAATCCATGATATGGCGCAAGTAGCTGACTGGCTCAGCCGCATCTTTGCTGAAATGCTGTTGTTTGTGTTTAACTCGCCTTGTGTCTTAAATTTGCTCCCCTATTTTATACAAAATTTTTATTTTGTTCAATGATATGTCGGGCGATAAAAGCACAAGCGCGGTATCCCCTTCAGAAACGATGTTCTATTGAAGATGCGTAGCTGAACAAAAGCACCCGCTATGCGGAAGAATTCCGTGTAGCGGGTGCTTTCATTTTTGCTATTACTTGGAAAGCTGCTCGTCAATACCCTTGGCGCCCAGTTTGCCAGCGCCCATGGCAAGGATAACCGTTGCCGCGCCGGTCACAGCGTCGCCGCCGGCGTAAACGCCCAGCTTGCTGGTCATGCCGTCTTCATTGACGACAATGCCGCCCTTCTTATTGACCTCAAGCCCCGGGGTCGTCGACTTAATGAGCGGATTGGGGCTGGTGCCCAGCGCCATGATCACACAGTCGACGGGAAGCTCGAACTCACTGCCCTTCTTTTCGATGGGACGGCGGCGCCCGGATGCATCGGGCTCGCCCAGCTCCATCTCAATGCAGGTCATACCACTGACATAGCCGTTTTCATTGCCGTGAATCTCAACAGGATTGTGCAAAGTTTTGAAGATAATCCCCTCTTCCACCGCATGCTCGACCTCTTCCTTACGGGCAGGCAGCTCTTCCATGCCGCGGCGGTATACCACGTACACATTAGCGCCCAGACGCTTGGAGCAGCGCGCTGCATCCATCGCAACGTTGCCGCCGCCGACGACCGCAACCGTTTTACCCTCAAGCGGCATAAGAGGCGTATCGGCGCCGGGCTTGTAAGCCTTCATCAGGTTGATGCGGGTAAGGAACTCGTTTGCGGAATAAACGCCGCAGAGGTTCTCACCGGGAATGTGCATGAACATCGGCAGGCCTGCGCCGGAGCCAACGAATACCGCCTCAAAACCGTACTGTGCCATCAGCTCGTCGATGGAGACGACGCGGCCGATGACCATGTTCATCTCAAACTTGACGCCCATTGCCTTGAGGCCGTCGACCTCCTTCTGCACGATCTTCTTCGGCAGACGGAATTCGGGGATACCATACACCAACACGCCGCCGGCAAGGTGCAGTGCCTCAAAAACAGTGACATCATAGCCCTTCTTGGCAAGATCGCCCGCACAGGTCAGACCGGCGGGGCCGGAACCGATGATTGCGACCTTATGGCCATTGCTTGCGGGCTTGGCGGGAGCCTCGGTCACATGCTCGTTGTGCCAGTCGGCAACAAAGCGCTCCAGACGGCCGATACCGACGGGATCGCCCTTCTTGCCGCGGATGCAGTGCATTTCGCACTGAGTCTCCTGCGGGCAGACACGACCGCAGACCGCAGGCAGCGAGGAGGTTTCATGGATTACCTGATACGCGCCCTCATAGTCCTTCTCAACGATCTTCTGCACAAACTGCGGAATGTGCACGTTGACGGGACATCCCTGTACGCACAGCGGGTTTTTGCAGTTGAGGCAACGCTGCGCTTCGTCCAGCGCCTGCTCCTCGGTGTAACCGAGAGCGACCTCAAGAAAGTTTTTATTGCGAACGTCCGGCTCCTGAGAGGGCATCGGATTTTTCGTCAAACTCATGTTAGGCATTTCACTTGACCTCCTTCTTGAAGAGATTGCAGGTCTCTTCGTGCTTGTGACGTTCCCACTCGCCATACATCTTGCCGCGCTTGACAGACTCATCCCAGTCGACCTTGAAACCGTCAAAGTCCGGGCCGTCAACACAGGCAAACTTGGTAACGGACGTACCGTCCGCCTCCTTAAGCGTCAGGCGGCAGCAGCCGCACATGCCGGTACCGTCCACCATGATCGGGCTCATGGAAACAACCGTGGGAATATTATACTTCTGCGTAACCTTGCAGACGAACTTCATCATCATCATGGGACCGACACAGAACACGGCGTCATAGTTCGCGCCGGCATTGATCTGCTCCTCCAGCAGTTCCGTAACCAATGCCTTGCGGACATAGGAGCCGTCATCCGTACCGACGAAATAGTTGGTACATGCCTTTTTGAACTCGTCTTCCAGTACGACAACATCCTTGTTGCGGAATCCCACGATCAGATCAACATGTACGCCGCTCTCATGCAGCTTCTTCGCAACGGGGAAAGCAATGGCGGTGCCCACGCCGCCGCCGACGACCGCGACTTTCTTGCAGCCAGGCATCTCCGTGGCGTTGCCGAGGGGGCCGACAAAGTCCTGAATGTAGTCGCCCTCTTCCTTGTGGCTGAGCTTTTCGGTGGTGGCGCCGACAATCTGGTAAATGATTGAGACAGTGCCCTTTTCACGGTTAAAATCATGGATGGTGATGGGGATACGCTCACCGTCCTTATCCACACGCAGGATGATGAACTGACCGGGTTCTGCCTTCTTGGCGATCATCGGCGCTTCGATCTCGATGAGTACGAGCGTCGGCGTCAAGACCTTTTTGGTTACGATTCGATACATGGTGTCCCTCTCCTCTTTTTTAGCGTTGTAATCAGTATAGCATGAATGAAAAATTGCGTCAATATCAAAAAATGCATGAAATAATGAAATAATTCTTGCATTTCATGGCTGCCCGCCTGCGCAAAATGGCAGAATGTAGTCATAAAAAGTCTGCGTTATGGGCTGGAGAACATTGTTCTTATTCTTCAGAACATGATATTGCCCACCATTTGGGCCATTTACAAAGGTGCGCCACACACAGCGGCGGTTCGTGCAGTACGTCTTGCAAAAGCCAAGCTCCGCCTTGCGTGCAGCAACCAGATCCTGCACATGGCAGTCATTCTCGAAACGCACATCGAACACGATCTCCGGATATTTTTCGCGAAACTCTTCAAGCAGAATCTCAACCTTGTCGCGGCCCGCGCCGTCCGACACTGCCAATGCGACCGTGCCGCGCATTTCCCGAGAAAAATCATCCAGCGCGCTGACGGCATTCTCTCTCAGCTTCAAAATCTCTTCGGCATAATGGTACAGGATTCGCCCCGCTTCAGAGGGGCGGGTCTGCTTGGTGGTGCGGACGATCAGTTTTACGCCGAGCTTGCGTTCCAGAGAGGCAATATGCGTACTGATGGTGGGCTGTGTCAGATGCAATTCCTTTGCGGCACGGGAAAACCCGGCATACTTTATGACGTATACAAACGCCTCAAGCTCCTTAATATCCATCCCGGTGTCCACGGCTTCACTCCCCTTTCCGTCGTCCATTCCTGTTCAGGGATCAACCTGAAGAATGACCACGCCGCCAACCAGATCGGCCCGTTTCAGCAAACCCTTCACCGCAAGTTTTCGGCCAAACAGGTCAGTCAGCGTTACCATACCGCCATCTGATTCAATGGTGGCCACGTCTGAGGCGAGCAGATGATCCTCGCTCTGTTCATCCTGATATACGTTGGAAAGACACATCCTTATGCCTCCCTTCCCTGTTGCTTCTTCGCAAGTGCCGTTACAGCAGTTCCAGCACCTCACGCAGCTGCACGTTTGCCACCTCGAAGCTGCCGATTGCTTCCAGCAGACGCTTGCGCGCTGCGCCCTCCACGCTGTCCACCAACCCGGCAAGCTCCTCCGAATGGTGTTCGTTGTGCTCAATCATATACGCAAGCAGCGCGCGCGTGCGCTCTTGAGGCGTAATATTGCCCTGCGCGTCAGGCTTTTTGACGCTGTGCGCGTGTTCGTGCATCGCTCTCCCCCTGTTCCGTATGATTTCTATAATAATGCAAGCCGTTTGAGCATTTCCGACGTACCGCGCAGGATCTCCGCGTCATCCGGTAAATCAAAAACGCTTTTCCCCAAAATATCAAACGCGGCCTGGCTGGTATCCTCGCCGATTACCGCGAGGACCGGGATATCTCCCGTATCGACAAGTTCCAGCGTTGCCGGATCTCCGACACGGTTGATGATCGCGCCGTAATATTCTGCCATCGTCAGCTCATCCGCCACACGCCGGATGGTGCTGATAACCTGCGTACCCTTCCGGCTGGCGTCGGTCACCAATATAAGATGGGTCACGCGCTCAAGCACGCGGCGGTTGACCTGCTCGATGCCCGCCTCGCCATCAACAACGACACAGTCATAACCGCTGATCAGCAGACCGATGACCTGCCTCAAATAGGCGTTTACCGCACAATAGCACCCGGCCGCCTCCGGTCGTCCGATGGCAAAAAAATCAAACCCGCCGCAGTGTTGTATGGAAGCAAGCAAAACCCTCCGAACAGATGCCAGAGTATTCTCCGCGCCGTCCGGGTCCGCTGCAATCTCAACAGAAACCAACCCGCGCACATCGTCCAGTGTTCGGCCCGGCTCGATGCCAAGCGCGGTGGAAAGTCCGATAGCAGGATCGGCATCAATGGCCAGAATGCGCTTTTGCGGATTCGCACGCGTCAGCAGACGCACCATTGCGGCGGAAACGGACGTTTTGCCCACGCCGCCCTTTCCGGCAACGGCGATGATCCTTGCAGCAGCCAACTTTTTGCCTCCTTTTGTGCTCACTTTTATAGTATATCACTATAACCCATGCTTTTCAAGATACTTTACTCTGTTTAAGTTTGCTATTGACAGGTTGTGCCGTACCGTGCTATATTCTTTCACAAGTTATTGCGCTGCCACGCTAACGCTATACTATGATAAAGCGTTTAGGCCAACGGGCGCGCAGAATGGAGGATTTGGATATGAAGAGAGCATTTTCCCTGATTTTGAGCGTATGTATGCTGGCGGCATTGCTCACCGGATGCGGCGGTAAGCAGACGGAGACGCCTTCCGCGCCCGCAGAAGCGCCTGCCGCACAGTCGTCTGCCGCGGAGACACCCGCTCCCGCGGCCGGTGCAGCGGCGAATCGTCTTGAAGAAATCCTCGCGCGCGGTTACGTCACCATTGCAACAGAACCTTACTTTGCTCCCTATGAGTTTATCGACCCCTCCAAGCAGGGTGACGAACAGTACGTCGGCGCTGATGTGGAATTCATGAAGCTCATCGCCGAAAAGCTGGGCGTGGAACTCAAGATCGTACCGCTGGACTTTACCACGGTACAGGCGAGCGTCGCGGAAGGCAAGTATGACCTCGCCGTTTCCGCGCTGGCGTATACGGCCGACCGTGCGGAGAATATGAACCTCTCCGACTCCTATTTCATTCCCCGCGACGACGACAGTGGTTATGGCTTTGTGGTGCGTGCCGACCTCGCGGATACGGTCAAGACCGTCGCGGACCTCAGCGACAAGGTTGTCGCGGTGCAGCAGGGGTCGCTGCAGCAGTTCCTGTGGGAGACCTACGGCGGACCGTGCAAGGAAGTCAAGTACGCCTCCTCCACCAACGATGTGTTCCTGATGGTCAGCGAGGGCAAGGCTGACGCCGCGGTGACGGCATTCTCGTTTGCCAACAACTACATCAACGCCAATGCCAACTGCGGTCTGGTGCTTGCCGATTATGCCTTTGACGTGGAAGATAAATACCTCGGCGAAGTCGTCGCCATGAAGAAGGGTGAAGATGAGCTGCTGGCAAAGATCAATGAAATCATTGCCGAGATGGCGGCAAGCGAGGTATTCTACGAGTGGTATGACCAGTATTCCCAGTATGCCGCGTCCCTTGGCCTGTAAGCCGAACAAAACAAAAAGCCCCGGGAGTTCTTCTTCCCGGGGCTTCGACAGGAGTAAGAAGCCATGTTTCAAACCATTGCCGCGATCTGGGCAAAATACGGTTACGTTTACATACAGGGCATCTGGGGCACACTCTACATCGCTGCGGTGACGGTGCTGTTCGGCACACTGCTGGGAACACTGTTGAGTTTTGCCCGCCTTTCACGATTTCGCATCGCACAGGAGGCCATCCGGCTGTATGTTTGGGTACTGCGCGGAACGCCTGCCCTGCTGCAGATCTACTTTTTTTATTTCTTCTTGCCCAAATATCTGCCCTTTGAGCTGAGTGACCGCACCTGTATCGTTATGGCGCTGGTTGTCAATGCCAGCGCCTATGTCGAGGAAGTCATACGTGCGGGCATTCAGGCGGTCGACCGCGGGCAAACGGAGGCTGCGCGCAGCCTTGGCATGACGGCACGCCACACGATGACGCGCATCATCTTGCCGCAGGCGATCAAGAACATTCTGCCGGCACTTGGCAACGAGTTCATTGTCATGATCAAAGAGGCGTCCCTCGCCTCCATTTTCGTCATTATGGAGGTTACAACGGCGTTCAAGACCGTGCAGTCGGCAACGTTCATCACCATTCCGACCCTGATGATCTCCGGCATGATCTATCTGGCGATGACCACCGTACTCTCGGGCGGCATGAAACTCGTGGAGAGGAGGATGCGCCGCAATGATTGATCGGACGAAAAAGCTCATCGTCGTCGAGGATCTGCACAAGAGTTTCGGTGGATTGCAGGTTTTACGCGGCGTTAGCCAAACGATCTGCGAGGGCGAGGTCGTAAGCATCATCGGCGCCAGCGGCAGCGGCAAGAGCACATTCCTGCGCTGCCTGAATCTGCTGGAAACGCCGGATTCCGGGCGTATCATCTTCGACGGTCAGGAAATCACCGGCAAAAAAGTGAAAATCGACGCGTTCCGTCAGCAAATCGGCATGGTATTTCAGCACTTCAACGTGTTTCCGCACCTGAAGGTCATCGACAACATCACGCTCGCACCCGTGCTGGAAAAGCACATAGACAAAGAGCAGGCGCGTCAGACGGCAGAAGATCTGCTCAGGCGCGTTGGCCTTTACGACAAGCGGGACGAATACCCAACTCGACTCTCCGGCGGGCAGAAGCAGCGCCTTGCCATCGTGCGCGCACTGGCCATGGAACCAAAGGTGATTCTTTTTGACGAGCCGACCTCCGCCCTCGACCCCGAGATGGTAAAAGAGGTGCTGGACGTCATCGGCGAGCTCGCGCGCTCCGGCATGACGATCCTGATTGTGACACATGAAATGGGCTTTGCCAAGCGTGTGAGTGACCGCGTGTTATTCATTGACGAGGGTCTGATTGCCGAAGAAGGTACGCCGGAGGAACTGTTTGAGCACACAAAGACCGAGCGATGCCGTGATTTTCTCAACAAAGTTCTGTTTTAAGAAAGGCCAAACATGGACGAAAAGCAGTTTGTCATCGAACGTGTGGATCATATCGCGGAGGACGTTGTTTCCCTGCGTGACCGCATCTTTGCTTACGCCGAGCTTCCCTATCACGAGACGCGCTCCGCGGCGCTGCTGTGCCGCGTACTGCGCCAATACGGGTTTGAGGTAACCGAGGGGGCAGCGGACATTCCCACTTGTTTTTATGGCGTATTCACCAACCGACCGGACGAAGGCGGCATGACCGTCGGCTTTCTCGGTGAGTTTGATGCGCTGGACGGGCTGAGCCAGCAGGCCGGCTGTGCAATCAAGTCCCCTGTGACGGAGGATGCGCCCGGACACGGCTGCGGGCATTGCTGCCTCGGTGTGGGGGCGCTTGCGGCGGCGGTTGCGCTGCGGGAATACCTGATTGCCGCGGACAAGCCCGGCACCGTGATTTACTACGGCTGCCCCGCCGAGGAGGGCGCGGGCGCCAAGCAGTTTATGGCGCGCGCCGGTCTGTTCGACCGCTGCGATTTCATCTACGCCTGGCACCCCTCGGACCGCAATATGGTGGATTCCACGCACAACAATGCCATTATGGGCGCCAACTTCTATTTCAAGGGGCGCGCGTCTCATGCGGGCGCAACGCCGTATCTTGGGCGCAGCGCACTTGACGCTGTGGAATTGATGAGTGTGGGCTGTAACTATCTGCGCGAGCACATGATACCCGAGGCGCGCATCCATTACGCCTACATTGACGCGGGCGGCACCGCACCCAATGTTGTGCCGGACCGCGCGACGGTGCGCTACGAAGTTCGCGCTCCCTGGGTTGCTGACGTCAAGGAGCTTTACGAGCGCGTCGTACGTGTGGCGGAAGGCGCCGCGATGATGACGGGAACCACCGTCACGCCGGAGCTGGCAATGGCGTTCACGGAGTACCTCCCCAATCTGGCGCTTTCCCCGATCGTCAGCAGCGCCATGGAAGAGATCGGCGCCCCCGTCTGGGATGAGAGTGACTTTGCGCTTGCAAAGGCATTCCTTGAATCCTATGATGACGATACGAAAGAGGTTATCCGCTCCGAACTGCGCAAAAGCTTCGGCGAGGACTGGAAAAGCCGCTGGGAGCGCCCGCTGGATACGGAGGTAAAGCCGTTCTCCCCCGCCGACATATCCTTCAGTGCCGGATCGAGCGATGTGGGCGACGTAGGTTGTGCCGTTCCCTGCGTGAATTTGCTGGTGGCGTCTGCCTGTCTCGGCAACATCGCCCATACCTGGCAGATGTGCGGTCAGGTCGGCAGCAGTCTCGGCGCAAAGGGCATGCTGACAGCGGCGAAAATGTTGGCGCTGTCAGCCATCCGCACGATGGCGGAGCCGGATGCGGTTGCCGCTGCAAAGGCAGAGGTTGTTGCGCGCAACGGCGGGCACTATGTCTGTCCCCTGCCTGACACGGTCAAGCCGCCCATCGACACATATTGAACTGCAAGACATTGCGCATAAGGCGCGGGCTTTTACTGCCCGCGCCTTTTTGCGTTAAATCGCAACATCATATGATTACCGCATCATGAATGCAGCGAACCGCTTCATCCGCGCGGATCGGCTCGACGTAGAGCGTCAGCGTCCGTTCCCCTGCGTCAATGCCGTGAACGACAATATTCGCTGCGTTCAGGGCAAGGATCGCGCGCTTTTCCAGCTCAAGCGAAGGCAGTGCCCCGCCGACCAGTGTGACCGCCGCGTAGGTGTCATGCGCACCGATTCGGCGCGTCACGCCGGTTACGCCGCGCAATCGCTGTGCCGACGGCACAATGCGTGTACCGCAGCTGCCTGCTACGCAGGAAAGCACCTCAGGCTCCACGCCTTTTGCCTGTGCCAGTGCGACGCATTTGTCATGCAGCACCCGTGCGCCCGCGCGCGCCAGCGCGTACATGTCCGCATAGGAAACGCGTGCCAGACGGCGCGCCGTGGGACAGATCCGCGGGTCGGCGGTATAAACGCCATCCACATCGGTGTAGATCAGGCAGCGCGCCGCATGAAATGCCGCCGCCAGCGCAACAGCCGAGTAATCCGATCCACCGCGTCCCAGCGTTGCCAGGTCTCCGTTCCGGTCCAGCCCCTGAAAGCCGGCTACAACCACAATGCGGCCTGCGGCAAGCTCCTTCTCGATGCGTTCACGCCCGATGTCCTCGATGCAGCCGTCTCCATGCTCTCCGCCGGAGCGGATCGGCACCTGCCACGCACCCAACGAAACCGCAGGGACGCCGAGCGATTGCAGCGCCATTGCCGTCATCGCAGCCGACGCCTGTTCACCTGTGGCAAGCAGGGCGTCCAGTTCCCGCGCGTCGGGCTGTGATGCGACGCTCTTTGCCCTTCGGATCAGCTGGTCCGTCGTATTCCCCTGCGCGGAAACGACAACAATAACGTCGTCGCCTGCGCCGCGGGACGTCCGGATGATATGGGAAATGTGCAGCAGCTTTTCCGCGTCGGCGACCGAGCTTCCCCCAAACTTCTGCACGATCAGGCTCATGGGAATCCCTTCTTAAATCAACATGGATTGGCAGAATGCTCCGCCAACCCATGTTATGAACCTGATGAGAAAAGGGTGTCAGCCGGCCAGTATCTCAAAGCGCACCACGCCGTTCAGGCCGGAAGCGTCCGCAATCAGTCTTTCCACAGACTCGTTCATAGCGCTTGTTTCTGCCGAAACGGTTACAGCGGCGCAGCCGTTGGTTGGTATGCTTTGGTTGATGGTCAGTATATTTGCGCCCGATGCGGCAAAAATAGAGAGCAGGTTGGACAGGACGCCGGGGTTGTTCTTGAGCAGCGCGTAAAACGTCACAATGTGCTCTGTGCGCATATCGGTAAAAGGCTGCACCGCATCGCGGTACTTGTAATATGCACTGCGGCTGATCCCCACCGCCCGTGCCGCCTCCTGCGCGGTGTGTACCTCCCCCGCACGCAGCATCCGGTTTGCCTCTGCAACCTTGAGAATCACCTCTGGCAAGACCTCAGACGCTACCAGAAAATATTTTGACGTTCGCATGTTTGTATTTCCTCCGCGGTCATTTGTCTTTGTATGACACCATCCTAACACAGAGTATACGCCTTGACAAGCGCTTTTTTGAAAGGAGTATCATGTCCGACGCCCGACTGACCCGGTTTCTGCTCCGCACCGCTGCCGCCTTTGCCGCCGCAGGGCTGTTTCATGTTGCGCTGCGGTATCTGCTGCCATGGCTGCTGCCTTTTTTGATTGCACTGGCGGCTGCGGCCGCCATGGAGCCTGCCGTATGCTATTTGCAGCGCCGGCTGCATTTTCGACGCGGCTTCTCATCCCTGGTGCTAACGCTGTTCCTGCTGTTTTTGCTCGGTGGGCTGCTGTCTCTGCTGGGCAATGCGCTGTCCGGCGAGGCATATGCCTTACTGTTGCGTGCCCCCGCGTTGCTCGATGTCATTCCCGAAACGCTTGCAGACCTCTCGGAACGCATTATGCGATACTGTGCAGCCTGTCCGCCGTGGCTGCGGGAGCAGCTGGCGGACAACCTGAACCGTTTTGCTTCCGATGCGGGCGGCCTGCTGGGCAGGCTGATCGGGCGCGTGCCGGCGCTACTCGCCACTGCTGCCGCAGCGGTGCCGCGCATCCTGCTTGGCACTGCCACATGTGTACTGGCTATTTACTTTACATCATCAGCCATGCCAATGCTGTGCATGTTGGCAAGAACGCATCTACCTTCCAATGTATTGCAAGGAATGCAGTGCTTGCGCAGAGGCGTTGTCAACTCTGCCGAACATTGGATGCGCGCGGAATTGATGCTTTCGGCCGTGACGTTTGCCGAGCTGCTGCTCGGCCTCTGGTTTTTGCACCAGCCCTATGCTTTGCTGTTGTCGGTTCTGATTACACTGATTGATGCGCTGCCCGTGTTCGGTGCGGGCACGGTGCTGGTACCGTGGGCTGCCTCGGCACTGTTGTTTCAAAATATTCCGAAGGCCATACTGCTGCTTGCGCTCTATCTTGTCACGCTGTCGGTACGAAGTGTATTGGAGCCGCGTCTGCTGGGTGCGCAGGCAGGATTGCCGCCCATCGCGTCGCTTCTTGCAATGTATCTGGGCTTTCAGTCTTACGGAGTCTTGGGCATGATGCTCTTTCCGTTTCTGCTGCTCCTGAGCGCTCAGCTTAGCCGCGCAGATAGCAAGAAAGAATTTGAACCCAAAAAGCAACAGGCACCTTCGTGACCGCGGCAAAAGCCGTCCAAACGAAAGAGCCTGTTGATTCATATGTATCGTTATAAATATTTCGATTAAGCAAGTGATATTACTTTACAATCCTCCGGGCCATAGAGATGCAGCATCTTCGCAATAGCGGAGTAAACTTCCGGCTCACCCGATGTTTCAATGTGGAGCTTGCCGCGGTTTTGCGGGTTGGTCAGCGTGCGGTAAACAAGCATATTCTTTACCGCGATCGCCTGCTGCTCCGCAGGATCGATGAGATGCAGTTCCGGAAAACAGCGGCGGAAATTCTCCTCCACAATGGGAAAATGTGTGCATGCAAGCACCAGATCCTTGACCGGCGCGCGGGAAAGGATCACATCCAGCTGCTCGGTAATCTCGTCATTGATAGCGGACTGGTTAAAATCTCCCTTATCGATGAGCGCCGCAAGGTCGGGCGATCCTCTGGAAACCACCTCACACTCCGGATTCCCGGCATGGATACGGGTTTCGTAAACACCTGTAGAAACCGTAAATTCCGTGGCAAACACGCCGACGAGGGGTAATTTCTCGCGCGCGACGTAATCCGCACCGCTCTCGACTATGCTGATGAGCGGAAACGGGCACTCAGGGCGCAGGCGTTCGGCCAACGAAGAGATCGTGTTACAGGCGATGGCAACACACTTGACCTCCCGCGCCTCCAGATAGCGAAGCATCCGCATCGTCAGCGCAAAGATCTCGTCTGCGCTGCGGTTGCCATAGGGGACGTTGGCGCTGTCGCCGTAAAAGATGATATCCTCGCCGGGCAAGAGCCTCTGGATCTGGCGCACAACGGTCAAACCGCCAACGCCGGAATCAATAACGCCGATAGGACGTGTATTCTGATACATAGGCTTTCCTCCAGAATTCTTCCATTTATCATTTTAGCATATGCGGGGAAATTTGCAATAGCGCAATTTGGTACATATTTCATGAAAACACTCTTGGAAAGCGCAGCCGTTTCTGCTATTATAGTATTTGATGAAAATTGCGGATTACACTCGATTTATAAGAAGGGAACGTCTGAACCATGACGATTTTTAATGTGATCTCGCTTTTCGGCGGTCTTGCGCTCTTCCTCTACGGTATGCGCCTGATGGGAAACGGGCTGAAGGAAAGCTCCTCTGGCGCACTCAAGGGCGCCATGGAAAAGGTAACGAACAACCCGCTGGTCGGTTTCTTCCTCGGTCTGGTCGTCACTGCTGTCATTCAGAGTTCCACCGCTGCCATCGTGTTGACTTCGGGTCTGGTCGGCGCGGGGGTTATTACACTGCACCAGTCCATCGGCGTCATCATCGGCGCCAATGTTGGTACGACGATTACCGGCCAGATTATCCGTCTGCTCGACCTCAACAGCAGCGGCGGTGCATCATGGATCGACCTGTTTAAGCCTTCGACACTGGCACCGCTTGCTGCAATTGCAGGCATTATTCTCATCATGGCTGTCAAAACCCGCCACTCCGGCATCGTGGGGCAAATCCTGATGGGTTTCGGCATCCTGTTCACGGGCCTGCTCAATATGACGGCGGCAGTCAGCCCGCTCTCCAGCTCCGAAACCTTTGCCCATACTTTTGTCAGCCTTGCGGATACGCCGGTGCTGGGCTTCCTTGCCGGCGCGGGCGTAGCATTCCTGATCCAGAGCTCGTCTGCGACCATCGGTATCCTGCAAGCGCTGTCCATGACAGGCGTGCTGACCTTTGGCGCGGTATGGCCCATCATCATCGGCGTCAACATCGGCGACTGCGTAACCACCGCCATTGTCTGTTCCATCGGATCAAAAGCGGATGCCAAACGCACCGGCGTGGTGCATATTCTCTTCAATATCACCGGCTCGCTGCTCATCATCCTCACCATGTTTGTGCTGACGCGGACGGGCATGCTGGATGCGCTGTGGAATCGCACGCTGACCTCGGGCGGCATTGCCAATGTCCACACGGTGTTCCGCCTTGCATGCGCCATTGTATTGCTGCCTGTATGCGGACGGTTTGAAAAGCTTTCCTGCGTACTGGTTAAGGACGATGCACAGATCGGCGTCAGCGTGGAACGGGAGCTGGAGCTGCTGGACGAAAAGTTCTTCTCTTCCCCGGCATTGGCGCTCTCCGGTGCCTCCCGCGCCATTTCCACCATGGCAAAGCTCTCCCATGACGCTGTCCTCAGTGCAATGGATGTGCTGCAAAACTACGATCAGCATACCGTTGACGTCATCAACGAAAATGAGGAACGCATTGACCTGCTCGCCGACCGAGTGGACAACTATCTCATCAAACTATCGCCGCATGTGACGCTGGGCAACGGCAATGAGCTGCTCAACTATTACATCCAGTGTTTCTCCGAGTTCGAGCGTATCGGCGACTATGCGGTCAACCTGACCGAGAATGCACAAGAGCTGCGTGAACGCGGTGCACAGTTCTCCGGCATGGCGCTGCGCGAGCTGGGTGTGCTGCGCAACGCGCTCGACGAGATCATGGGGTATGCCTGTCAGGGGTTCCGCGCCCTCGATATGCGCGCGGCACGGCGCATCGAACCGGTTGAGGAGGTCGTGGACGATCTGGTCGCTACGCTGCGCAACAACCATGTCAAGCGCGTGAGGGATGGCAAGTGCACGATCTACGCAGGCCTTACCTTCCTCGATATTCTGGTCAACATTGAACGTATCTCCGACCAGTGCTCCAACCTCGGCGTCTATACGCTCTCTCTTTCGGACAGTTCCATCATGAGCAACCATCACGAATACATCCACCAGCTCCATCAGGGCACGGACGAAGCCTACAATCGCAAATATCAGGAAACGCGGGAAAAGTATTTTGGTGCCCTGGCGGAAGCGGACATCGAGGACGAGGGTTGATCGGCAGTCGAACTGTATCGTTTCTTTTTCATAAAACACTTGTTCTATTTGCTGCTATGTGCTATACTGTAGGCAAAGGGGGCGAGTGCGATGGTAAGCAGCGACAGCCGTGTCATTTTGCATTGTGACCTCAACTGCTTTTATGCCAGCGTCGAGTTGCTATCCCACCCGGAACTGCGTGACGTACCCGTTGCCGTGTGCGGTGACCCGGAGCAGCGCCACGGCATCATTCTGGCCAAGAACGAACCCGCGAAGCGATGCGGCGTACAAACGGCGGAAACCATTTGGCAGGCGCAGCGAAAATGTCCCGGACTTGTTCTCTTGCCGCCGCATCACGGTCTTTATGCCGCATATTCCAAGAAAGTCAATGCGATCTATTATGAGTATACCGACCTCGTCGAGCCGTTTGGTATCGACGAGAGCTGGCTGGACGTAACCGGTTCGCTGCACCTTTTCGGCGGAGACGCAAAAGCGCTTGCCGACATGCTCCGCACACGTATCAAACGCGAACTGGGGTTGACGATCTCGGTTGGTGTATCATTTAATAAGGTATTTGCCAAGCTCGGCAGCGACTACAAAAAGCCGGACGCGACCACCGTTATCCCGCCGGACGGATGGCAAAAGATCGTCTATCCCCTGCCCGTGGGTGATCTGCTGTACGTCGGACATGCAGCCGGCGCTGTGCTGGGCAAGTATGGCGTCCATACCATCGGCGAGCTGGCGGCGTGCAGCGAGGAGATGCTCGAAACGCTGATGGGTAAGCTGGGCACGCAACTCTACCGTTACGCAAACGGGATGGACAATGCGCCCGTGCGAGCCGCGGATGAGCGCGAGCCGGTCAAGTCTGTCGGCAATTCCACCACCTTCCGCCGTGATCTTACAAAATGGGACGAGTTGAAAACCGGCGTCGCGCTTTTGAGCGACTCGGTCGCAATGCGTCTGCGCCGGCATGGCCTCTACTGCGGCGGCGTACAGGTTGGATTGCGGGATAATCAGTTTCGGAACCTTTCGCGTCAAAAACTGCTCCCCCACTCAACGCACCTGATGAAGGAAATCGAAGACGCGGCGCTGGAGCTGTTGCAAGGCGCATGGAAAGCGCCGACTCCCGTACGATTGCTGTCCGTAACGGCGATCCATCTCACCGACCGGGAGGAAACCTACGAGCAGCTCGACCTGTTGGGCGCTCCGCCTGCGACGCAGGAAAAGCAGGAAGCACTGGAGGGTGCGATGGCGAAGATCCGTGCAAAATACGGCTCTGCCGCGATTGCATACGCAAAGCCCACCGAACCGTTGGGCAGCGTAAAAGAGCGGGAATAAAAATTTTCATACAGCATGCAAAAATATCTTGACAAAGCATGTCCACACCGTTATACTAGGAAAGCCGCTTTGAATGGGCCGAAAGCGTCGGCAATCCGTGCCGGTTTGCCGTCCGCCCCCGAGAGCGAGTCCGTAATTAAGGAAAGAGGTGCAACAACCACATGCAGGCTATCATCGTTACCGGCGGTAAGCAGTACAACGTCGCGGAGGGCTACACGCTGTTTATCGAGAAGCTGCCCGTCGAGGCGGGCGACGACGTGACGTTCGACGAGGTTCTCGCCATCGTTGACGGCGAGAAC